>NZ_JBHYVM010000014.1:30963-170195 GCF_042750105.1 Streptomyces sp. NPDC059443 | reverse complement strand
GCCTTCAGCCCGTCCCGGGGGCACCTCCCAGCGGTAGCTGGGGGAGTTTGAGGACCGGGTCCGGGCAGCGCCCGGGGAACGGTGGAAGGGCGGGTCGGGGACAGGCCCCGCAGGGCCCGGGCTCACGCGGAGGACCGCTTGCGCGGGGGCGTTGCCTTCTTCGCGGTAGCGGTAGCCGCACCCGCCGAAGTGGTCTTCTTCGCCGCCGCCGGCTTCTTCTTCGCGGCAGCCGCCGACGCCGTCGACTTCTTCCCGCCGGCAGCCTTCGGCGCAGCCGGAGCCGCAGCCGGAGCCGCAGCCCCCGCCCCCGTACCCCCGGCCGCAGGCCCCCGCTTTCGACGGAGAGGGGTCACCTCCGCGACCTCCTCCGCCCGGCCGGGCCCCGTACCCCCGGCCCGAGACGCCTTCGCCGCCCGCACGCTGTTCTCCAACGCCGCCATCAGGTCGATGACTTGACCCCCGGTCGGCTCGGCAGCCGCCGCGGCCACCGTGCCGCCACCGGAACCACCCGCCTTCGCCGCGATCATCGCCTCCACCGCTTCGCGGTAGTCGTCGCGCAGCGAAGCCATCTCCACCTCCCCCAACGTCGCCATCAGCGCGTCCGCCAGGTCCAGTTCGGCCTCCCGTACCGATATCTTCCCCTCCGGCGCGACACCCTCCGGTACCCGGATCTCGTCCGGCCACAGCAGACCGTGCATCGCGATCACGTCGCCGACCACCCGCAGCATGCCCAGCCGTTCCCGCCCCCGCAGCGCGTACTTCGCGATGGCCACCTTCCGGCTCCGCTTCAGCGCCTCCCGCAGCAGGGTGTACGGCTTGGACGCCGTCGCCCCGTTCGCCGCGAGGTAGTACGCCGCGTCCATCTGCAACGGATCGATCTCATCGGCCGGCACGAACGAGACGATTTCGATCGTCCTCGCCGTCGCGATCGGCAGCTGCGCCAGGTCCTCGTCCGTGATGGGGATGACGGATCCGTCGGCTTCCTCGTACCCCTTGCCGATCTCGGCGGTCGGCACCTCCTCCCCGTCCAGCTCGCACACCTTGCGGTAGCGGACGCGTCCGCCGTCGCCGAGGTGGATCTGGCGGAAGGAGATCGAGTGACTCTCGGTGGCGTTCACGAGCTTGATCGGAATGCTGACCAAGCCGAAGGAGATCGCCCCGTTCCATATGGATCGCACGGTTCCTCCTGTTTCGTGGCAGTCTCATCGTATGACGCCGATCACGATGGTGGAGGGGCGTCGCATCGCGCTCAGCAATCTCGACAAGGTCCTGTACCCCGGGACCGGCTTCACCAAGGGCGAGGTGCTGCACTACTACGCCACCGTCGCGCCCTCGCTGCTGGCCCACGTCCACGACCGGCCGGTGTCGTTCCTGCGCTATCCCGACGGCCCGGACGGCCAGCTCTTCTTCACGAAGAACCCGCCGCCCGGTACCCCCGCCTGGGTGAAAACCACCCCGGTTCCCCGCTCCGAAGACCTGCGGGCCGAACAGGTGGTCGTCGCCGACATGGCCACCCTCATGTGGGCGGCCAACCTCGTCGTCGAGTTCCACACGCCCCAGTGGCCGGCCGGCGCCCCCGCCCTCGCCGACCGCCTGATCCTCGACCTCGACCCCGGCCCGCCCGCCACCGTCGTCGAGTGCTGCGCGGCCGCCCTCTGGCTGCGCGACCGCCTCGCCGCCGACGGGCTGCACGCCTGCGCCAAGACCTCCGGGTCCAAGGGCCTCCACCTGGCGGTCCCGCTGGAGCCGACCCCTTCCGAGCACGTGTCGGCGTACGCGAAGACCCTCGCCCAGGAGGCCGAGCGCGCGCTCCCCGACCTCGTGGTGCACCGGATGACCAAGGCGCTGCGCGCCGGGAAGGTCTTCGTCGACCACAGCCAGAACGCCGCGGCCAAGACGACGGCGGCCCCGTACACCCTGCGCGCCCGCGCCCTGCCCACCGTCTCCGCCCCGCTCGCGTGGGCCGAGGTGGAGGCCTGCCGGACTGCCTCCGACCTGCTGTTCCTCGCCGACGACATTCCGCCCCGGCTGGCCCGCGACGGCGATCTCTTCGGGCCCCTGCTCGACCCCGGACTGGCCGGGCGGCTCCCGTGATCACCGTCGCGCTCGCCGCCGCCGTACGGAGCCTGCCGCGCGGGCCGGGGCTCGCCTACGAGCCGAAGTTCGACGGCCACCGCCTCGTCGTCCTGCGCACCCTGGAGGGGGTGTCCCTCCAGGCCCGCTCCGGCCGCATCGTCACCGACGCCTTCCCCGATCTCGCCGCCGCGGCCCGGCAGTTGCCCGCCGGGACCGTGCTCGACGGGGAGGTGGTGGTCTGGCACGCCGGCCGCACCGACTTCGCACTCGTGCAGCGCCGCGCGGCGGCCGCCTCGGCCGCGCGTGCCGCCGTACTGGCGCACACCCTGCCGGCCTCGTACGCGGCCTTCGACGTCCTGGAACTCGCCGGGCTGGACCTGCGCGCCCGGCCGTACGAACGCAGGCGCGCGCTCCTCGTCGACCTGCTGCTGCCGCTGGGGCCACCGCTCCAGCCGGTGCCGATGACCACCGACCCGGAGCTGGCGGCGACCTGGTACGAGACCCTGCCCGCCAGCGGCATCGAGGGCCTGGTCGTCAAGCGGATGGACCAGGCCTACCCGGCGGGCCGGCGCGACTGGCAGAAGCTCCGCCACACCGACGTCCGCGACGCGGCGGTCATCGGGTACACGGGCACCGCGCGCCGCCCCCTCGCCCTGGTCCTGGTCCTGCCGGTCGGGGAGGGGGCCCCGCTGGTGTCGAGCCCGCTGACGGCGGCGCTACGGGCCGAGGTGGCGGCTGCGGTGACCGCCCGGGCCGGGGCGGTCGCGTCCGGGGCCGAGGGCTCGGCCGGGGGAGCCACGGTCACGGCCATCGGGTTCGGTGAGGTCCCCTTCCGCCCGCTGGACCCGCCGTTGACGGCCGAAGTCCGCCACACCTCGACCCGTCACCCGCCGCCGGAGGTGCTGCGACTGCGGACGGACCTGTGACCCGCGGCGGGCGGGTCACAGGCCGTTCGGGCCGGTGGTCGCGGGGTGGTCGCGGGGTCAGGCGTGCGCACCCCGTCCCGAGTCGGGCGGTGCTCCGGGCTGCGGGTGCGGGCCCGGCCCCTCGACGCGCTTGTAGCCGGACTCCCGTTGGGACCTGACCTCCTCCGGATGGCTTGAGGTGGTGGAGCCGAAGTTCCCGTAGCCCTGCATCTCGTGCGGGCGCAGGCCGCCCTCGGGGATCTCCACGGGGTCCCGCTCCTCGCGCACCTCGTAGACCGCGCCGCCGTTCGGCAGGTGGGGCTGGCTCTCGGGAGTGGGCGGCGGGGGTTCATTGGCCCGGACCCGCTGGCCGAGCTTGAAGCCGCCGAGGAGAACGCCGACCACGGCGATCCCGACGACGAGGAACCACGCGATGTTGGTCAGTGTTCTGTCCAACGCGAGGAAGGTCAGAGTCGTGTCCATACATCCTATTTTCCCGCATACCCCCCGTTTCTACCCGATCACCGTCTCGGCCGGTCGGGAAACGGCGGGGAATGGTGGGAAACGGTGGGAAACGGCAGGGAAGGGCGGGGAACGGCCCGCCCGGCTAGCCCTTGAGCGGTCCGTCCGCGTCGCGCACTCCGCGGACCTCCCGGCCCCCGAGCACCGCCAGGATCTCGGCGCAGATGGCCAGCGCCGTCTCCGCCGGGGTCTGACCGCCCAGATCCAGGCCGATCGGCCCGTGCACCGTCCGCAGCCGCGCCTCGCTCACTCCGGCCGCGAGGAGCCCCTCGTTGCGCCGGGCGGTCGTCTTGCGGGAACCGAGCGCGCCGACGTACGGAATCCCGAGCGCGAGCGCGGTGCGCAGCGTGGGCACGTCGAAGTCCGGGTCATGGCTGAGCATGGCGAGACAGGCGGCGTCCCGCCGAGCCTCCAGCAGCTTCTCCGCCTCCCCGGCGGAAACGACGGTGCTCACGTCCCACCCGAGCAGCCGGGCCTGTGCCTCGATGACCTCGGCCAGCTCCCCGGCCCCGCCGATGACCACGTACGGGGCCGACGGGTACGCCTCCACGAGCACCAGCCCGGAGCCCCCGTACAGCGCGTCCCGCCCAGGCCGCCGGCTCCGCAGCAGCTCCCCGGCCCGCCGCTCGGCGTCGGTGGAGGGCGTGTCCGCCCCCCGTACCACCACGCTGACGCCCCGGTCCGCCCGCTCGCTCAGCTGGGTCACGAGCGCGACCCCGACCCCCTGCCCCAGCAGCTCCCACCAGTCGGCGGGAATCGCGCTCAGCGGCTGCAGCAGCACCTCGGCCTGCCCGCCACACGTCAGCTTCGCCTCCACGGCCTCGCCGATCCCGACGGAAACCTCGCACACCCGCGCGGTCTCCCCGGGGCCCATGGCCGCGGCCTCCGCGGCCAGCTCGGCGTCGAACACCCCCCGGTACAGGGCCCCGACGCACTCCCCACGCGCATCCACGAGCACCGCCCCGGCCGGATCCCGTGGCCCGAACCCCTGCTCGGTCACGGGCCGGGCCAAGAACCCGGCCCGCCCCTCGGCCACCCACCGCCGCGCCGTCTCCACCAAGTCACGCATCCGCGCCGCCCCATCTCCATCGTCAGAGCACGCCACAAAGCACCAGGTCAGCGACACAGAGTGGCCTCAATTCCAACCTACGCATGCGAACCCCCCACCCCCACCCCTCAAAACCCACAGACCCACCCGCACATCCTTCGTACGGACCACCGGAACGAGGCCACGCACCTCGACCGAGCCGCGGATCCGGCCGGCGGGACGGTGTCCTGGGGCGGGGCGGCTCATCAGGGGCCGGTTCCTTCACTTCCCGAAGTAAAGGAACCGCAGGTAGCGGGAGGTCGAAAGGTTGCGCGCGTACCGCAGGAGTCTTTCCTGTGATTGCTGAAGGTGGTGCAACTCGCCTGCCAATGTTCTGAGTTCGGCCTGCTCGCGTTCATGGTCAAGGCGCCGGGCGTGCGATGTGTCCAAAGCGGACTGGTGATGCTCGGTCAGGCGTTCGCGTTCTACGGCGAGTTTGCGCCTGGCGTCTTCTCGCTTGCTCTCAACGTCGAGTTCGAGTCTCTGCTTGCGTGCTTCGATGTCCCTCTTCAGAGGATCGAAAAGATCTTTGATCTCCGCCAGCTGCTCCGGTCGTAGGGATACTGGACATGACTTCGTCGCCGCCGCTTCGCAGCTACGGCGCCAACCCATGAGGATTCTCGCCTTCTGCGGTCCCACACCGGTGACTTTGAGGGTCCGGCCGTCGGGGAGGACGAGCAGTGCGGCGGATCCGCTCTTGACGATCTCCACGGTGGTGAAGTCCGCGGCAGTGTGAATGCCGACACTTGCAAGCCTGGCAACATCACTCTTGGTGAGGGCGGAGAGACGGGCCTTTGTGATCGGGTAAAGCGGCAACTGTCGATCGACCCAGGGTTGTTGGAGGGGGCGGAGTATTTCCGAGACGGATTTGTTTTGTTCGATGGCCAGATCTAGCACCTCTTGGGCGAGTCGGTCCGCCTCGGCGATCCTTTCGGATTCAATGCGCGCGTACGCTTGATGAAGGCGGCGAGTCAGTTCCCGATGCTGATCGGAAATATCATTGGCGCGCTTTTTCTCCTCGGCGGCCCGGAGCGCCCGCTCTTGTGAAAGTTCCGCGTATTTGGTCGAGGCTTCTCTTGCCAGCGCCAAGAGTTGTTTCAGGCTCTGCTGTTCGTTGTGTAGTCCCTGTACCTCGCTGCGAATTGATCGGCTGCGAACCGAAAATCCTAGGAAGAGTGATCCCCCGACTGCGGCGGCGGCCACTGAAAGGCTGAATCCAAGAATTCCGAGTCCCCAGAGGATCGAAGGGATGAGGAAGCTCAGAAGCCCGAGCCATCCCAAGGCAGTTTCGCGTACACGCCTGCCACGAAACGCTGGCCCGCCACTCGGATACGTATAGCTTTGCTTGACGATGTCGTTTGAAAGGTGACTCTCGAGCCATTTCGGCCTGCCCGGCTCGACCTTGGTGGAGGCCTCTTCGGGTGTGTCGGGCAGTGCGACCTGTTGTACGACGGGGTTGATCGTGGAAATCAAGTCCGGTAGCTCGTCCAATGATTTCTTGGTCAGATCCCTCAAGCGACCGGCGAGACTCCTGACCGCAGGGTCGGCATGATGCAGCAGGGCGGGAAAATGCGCCGAGCTGGCGGGGTCCACAAAGTCGTCCTCGGCCAGGATCAGATACTCGCTGTGCGGGTCGTGCAACTGCGTCCACAGTGTTGGATCCGCGGCCAGTGACATGAGAGATGTATAGATCACCCAGGCTGAGAATCGATCCACGGTGGGGCCGAAGTCGTCGGCGCTGCGGAGCGGCGATTGATAATTTCGGTGCCCCGTTTCGATGCTTTGAAGGCCGGCGAGCGCGGGAACGTACAGGCCGTCGTAATCGACTAGTCTCAGGGTGTTATCGGGTGCTACCAGCAGATTTCCGTGCTGGAGGTCGCCATGTGATATTCCAGCATCATCGAGATCCTCGATGAGTGCTACAAACATCTTCGCCAGGTCGGTGATGGCTCGCTGGTTCTGGTGGTGAGATTCTAGCCAACGTGTGAGGTGGACCCCTTCGATCCATTCCATTTTCAGCAAGGGGTACCACCGGCCTTCGACGAGAATCCCTTCCGGCAAGTAGTTGAAGGCCATTTTCCAAGGCTGAGAGAGAGACCCGGAAGGAACGCCTGCGAGGTGCTCGCTGATTTCTCGGTACCGGTCGGCGTGATCGCTGACGTGTCTCGTGAAACACTTGATGGCGAAGCAGCGGCCACTGCGATCCGTGAGGGAAAATACTGTGGCGGAACTGCCGGATATGGGCTTCGGCATTCCGATGGCGTTCAGCGCTGGAGTGGCGCCCCTGAGATCAGGGTCTCGAAAGCATAGATGGGTGTCCTGAAGTGCTGTCGTGTACTGCATCCCACTTGGAAACACACAGGTTTTCGTAGCGTCCGACAGTGCTTCGGAGGGGGCGTCCATGTCCTCGTCACCCCCGGATGTCGATGTGTATGAACGTAACGTCGTCGTTGCGTAGGTTTCCGTCTGCGACTAGGGATGAGATCCAGGCTTGAAACTCGATTATGTCGGCAGCGCGGCTGAAAATCCTGAGCTGCCGCAGGCCTTCGTTGAATTCATCTGGAGTCCCGCTTTCGGATAGAGCGAGAAACCATGCAGCCAATGCGTCGGTCATCAGGAAGAGGTCATCTCCGCGACGGACGGTACCCTGCATGAAGCGCGTGTGCTCGGAAATCTGTCCGGTGCTGCTGTTGCGGCTCGCCAGGAGATCCGGGGTGAGGCCGAAATCGGTGGACGATTCGACTGGAAAACGTGTGACGATCTCGTTCTCTCGGATCTGGAAAAGGCATGAGTCGCCCAGCGCAGCCGCCTCCCAGAGCCCGGGATCGACCATCTCCTGAGTTTCGACTGTCTCTGCCGTTCCCAAAAGGTCGAGGCGAACCGCCAATAGCGTGGCGAAAGATCCGGATGCCAGCTTGACCTCGTCGTACCACTGCAAAGGACGTGTGCTGCGGGAGCGGCGTCGGGAATAGTCGACAACCCACGAGTCCCAACGCTCCAAGAGGTGATCGACGAGATGGGCGTAGTCGTCACCTCGCCCAGAGAGAGCCCGCGGGGCGTAGTAGGCGCTGTGGGCCGCATGCCAAGAAATCATGCCGGACCACACGCTCGCCAACATGCTCTCGGACGCGCCATCGGATATCGCTGCAACGATCGGTCCCGATTCCTGACCCCCTGTGGCGTTCGCTCCCTTGACGACGCAATATGCGTCCTCGCACTCGGCTTGGCTATTTCCCTCTTTAGGGATCATCAAAGCCGAAATGATGACTGACAGGGGGATCACCGGAGGTCGGTGGAACGGGTGCCGATGTCGAGGAACTGAATTACAGAGCTGATGTCGGCGTTGTAGACGAATCCCCGGGTGTCCTCGCCGACGCGATGCCCAAGCGATGCGGCGTAGGATCGCATATGGCTAGGCAGAATGCTTGACATGGCGAAGAGGAGACGCGAATAGGAATCGGGAAGGTTGCTGTCAGAATTGGGGAACGTTGCAGGATGGCTTCCGGCGCCAGATACGTGGAGGTTGAACAACAGGGCGTTGCCGTCCGCGGTGGTGTGGGTGCAGATTGAGGCCCCGGAGACAGTCGGGTCCCCGTCGGTCGATTCCCCGTCGGTCAGGTTGAGGACGATCGGAGGGAAGCTTCCCGGGTAGTCTGTCACCCATTTGGCGACCAGGTTATCGACGTATTGCAACGCACGGTTCATGGGAGTGCCGCCTTTGGCGGAAGGCTCCAGCCATACTGGAAAGCTGACTGCGGTTTCCACCAGTCCACCCGCGCCGTCAGGGACCTTCTTGGTTCGCTGGTCCACACGTGCCGGATTGTCCGCGATGTGGGACAGCGGGATGACATCCCGCTCGGCGAGATCGCCGCTGAACGCAGAGCCCACGGTGTGCCCATAGCCGATCACTGCGACCTGGAAATAGTCGCGGACCCCCGTTTCCTTGGCGCATTTGATGGTCAGTTCAAAGAGCAGCCGGTTGATGGCATCAGCGACGACCTCGGCCTTGGGCTGACGCATCTCTCCCCCGATGGGATTCGACATGGATCCGGATTGGTCCACGAGGAAGATGATGCATGACGGGTTGCTACGACTGATTTCTGCTGTATATGCCACGTCGGACTCCTCGACTCGTGAACAGGTCGGCTCAAGGTCATGTCCTGAAGGCGCACCTGACCCCCCGACAGGAGCTGCGATTCTAATGAACTCGGTGGCGGCCGGGGGCGGTACCTCCTGACTTTCACTCGGGGGCATGCTGCAGGAGGCCTCATCCATCGCCCTGAAGAGGGGAGTCGTCGTGCCGGACTTCCTCGTTCCGGCCAAAGCGGGCAGAGTGCTCCGTGGCATCTAAGGAGGGGCATGTCGCAGGAAGATGACGGGGCGGGCCGACGGCTGGCCAGATCTCTCAAGCGCCAAGCGGGCGAAGCAGAAGCGCAGTTGCTGGCCCGCCGGCGGGTCGACAGGAGCATTCGGTTCTGTGCGTCGATCGTCGGGTTCGCTCTCCTCGTCGCGGGTCTGGCATCCGCAAGTGCCTGGGGGAACACGGTCGTTGAGAGGGTCGACCTTGTCTGCGGAGTCCTCGTGCTGGCCTTTGGGGCAGCCGCCCTCTTCATCCGGCGCTGGGGTAGAAGCAACTCCCTCCCGTCCCTTGCAGAAGCGGAAGCGGTCCTGGAGAGGATCCGAGACGATCTTCGATGGACTGAAGCCGGCAACAGTGTTGCCAGCCAGATCAGTCAGAGCCTCTACAAGGCGGATATCTCTTCACTGATTACCCAGTACCAGGGAGACAGCGAGAAGTACCGCAAGGTCCACAACCGGCTTCAGTCGGCGATCATCGTCGGGTCGTTGTGCACCACTACGGTGGCGGCCCTGCAGGGAGCGATTCCTGCCGACCGCTGGATCACGGTGGGTCTCAGCCTGGTCGTCGGGCTTTCTGCCGGGTTCATGGGGTACTTCAAGTTTCGTGAACGCAGCTTCTACTTGCAGCAGACCGCTGACCTCATCGAGCAAGAGGTCAACGCGATGACCCTGGGGATCGCCGACTACTCCAATCTGAACCGGAGCGAGGCACTCGCACGTCTGGTGGAACGAGTGGAGTTCTTCCGCAACGAGCAGCGCCGTCGTCAGCAGCAGTTGGACCAGCCCGTTGAGAATCAAGTGGCCGGATCCGCCGAGTGGAGCGGTTCTTCGCCCGGAGGACACGCCTGACGAACCGAGGTCGGCGCCCGAAGGCGATCACCGACGCGGACACACATGGGCCCCACGCACGTCACGCGGGTGCCCTCAGGTGCATCTGAACGCACAAACGCGAAGACCCCGTCTCAGCGGACTCGCTGATGGCGGGGTCTTGGGCACTTCCTGCGAAGTGCCCCCGGCAGGATTCGAACCTGCGCACACGGCTCCGGAGGCCGTTGCTCTATCCCCTGAGCTACGGGGGCGCTGTCGCTGGTGTTGCTGCGACGGGTTGAACACTACCAGCTTCCGGACGGTGATCAGGAACGGATTGAGGGGGAGGGGGGAGTGGGTCGCCCGGAGGGGGTGGAAGTGGCAAAAACCCGGACGCGGGGGCCCGGGCCGACCTACTCTCGAGTTGTGTCAGGCACCTCGGGCCGGGTGCTTGTTGTCGACGACAACAAGGTCATCCGGCAACTGATCAAGGTCAATCTCGAGCTGGAGGGCTTCGAGGTCGTGACCGCGAACGATGGTGCCGAGTGTCTGGATGTCGTGCACGACGTGCGGCCCGATGTGATCACTCTTGATGTGGTCATGCCGCGGCTCGACGGGTTCGGGGCGGCCGCGCAGTTGCGGGCCGATCCGCGGACGCGGCACCTGCCCGTGGCGATCGTGAGCGCCTGCACGCAGTACGAGGTGGAGGCCGGCATCGCCGCCGGGGTGGACGCGTTCCTCGCCAAGCCCTTCGAGCCCGCCGAGCTGGTACGGGTCGTGCGGCGGCTCATCGAGCGCCGCGACCGGAGGGAGCGGAAAGGCACTCCCGCCGGGAGGGGGAGGGGCTGACCCGGACGGGGTGACCCGGAGGGGATCGTTGCCTCGGGTGGCGACCCCTCTGTTCACATGGCGAAACCGTTCGCGTGACGTGGGGGCTTCTCCCCTAGGCTGGTCACGTGACCCCCGCTGACCTCTCCCGTGCCGT
Organism: Streptomyces sp. NPDC059443; assembly: GCF_042750105.1. Classification (NCBI taxonomy): domain Bacteria; kingdom Bacillati; phylum Actinomycetota; class Actinomycetes; order Kitasatosporales; family Streptomycetaceae; genus Streptomyces; species Streptomyces sp. NPDC059443. Next base: position 159,454 of record NZ_JBHYVM010000014.1, on the reverse strand, counting down.
CGTGCGCGCCGTGCGCTGCGCCGTCGAGGACGGGGAGCTGCCCGCGGGTGTGGTCGTACCCGAGCGGGTCGTCGTCGAGCGGACGCGGCCCGGGGGAGTGGGGGACTACGCCTCCCCCGTCGCGTTCGGGGTCGCGAAGGGTGCCGGAGTCGCGCCCCGCGGAGTGGCCGGGGTGCTGGCCCCACGGCTGGCGGTCCTTCCCGGGGTCGAGCGTGTGGAGATCACCGGCGCCGGGTTCCTGAATTTCGTGCTGGCGGCGAGTCCGGTGGGAGAGCTCGTACGGGGCATCCGTGCGCGCGGCGTGCGGTACGGGTTCGCCCCCGACGGGGAGCCGCGCGAGCGCTTCGTACGCGACGCCGTCCTGCGGATCACCCGTAGTCAGGAGGGCCAGGGCGGCCGGACGGGCGTCGAGCTCGCCCCCGTCGCCCCCGTCGCCCCCGTCGCCAAGAGGGACGGGGATGTCGTCGGCGTTTACGGACGCGATGCCGCCGTCTGGGCGATGCTCTGCGTGCCCGGACATGAGACTCCCGTGTTTCCGGCGTGGCTGTTGGTGCAGGACGAGTCCAGTGAGTTCTTCCGGGTGCGGTACGCCCACGCACGGGCCCGCGCGCTGACCCGTAATGCCGAGCAGCTGGGGTTCTCTGCGGATCCCGGTGAGCCCGGTGAGGTCGAGGGTGCCGGTCCGCTGCTCGCCGCCCTCGTCGACTATCCCCTCGTACTCGAAGCCGCCGCGCACCACCGGGCGCCCGAGCGGCTCGTGCGGCATCTCGTCGTGCTCGCCGACGCCCTGCTCGACTTCCAGTACCGCGTCCTGCCCAAGGGGGACGAGAAACCCTCGGCCGCCCACCGCGCCCGGCTGGCCCTTGCCGAAGCCGCCGGGACGGTGCTGGCCGGCGGCCTGGCCCTGCTCGGTATAGACGCACCCGACCACCTGTGATGCCTGTGATGCCTGTGACGTGCGTGTGATCCGATGTGATTCGACCGCGTTCCGGGTGATTTCCGGATGATTTGCGAAGAGAGAATTCGATGAGCCGTTCCGCGCACCCCGCCGGCCCCCGCCACGCCGACGTCCTGCCCGAGGGGCACTACTCCCCGCCGCCCGCCGACCTCAACGCGCTGGACGAGAAGGTCTGGGCCCGGACCGTGCGGCGCAACGACGAGGGCGTCGTGACCGTCGGCGGGATCGAAGTCACCAAGCTGGCCGAGGAGTTCGGGACGCCCGCCTACTTCATGGACGAGGAGGACTTCCGGGCCAGGTGCCGGGCCTGGGCGCACGCCTTCGGGCCGGGCGCCGACGTCTTCTACGCCGGGAAGGCTTTCCTCTCCAAGGCCGTCGTGAAGTGGCTCAGGGAGGAAGGGCTCAACGTGGACGTGTGCTCCGGCGGGGAGCTCGCCACCGCGCTCGCCGCCGGGATGCCCGCCCGGCAGATCGCCTTCCACGGGAACAACAAGTCGGCCGCCGAGATCACCCGCGCCGTCGAAGCCGGTGTCGGGCGGATCGTGCTCGACTCCTTCCAGGAGATCGCCCGCGTCGCGCACATCGCCCGCGAGCTCGGCGTGCGCCAGCCCGTGCAGATCCGGGTGACCGTGGGCGTCGAGGCGCACACGCACGAGTTCATCGCCACCGCGCACGAGGACCAGAAGTTCGGGATCGCCGTCGCCGACGGGTCCGCCGCCGAGGCCGTACGGCGCGTCCTGGGACACGACAGCCTGGAGCTGCTCGGCGTCCACTCCCACATCGGCTCGCAGATCTTCGACATGGCCGGCTTCGAGGTCTCCGCCAAGCGCGTGGTGCGGCTGCTGGCCGCCGTGCGCGACGAGCACGGGGTCGAGCTGCCCGAGATCGACCTCGGCGGCGGGCTCGGCATCGCCTACACCTCCTCCGACGACCCCCGCGAGCCCCACGAGATCGCCAAGGCCCTGCACGAGATCGTCGCCCGCGAGTGCGAGACCGCCGGGCTGAGCGCGCCGCGGATCTCCGTCGAACCCGGACGGGCCATCGTCGGGCCGACCGCCTTCACCCTCTACGAGGTCGGCACGATCAAGCCGCTGGAGGGACTGCGCACGTACGTCTCCGTGGACGGCGGTATGTCCGACAACATCCGTACGGCCCTCTACGACGCCGAGTACGCGGTCACCCTGGTCTCCCGCACCTCCGACGCCGAGCCCATGCTCGTCCGCGTCGTCGGCAAGCACTGCGAGAGCGGTGACATCGTGGTGAAGGACGCCTTCCTGCCCGCTGACCTGGCCCCGGGGGACCTCCTGGCGGTGCCGGCGACCGGCGCGTACTGCCGTTCCATGGCCAGCAACTACAACCACGCGCTGCGCCCGCCGGTGGTCGCGGTGCGCGACGGGCAGGCCCGCGTCATCGTCCGGCGCGAGACGGAGGAAGATCTCCTGCGCCTCGACCTCGGATAATGAAATAGGTGTCTCACTCAATGGACCGAGGGTGGAAACTGCTGTCCATTGAGTGAGACTGGTTCACACCCGGGGCGCAAACCGTTCCCCAGGTACTGATGTGAAGATCGAAAGGCGTAGGTCGAATGATGCGTACGCGTCCGCTGAAGGTGGCGCTGCTGGGCTGTGGAGTGGTCGGCTCAGAGGTGGCTCGCATCATGACGACGCACGCCGACGATCTGACGGCCAGGATCGGCGCGCCCGTCGAGATCGCCGGCGTGGCCGTGCGCCGCCCCTCCAAGGTGCGCGAGGGCATCGACCCGGCCCTCATCACCACCGATGCGACCGCGCTGCTCAAACGCGGGGACATCGACGTGGCCATCGAGGTCATCGGCGGGATCGAGCCGGCCCGCACCCTGATCACCACCGCCTTCGAGCACGGCATCTCCGTGGTCTCGGCGAACAAGGCGCTGCTCGCCCAGGACGGCGCCGCTCTGCACGCCGCGGCCGAGCAGCACGGGCTGGACCTGTACTACGAGGCCGCCGTCGCCGGCGCCATCCCGCTGGTCCGCCCGATGCGCGAGTCCCTCGCGGGCGACAAGATCAACCGCGTGATGGGCATCGTCAACGGCACGACGAACTTCATCCTCGACAAGATGGACTCCACCGGCGCGGGCTATCAGGAGGCGCTCGACGAGGCCACCGCCCTCGGGTACGCGGAGGCCGACCCGACCGCCGACGTGGAGGGCTACGACGCCGCCGCCAAGGCCGCGATCCTGGCCGGCATCGCCTTCCACACCCGGGTCCGCCTCGACGACGTCTACCGCGAGGGCATGACCGAGGTCAGCGCCGCCGATTTCGCCTCCGCGAAGCGGATGGGCTGCACGATCAAGCTGCTGGCCATCCTGGAGCGCGCCGCCGACGGGGAATCCGTCACCGCGCGCGTCCACCCCGCGATGATCCCGCTGACCCACCCGCTCGCCTCCGTGCGCGAGGCGTACAACGCCGTCTTCGTCGAGGCGGAGGCCGCCGGGCGGCTCATGTTCTACGGGCCCGGCGCGGGCGGTTCGCCGACCGCGTCGGCGGTCCTCGGCGACCTGGTCGCCGTCTGCCGCAACAAGCTCGCCCAGGCAACGGGGCCGGGCGAGTCCGCGTACACCCAGCTGCCGGTCAGCCCCATGGGGGACGTCGTCACCCGCTACCACATCAGCCTCGATGTGGCGGACAAGCCGGGCGTCCTCGCCCAGGTGGCGACCTGCTTCGCGGAGCACGGTGTCTCCATCGACACCGTCCGGCAGCAGGGCAAGGACGGCGAGGCCTCCCTCGTCGTCGTCACTCACCGTGCACCCGACGCCGCCCTCACCGGGACCGTCGAGGCGCTGCGGAAGCTGGACACCGTCCGCGGTGTGGCCAGCATCATGCGTGTTGAAGGGGAGTAAGGACCCATGACCAGCAATCGCACCCACCAGTGGCGCGGCATCATCGAGGAGTACCGGGACCGCCTGCCGGTGACGGACGCGACTCCCGTGGTCACGCTCCGCGAGGGCGGCACTCCCCTCGTCCCCGCGCAGGTGCTCTCCGAGCGCACCGGCTGCGAGGTACACCTCAAGGTCGAGGGCGCGAACCCCACGGGGTCCTTCAAGGACCGCGGCATGACCATGGCGATCACCAAGGCCAAGGAGGACGGCGCCAAGGCCGTCATCTGCGCGTCCACGGGCAACACCTCGGCCTCCGCGGCCGCTTACGCGGTGCGCGCCGGGATGGTCTCCGCCGTCCTCGTGCCCCGCGGCAAGATCGCGCTGGGCAAGATGGGTCAGGCCCTGATCCACGGCGCGAAGATCCTTCAGGTGGACGGCAACTTCGACGACTGCCTCGACCTCGCCCGCGCGCTGTCCGACAACTACCCGGTGGCGCTGGTCAATTCGGTCAACCCGGTACGCATCGAGGGCCAGAAGACGGCCGCGTTCGAGATCGTGGACGCGCTCGGCGACGCCCCCGACATCCACGTGCTGCCCGTCGGCAACGCCGGCAACATCACCGCGTACTGGAAGGGCTTCAAGGAGTACAAGGCCGACGGCCTGGCCTCCCGTACGCCCCGCGTGTGGGGTTTCCAGGCTTCCGGTTCCGCGCCCATCGTGCGCGGCGAGATCGTCAAGGAGCCGCACACCATCGCCACCGCGATCCGGATCGGCAACCCGGCCTCCTGGGACTACGCCCTCCAGGCCCGGGACGAGTCGGGCGGCTTCATCGACGAGGTGACGGACCGCCAGATCCTGGCGGCCTACCGCCTGTTGGCCGCGCAGGAGGGCGTCTTCGTCGAGCCCGCCTCGGCCGCTTCGGTCGCCGGCCTGCTCAAGGCCGCCGAGCTCGGACTGGTCGACCCCGGCCAGAAGATCGTCTGCACGGTCACCGGCAACGGCCTGAAGGACCCCGACTGGGCGGTCGCCGGCGCTCCGCAGCCGATCACCATCCCGGTCGACGCCGAGGCCGCCGCCGTGCGCCTCGGACTCGTCTGAGCCCGTACCCGGGCCCTGACATCCGGCAGTGGCCGGGTATCGGAGTTGCCGGATTCCGGAAGTCTTTCGAAGGCTGAGGAATCCGGCAACTCGGGCCGTACGGCACCGATAACCCCGCAGGAACCCGGTGCCGTCGGCGGTTCTGCCGACGGGCCCCCGCGACACGCGTCGTGCGCCCGCCGTGCGCCCTATGTCGGATGAGAACCTTCCTTCGATAGGCTGTACTTACATCCGCCGCCGCGCATATGTCCGCGGTGCTGCCCACAGGGCCTTCGGGTGTCGTACGTTCTCCAGTACATTCACAGCGAGCAAGCGAGCCAGCGAACATCTCGTCTCGCACAGTCACAAGGAGTGTCATCGGACGATGGCCGGTCCAGCGTTCCGCGCCGCCGCCGTACGGGTGCGCGTCCCCGCCAGCAGTGCCAATCTCGGCCCGGGCTTCGACGCCCTGGGCCTGGCCCTGGGGCTCTACGACGATGTCGTCGTCCGCGTGGCCGATTCCGGCCTCAACATCGACATCGCGGGCGAGGGTGCCGACACCCTTCCGCGGGACGAGAGTCACCTCCTCGTACGTTCCATGCGTACGGCCTTCGACCTGCTGGGCGGCCAGCCGCGCGGCCTGGAGGTCGTCTGCGCCAACCGGATCCCGCACGGCCGCGGCCTGGGGTCCTCCTCCGCCGCGATCTGCGCCGGCATCGTCGCCGCCCGCGCCGTGACCATAGGCGGAGAGGCCAAGCTCGACGACGCGGCGCTGCTGGAGCTCGCCACCGAGATCGAGGGCCACCCCGACAACGTCGCCGCCTGTCTGCTCGGCGGTTTCACCCTCGCGTGGATGGACGGCGGCAGCGCCAAGGCGATCCGCATGGATCCCGCCGATTCCATCGTTCCGGTGGTCTTCGTCCCCTCCAAGCCGGTCCTGACGGAGACCGCGCGCGGCCTGCTGCCGCGCACCGTCCCGCACGTGGACGCGGCCGTCAACGCGGGCCGCGCGGCCCTGCTCGTCGAGGCCCTGACCAGGCGTCCCGAGTTCCTGCTGCCGGCCACCGAGGACCGACTCCACCAGGAGTACCGGTCCCCGGCGATGCCCGAGAGCGTGGCGCTCGTGGCCCGGCTGCGGGCGGACGGCATCCCCGCGGTCATCTCCGGCGCGGGCCCCACGGTCCTCGCGCTGGTCGACAACGGCGCGGCCGACAAGGTCGCGCAGCTCGCGGGCGAGGGGTGGGCCGCCAACCGGCTCGCCCTCGACGCCGCGGGCGCGAGCGTACTTCCGCTGGGAACACAGGGCGGCTGAGAATTGCCGCGGGCGGTGGGACAGGGAAACCACCGCCGGTTCCCGAGGGCGGGCGGCCCGGGCAGGCCGCCCGCGCGGAAGGGTGCGATTGCCGGTGATTGAGAGGGGGAATATCTGTTGGATCCGGTAGTGTTAGTCTCAAGTGCGCATCCGAAGCCGCCATGGCTTGGTGCTCAGTGTCCCTATCAGGGACCACCTTTCTTCCGGGAGCCTCCCCGACTGCTTTGATCGCTGCCAGCAGTTTCGAGCACGCTCCGGAATCGGCGTGACATTCCCACGCTTTCAGCTCGGGGGCTTCTCGCCGGAACCACCCACGCACATGCACGTTTCTCTCCGCCGTATCTATACGGGCGGACCACCGCCCCGGCTGCAGTCCATGACCCATCGGGCAATGGACTGTCGTCGGACAGCACAACCGGTCGCCGAGCCAGACAGGCCGACGTCCGCTCCAGGGAAGGACCCTTCGTGAGCGACACCACCGATCTGATGGGCGCTGCCGACACCAATGTCGACACCAGTGCCCCCGCCGCGGGCGCAGCGACCAAGCGTCGCCGCTCCGGCACCGGCCTCGATGGCATGGTCCTGGCCGAGCTGCAGCAGGTCGCGTCGGGCCTCGGCATCAGGGGCACCGCGCGGATGCGCAAGGGCCAGCTGATCGAGGTCATCAAGGAGGCGCAGGCGGGCGGCAGCGCCCCCAAGGCAGCGGCCTCCGCGCCCGCCGACACCGCCGCCGAGGCCAAGCCGAAGCGCCGTGCCACCAGCAAGGCCCGTACGGGCGAGGCCGCCGAGGCCCCCGCCGAGAAGACCGCCGCGCAGGCGCAGATCGACATCCCGGGCCAGCCGGCCAGTGAGGACGCCCCGGTCGGCGAGCGCCGCCGCCGTCGTGCCACCGCCCCCTCGGGCAGCCCCGAGGGCTCGGCCCCCGCCGCCGTCGTGCAGGTCGAGCAGAAGACCGAGACCGCTCCGGCCGCCCAGGCCGAGGTCAGGGCAGAGGCCGCCACCGCCGTCTCCGGCCAGGCTCCGGCCCAGGAAGGCGAAGGCCGCGGCCGCCGCGAGCGCCGTGAGCGCGGCAACGAGCGCGGCGAGCGCCAGCGCGACCGCCGCGACCGCGGTGCCAAGGCCGACGACCAGGGCCAGGGCGGCCAGGGTCAGGGCCAGGCCCAGGCGGGTCAGTCCGGCCAGGCCGGTCAGGGCCAGGGCGGCGGCCGGCAGGACCGGACCGACCGTCAGGACCGCCAGCAGCAGGGCGGTCGCGGCCAGGGCCAGGGTCAGGGCCAGCAGGGCGGCCGTCAGGACCGGGACCGTCAGGACAACGGCCCGCAGGACGACTTCGACGAGGACGGCCGTCGCGGCCGCCGCGGCCGCTACCGCGACCGTCGTGGCCGTCGTGGCCGCGACGAGTTCGCGCCGGCCGAGACTCCGGTCGCCGACGACGACGTCCTGATCCCCGTCGCGGGCATCCTCGACATCCTCGACAACTACGCGTTCATCCGGACCTCGGGCTACCTGCCCGGCCCGAACGACGTCTACGTCTCCCTCGCCCAGGTCCGCAAGGCGGGTCTGCGCAAGGGCGACCACACCACCGGTGCGGTTCGTCAGCCCAAGGACGGCGAGCGCCGCGAGAAGTTCAACGCGCTCGTGCGCCTGGACTCCGTCAACGGCATGGCGCCCGAATCCGGCCGCGGCCGCCCGGAGTTCCAGAAGCTGACCCCGCTCTACCCGCAGGACCGGCTCCGTCTGGAGACCGACCCGGGCGTGCTGACCACCCGCATCATCGACCTCGTGTCGCCGATCGGTAAGGGCCAGCGCGGTCTGATCGTGGCCCCGCCGAAGACCGGTAAGACCATGATCATGCAGGCGATCGCCAACGCGATCACGGTCAACAACCCCGAGTGCCACCTGATGGTCGTCCTGGTCGACGAGCGTCCGGAAGAGGTCACCGACATGCAGCGGTCGGTGAAGGGCGAGGTCATCTCCTCGACCTTCGACCGCCCGGCCGAGGACCACACCACCGTCGCCGAGCTGGCCATCGAGCGCGCCAAGCGCCTCGTCGAGCTCGGCCACGACGTGGTCGTCCTGCTGGACTCCATCACCCGCCTGGGCCGCGCGTACAACCTCGCCGCCCCCGCCTCCGGCCGCATCCTGTCCGGTGGTGTCGACTCGACCGCGCTGTACCCGCCGAAGCGCTTCTTCGGTGCCGCGCGCAACATCGAGGACGGCGGCTCGCTGACCATCCTGGCCACCGCGCTGGTCGACACCGGCTCGCGCATGGACGAGGTGATCTTCGAGGAGTTCAAGGGCACCGGCAACATGGAGCTCAAGCTCGACCGGAAGCTCGCCGACAAGCGCATCTTCCCGGCCGTGGACGTGGACCCCTCGGGCACCCGCAAGGAGGAGATCCTCCTCAACAGCGAGGAGCTCGCCATCGTCTGGAAGCTGCGCCGGGTGCTGCACGCGCTCGACTCGCAGCAGGCCATCGAGCTGCTCCTCGACAAGATGAAGCAGACGAAGTCGAACGCCGAGTTCCTCATGCAGATCGCGAAGACGACGCCGGCCGGCAAGAACGACGACTGACGTCTCCCCGTAGCACCTGCCCGAACCCGACCGCCCCCGCCGCACTCGCGACGGGGGCGGTCGGGTCTTCCGGCCCGGGCCCCCGGTGCGACCTTTGCCACACTCCGTCCGCGGCCGAACCCGCCGCGGCCCTGCCGCGTCCCACGGTGAAACCGCAGGTAGGCGGCTCATTACGGGCTGTTTGTGCAGGTTGGTCCAGGGTGTCGGGCCGGTTTCGGGGTTCCGGGGGCCGTGGAACCCTGGGGGACTCACGCCCGTCTCTGTCAGAGGGATCAGGGGGCCGTACCGAGGACAGGCAGGCACAGGAAGCATGAGCCAGGACAGCAGGGGCCGAGGCCGCAGGGCCGTCGCGGGCCGACGGCGACGGAAGCCGGCCAAGCGCCGCAGGGCCGTCGCCATCGCCGCGTGGACCGCCGCCGGCGTGGTCGTCCTGGGCGGTACGGGGCTCGGCTACTTCTACTTCAAGCTCAACGGGAACCTGAAGACGGTCGACATCAACGCGGCCCTCGGCAAGGACCGTCCGCAGAACGTGGACAACGGCTCCATGGACATCCTCGTCCTCGGCTCCGACTCGCGCGGCGGCGCCAACGGCGAGTACGGCCAGGACGACGGCGGCTCCGCCCGCTCCGACACCGCGATGATCGTCCACCTGAACCAGGGCCACACGAAGGCCAGCGTCGTGTCGATACCCCGCGACACCCTGGTGACCCGGCCCGCCTGCAAGACGTCGAACGGCAAGACGGACCCGGGCGGCCCGCGCCGGATGTTCAACGAGTCGTTCACCGTCGGCGGGGCGGCCTGTGCGGTGGCGACGGTGGAGAAGATGTCGGGGATCCGCATGGATCACTACCTGGAAGTCGACTTCACGGGCTTCAAGAAGATCATCGACACCCTCGGCGGCGTCGAGGTGACGACCAGCAAGCCGATCAAGGACAACTACAGCCACCTCGATCTGCCGGCCGGCACCAACAGGCTGAACGGGGAGCAGGCCCTCGGCCTCGTCCGGACCCGCCACGGCGTCGGCGACGGCGGCGACCTCGGCCGAATACAGCTCCAGCAGTCCTTCATCAAGGCGCTGATCAAGCAGGTCAAGTCCATCGGCGTCTTCGACAACCCGAAGAAGCTCCTCGACATCGCCGACTCCGCGACCAAGGCGCTCACCACCGACAAGGCGCTGGGCGACGTGAAGTCGCTGATGGGCTTCGCCCAGGGCCTCCAGGGAATCGGTCCCGAGAACATGCAGATGGTCACCCTGCCGGTGACCGGGGACCTGCGGGACCCCAACCGCGTGGTCCCGCTCGCCAAGGAGTCCAAGATGGTCTGGGACGCCCTGCTGGCCGACCAGCCGGTCCCCGCCGAGGCCACAGCGAACTCGGCCGGCGACAAGGGCGAGATCGGCTCGATCGTCCATTAGTCGGGCGGACCGGCGAAACGCCTGGTCACAGTGGTTCCGCCCGGCCGCGGAATAGTTCGCGGGACCCTGCCGTTGAGGGAGGCGTCCTCAGAATTTTGACAGGCAGCCCGGTCCTGGCAGACTGGTCTGTCGGCCCCGGTTCACGCAGCGCGCAATTCGGCTCCTGCGACCCGGCGCCCTCCCGAATCTAGGAGACACCTTGAAGCGCGATGTTCACCCCCAGTACGTCGAGACCCAGGTCAGCTGCACCTGTGGCGCGTCGTTCACCACCCGTAGCACCCTGACCGAGGGCACCATCCGTGCCGAGGTCTGCTCCGAGTGCCACCCGTTCTACACGGGCAAGCAGAAGATCCTCGACACCGGTGGCCGCGTGGCCCGCTTCGAGGCCCGCTTCGGCAAGGCTGCACAGAAGTAGCGAGCCTCCGGCGCCGGTTTCCGGCTGCACCCTGTTGCTACGGGGGCAGCCGGACCGGCGCCTTTCGCGTCCCGCAGCCCCTTTCTTCACTTTCACCATCAGGAGCCCCCGATGTTCGAGGCGGTCGAGGAACTGATCGGCGAGCACGCCGATCTTGAGAAGAAGCTCGCCGACCCTTCGGTCCACTCGGATCAGGCCAACGCGCGCAAGCTCAACAAGCGCTACGCGGAGCTGACCCCGATCGTCGCGACCTTCCGTGCCTGGAAGCAGTCCGCCGAGGACATCGAGACGGCGAAGGAGTTCGCGGCCGACGACCCGGACTTCGCGGCCGAGGTCAAGGTACTGAGCGCACAGCGCGAGGAGCTCACCGAGAAGCTCCGCCTGCTGCTCGTACCGCGCGACCCCAGCGACGACAAGGACGTGCTCCTTGAGGTCAAGGCGGGCGCGGGCGGCGACGAGTCGGCCCTGTTCGCCGGCGACCTGCTGCGCATGTACCTGCGCTACGCCGAGCGCGTGGGCTGGAAGACCGAGATCATCGACGCCACCGAGTCCGAGCTCGGCGGCTACAAGGACGTCCAGGTCTCCGTCCGCACCAAGGGCGGCAACGGCGCCACCGAGCCCGGCCAGGGCGTCTGGGCCCGCCTGAAGTACGAGGGCGGCGTCCACCGCGTCCAGCGCGTTCCGGCCACCGAGTCCCAGGGCCGCATCCACACCTCCGCCGCCGGCGTGCTCGTCACCCCGGAAGCCGAGGAGGTCGAGGTCGAGATCAACATGAACGACCTCCGGATCGACGTGTACCGCTCCTCGGGCCCCGGCGGCCAGTCCGTCAACACCACCGACTCGGCCGTGCGCATCACGCACGTCCCGACCGGTGTGGTCGCCTCCTGCCAGAACGAGAAGAGCCAGCTCCAGAACAAGGAGCAGGCCATGCGCATCCTGCGCTCGCGCCTGCTGGCAGCCGCCCAGGAAGCCGCCGAGCAGGAGGCCTCCGACGTGCGCCGCAGCCAGGTGCGCACCGTGGACCGCTCGGAGAAGATCCGTACGTACAACTACCCGGAAAACCGGATCTCGGACCACCGGACGGGCTTCAAGGCGTACAACTTGGACCAGGTGCTCGACGGGGACCTCGACGCGGTCATCCAGGCCTGCGTCGACACGGACTCCGCCGCCAAGCTGGCGTCCGCGCACTGACCCGTGCGTGACCCGGCCTGACCTGCCCGACCCGCGCAGTACCCCGTAGGACCCCCCGCACCGAACCCCGTACGACAGCAGCCCGGAGGACCAGCGTGAACTTGCTGCTTGCCGAGGTGGCCCAGGCCACCCAGCGGCTGGCCGCCGCCGGCGTGCCCTCACCGCGCTTCGACGCGGAGGAACTCGCGGCCTTCGTGCACGGCGTCAAGCGGGGGGAACTGCACCACGTCAAGGATGCGGACTTCGACGCCCGCTACTGGGAGGCCGTCGCCCGCCGAGAGGCGCGCGAGCCGCTCCAGCACATCACCGGCCGCGCCTTCTTCCGGTACCTGGAGCTCCAGGTCGGGCCCGGGGTGTTCGTGCCCCGGCCCGAGACCGAGTCGGTCGTGGACTGGGCCATACAGGCCGTCCGGGCGATGGACGTCGTCGAGCCGCTGATCGTGGACCTGTGCACCGGATCGGGCGCCATCGCGCTCGCCATGGCGCAGGAGGTGCCGCGCTCGCGCGTGCACGCCGTGGAGCTGTCCGAGGACGCCCTGCGGTGGACCCGCAAGAACGCCGAGGGCTCGCGGGTCACCGTCCACCAGGGCAACGCGCTCAGCGCGCTGCCGGAGCTGGACGGGCAGGTCGACCTGGTCATCTCCAACCCGCCGTACATCCCGCTCACCGAGTGGGAGTACGTGGCCCCCGAGGCCCGGGACCACGACCCCGAGATGGCGCTCTTCTCCGGCGAGGACGGCCTCGACACCATCCGCGGCATCGAGCGCACCGCCCACCGGCTGCTGCGGCCCGGCGGCATCGTCGTCATCGAGCACGCCGACACCCAGGGCGGCCAGGTCCCGTGGATCTTCGCCGAGGAGCGGGGCTGGGCCGACGCCGCCGACCACCCCGACCTGAACAACCGGCCGCGCTTCGCGACCGCTCGCAAGGCCATGCCGTGACCGGCATGACGGCCGCGGGCATGCCCGACACCACCCTGCTGCACGAGGAGGCCCGCTGATGGCCCGGCGATACGACTGCAACGACGCGACGGACCGCAAGACGGGCCTGCGTGAAGCCGCATCCGCCGTGCGCCGCGGCGAGCTCGTCGTGCTGCCCACCGACACCCTGTACGGGATCGGTGCGGACGCCTTCAGCGCGGAGGCCGTCGGCGATCTGCTCGCCGCCAAGGGGCGCGGCCGCAACATGCCCACCCCTGTGCTCATCGGCTCTCCGAACACCCTCCACGGGCTGGTCACGGACTTCTCCGAGCAGGCGTGGGAGCTCGTCGACGCCTTCTGGCCGGGCGCGCTGACGCTCGTCGCCAAGCACCAGCCCTCGCTGGCCTGGGACCTGGGGGAGACCGGCGGGACCGTGGCCGTACGCATGCCCCTGCACCCCGTCGCGATCGAGCTGCTGACCGAGGTCGGCCCGATGGCGGTGTCCTCGGCGAACCTGACCGGGCACCCGGCGCCGGAGGACTGCGACGCGGCGCGCGAGATGCTGGGCGACTCCGTGTCCGTGTACCTGGACGGCGGACCGACGCCGGGCATGCAGCCGTCGTCGATCGTCGATGTCACCGGGAAGGTTCCCGTCCTGCTGCGCGAGGGGGCGCTGACCGCCGAGCAGCTGCGGGAGGTCGTACCCGACCTAGAGGTGGCCCCGTGAGCCCTGAGGGGCGTGGCATAGCCGGGGACAGCACCTTCCGCATACTCCACGTCAGCACCGGCAACGTGTGCCGCTCGCCCATCACCGAGCGGCTGACGAGGCATGCGCTGTCGCACCGGCTGGGCGGCCTCGTCACCGGGGACCTCATCGTCGAGAGCGCCGGCACGTGGGGGCACGAGGGTGCGCCGATGGAGGCCAACGCCGCCGCGGTGCTGGCCGACTTCGGAGCGGACGCGTCCGGTTTCACCGGGCGCGAGCTCCTGGACGAGCACGTCATACGGGCGGACCTGGTGCTGACCGCCACCCGGGACCACCGGGCGCAGGTAATCTCCATGGGGCACTCGGCCGGGCTGCGGACGTTCACGCTGAAGGAGTTCACCCGGCTGGTCCGGGCGATAGACCCGGCGACGCTGCCGCCGCTGGAAGACGGAATGGCGGAGCGGGCGCGGGCGCTGGTGCGGGCTGCCGCGGCTCTGCGCGGGTGGCTGCTCGCGCCGTCTCCGGACGCGGACGAGGTGTACGACCCGTACGGGGCGCCGATCACCTTCTTCCGGTCGATCGGCGACGAGATCAACCAGGCGCTGGACCCCGTGGTCACGGCCCTGACGGGCGTTACCGCTTCGCGCTGACCTGCGGCGCCGTCGTCGGGGGCGCTGCCCCCGAACCCCCGCGCCTCAAACGCCGGCGAGGCTGGATGGGGCCGGCGAGGCTGGGCTTTGTCGCAGAGCGCGATGGGCGGCCCCGGCCTACAGTGGCTGTACCCCCGGTACGCGGTACCCCCTGGAGTCGCGCCATGAGCGTCATCACCGAGCCGATGGACCTGCTGCGCCAGCAGGATCCCCAGATGGCCGACGTGCTCGCCGGCGAGGCGCAGCGGCAGGCGGGCTCCCTGCAGCTGATCGCCGCCGAGAACTTCACCTCCTCCGCCGTGCTCGCCGCCCTCGGGTCCGCGCTCGCCAACAAGTACGCCGAGGGCTATCCCGGCGCCCGCCACCACGGCGGCTGCGAGTACGCCGACCTCGCCGAGCGGATCGCCGTGGAACGGGCCTGCGCCCTCTTCGGGGCCGAGCACGCCAATGTGCAGCCGCACTCCGGCTCCGCCGCGGTGCTGGCCGCGTACGCGGCGCTGCTGCGGCCGGGGGACACCGTGCTGGCCATGGGGCTGCCCTCCGGGGGACACCTCACGCACGGGTCGCCCGCCAACTTCTCCGGGCGCTGGTTCGACTTCGTCGCCTACGGGGTGGACTCCGAGACCGGGCTCATCGACTACGGGCAGCTCCAGGAACTCGCGCACACCCACCGGCCCAAGGCCATCGTGTGCGGGTCCATCTCCTACCCCCGGCATCCGGAGTACTCCGTCTTCCGGCAGATCGCCGACGAGGTGGGGGCCTTCTTCATCGCCGACGCCGCCCACCCCATCGGGCTGGTCGCCGGCGGGGCCGCGCCCAGTCCCGTGCCCTACGCGGACATCGTGTGCGCCACCACCCACAAGGTGCTCCGGGGCCCCCGCGGCGGGATGATCCTGTGCGGTCAGGAGTTCGCCGAGCGGATCGACCGGGCGGTGTTCCCCTTCACCCAGGGCGGCGCCCAGATGCACACCATCGCCGCCAAGGCGGTGGCCTTCGGCGAGGCAGCCGGGCCCGCGTTCACCTCGTACGCCCACCGGGTGGTCGCCAACGCGCGCGCCCTGGCCGACGCACTCGCCGCCCGCGGGTTCGAGATCACCACCGGTGGCACCGACACCCACCTGATCACCGCCGACCCCGCGCCGCTGGGCATCGACGGCCCGACCGCCCGGGGCAGGCTCGCCGCCGCCGGGATCGTGCTGGACACCTGCGCCCTGCCCTACGGGGACCGGCGCGGGATCCGTCTCGGAACCGCGGCCGTGACCACGCAGGGGATGGGGGAGCGGGAGATGGGCGTGATCGCCGGGCTGTTCACGGCCGCGCTGGCCGGCGGGGAGCCCGCGAAGATCCGTAGGGATGTCAACGAGATGGTGGCCGGTTTTCCACCGTATGGGGCTTAAGAGAGGACAAGGCGAGCTACCGCAACCGGGATACCGCCCCCGTGCGTCCCCGACTGCGAGTACATCGCAGCTAGTGTGTGGGGCTGAGATGGCCGGCGATACATCTGGGGCAGCCCGTGCGTGAATATCTGCTGACGCTTTGCGTCACGGTCGCGGTGACTTATCTACTCACCGGGCCCGTGCGGAAGTTCGCTATCGCGGTCGGTGCGATGCCGGAGATCCGCGCCCGCGACGTGCACCGCGAGCCAACTCCGCGGCTCGGCGGCATCGCGATGTTCGGCGGACTGTGCGCCGGCCTGCTGGTCGCCGATCACCTGCAGAACCTCAACGGCGTCTTCGAGCTGTCGAACGAGCCTCGGGCCCTGCTCTCCGGCGCCGCCCTGATCTGGCTGGTCGGGGTGCTCGACGACAAGTTCGAGCTCGACGCCCTGATCAAGCTCGGCGCGCAGATGATCTCCGCCGGTGTGATGTGCGTACAGGGCCTGACCATCCTGTGGATCCCGGTCCCGGGCATCGGCACGGTCGCGCTCACCCCGTGGCAGGGCAACCTGCTCACCGTGGCCCTCGTCGTGGTCACCATCAACGCGGTGAACTTCGTGGACGGCCTGGACGGCCTCGCCGCCGGCATGGTCTGCATCGCGGCCTGCGCGTTCTTCCTCTACGCGTACCGGATCTGGTTCGGCTACGGGATCGAGGCGGCGGCGCCCGCGACCCTCTTCGCCGCGATCCTGATGGGCATGTGCCTCGGCTTCCTGCCGCACAACATGCACCCGGCCCGGATCTTCATGGGCGACTCCGGCTCGATGCTCATCGGCCTGGTGCTGGCCGCCGCCGCCATCTCCATCAGCGGGCAGGTGGACCCGGACGCGCTGGCGCTCTTCGCGGGCGGCGAGCGCAACGCGACGAAGGCGATGCTGCCGGTCTTCATCCCGCTGCTCCTGCCGCTGACGATCATCGCGATCCCGATGGCGGACCTGGTCCTGGCCATCGTGCGGCGCACCTGGAAGGGGCAGTCACCGTTCGCGGCGGACCGCGGCCACCTCCACCACCGGCTCCTGGAGCTCGGGCATTCGCACAGTCGCGCGGTGCTCATCATGTACTTCTGGTCAGGACTGATCGCCTTCGGCGCGGTGGCGTATTCGGTGCATTCCACCTCGATGTGGATCGTGCTGGCGATCGCGGCGCTGAGCGCCGTGGGCCTGCTCCTGCTCCTGCTGCCCCGCTTCACCCCGAGGGCCCCGCGGTGGGCGGAGCGACTGGTCCCGCCGCGCTACCGGCACGCGGAGCGCGCGGCCGAGGCGGCCCTCCAGGACGCCTCCGCCGTCGAGCCGCAGCCGGCCCGGCCGATCGCGGCCGGGGTGTCCGGCGTCAACGGAGCGACCGCGGTGGGCCCCCGTTCGCGCTTCCCCGACCGGCGTAAGGCGGAATCCTCGCGCTGACGGGGCGGGGGCATGTCGGACATGAACCCCCTTTACCAGACAACCCACTTGGGTGTCGCGCACACACGGGCGGGTTAGCCCTCATGTGTGACAGTCGGCACACTCCACGGGTAAAGCTCTCATCAAATACTTTGTGATACCGTTCACTAAACCCGGCGACAGAGCCGAAGGACCGTAGTGCGACGGTCCATTGGCCCGAGGTTCTCTCTCGGACCGGGCTTACGCTCGTCCCGTACGAGTCCCTGTGCCCCCCACCATCACGCGGAGCAAACCGCCATGCGGTCTAATGACGTCCGATCCCTCTTGCAAACCGCCGTACCCACGGCCGTCGCCGGCGCTCTCGCCGCCGTCGTCAGTGGGTTCCTGGTCGGCGGCAAGGGAGCCGTGGGCGCCATCGTCGCGACGGTGGTGGTGATGCTGTTCATGGGCATCGGGTTCCTCGTACTGCAACGCACGGCGAAATCAATGCCGCACCTGTTCCAGGCCATGGGGCTCATGCTCTACACGGCACAGATCCTGCTGCTCTTCGTCTTTCTCGCCGTGTTCAAGAACACGACCCTGTTCAACCCCCGGGCCTTCGCGATCACGCTTGTCGTCACCACCCTCGTGTGGATCGGCGCACAAACCCGTGCTCACATGAAGGCCAAGATCCTCTACGTCGAACCGGACTCGACCACGGGCGACAAGCCCGGAAATTCGGGATCGAAGTCGTGAGGGGTAGGGGCGGAATAAGTACGCGTTCGGGATGCTGCTATCGTCCGGTTCCAACTGCGGCAATGCGGGCGCGGGCATCTGAGCTGACGCCTGTTCCATCGCGAGGCTCGATGCCTGACTGCCGCCCCCGAATCCGTTACACCAGTCCAGTGCCGAACAGCGGCTGTGCGCCGCGCCGACACAACGAGGTTGCCGTACCTATGCGCCACGCTGAAGGAGCCCGCGGTGAGTGCTGACCTGACGCAGGTGCTCGCTTTCGAGACCGACTGTCACATCTTCGACGGATGTGGCTTCCCCGGTCCGGGCCTGCACTCGTTCCTCTTCGAGCCGCTGTGGGGCGAAGCCGGGCTTACGAGCACGTACTTCAACAAGCCGATGCTGCTGGCCCTCCTGGGCTCAGTGATCATCGTCGGCTTCTTCTGGGCCGCGTTCCGGAAGCCGAAGGTCGTGCCGGGCAAGCTCCAGATGACCGCAGAGGCCGGCTACGACTTCGTGCGCCGCGGCATCGTCTACGAGACGCTGGGCAAGAAGGAGGGCGAGAAGTACGTCCCCTTCATGGTGTCGCTGTTCTTCTTCGTCTGGATGCTCAACGTCTGGTCGATCGTCCCGCTGGCCCAGTTCCCGGTGACCTCGATCATCGCGTACCCGGCCGTCCTGGCCCTCCTGGTCTACGTGACCTGGATGTCGGTGACCTTCAAGCGCCACGGTCTCGTCGGCGGCTTCAAGAACCTCACCGGATACGACAAGTCGCTCGGCGGGGTCCTGCCGCTCGTCATGGTCATCGAGTTCTTCTCGAACGTCCTGGTGCGTCCGTTCACCCACGCGGTCCGACTGTTCGCGAACATGTTCGCCGGTCACACCCTGCTGCTGCTCTTCACGATCGCCAGCTGGTACCTGCTGAACGGCATCGGCATCGCCTACGCGGGTGTCTCGTTCGTGATGGTCCTCGTGATGACCGCGTTCGAGCTCTTCATCCAGGCAGTCCAGGCGTACGTCTTCGTCCTCCTGGCCTGCAGCTACCTCCAGGGCGCGCTCGCCGAGCACCACTGAGCCAGGCTCGCCCCCCCAAACCCCCTGACGTCCGGTGGCCAACCCCCACCGGTCCGTGAAAGAGAAGGAAGAACTGGCATGTCCCAGACCCTTGCCGCCGTCACCGGCTCCCTCAGCTCCGTTGGTTACGGTCTCGCGGCCATCGGCCCCGGCGTCGGCGTCGGCATCATCTTCGGTAACGGCACCCAGGCCCTTGCCCGCCAGCCCGAGGCCGCCGGCCTCATCCGTGCCAACCAGATCCTCGGCTTCGCCTTCTGTGAGGCGCTCGCCCTGATCGGTCTGGTCATGCCGTTCGTCTACCCGACCTCCTGATCTTCGGTCTCGACGAACAGCCCATTAGACGAAAGGCACTGATGTGAACCCTCTGGTTCTCGCGGCCGAGACGGAAAACCCGCTCTTCCCGCCGATCCCCGAGCTCGTCATCGGTCTGATCGCCTTCGTCATCGTCTTCGGTTTCCTCGCGAAGAAGCTCCTCCCGAACATCAACAAGGTTCTGGACGAGCGCCGCGAGGCCATCGAGGGCGGTATCGAAAAGGCTGAGGCCGCTCAGACCGAGGCTCAGAGCGTGCTGGAGCAGTACAAGGCCCAGCTCGCCGAAGCCCGGCACGAGGCCGCTCGCCTGCGCCAGGACGCCCTGGAGCAGGGCACTGCGCTCAAGGAAGAACTGCGCGCAGAGGGCCAGCGGCAGCGTGAGGAGATCATCGCTGCCGGTCACGCCCAGATCGAAGCCGACCGCAAGGCCGCTTCTCAGGCGCTGCGTCAGGACGTTGGCAAGCTCGCCACCGACCTGGCCGGAAAGCTCGTCGGCGAGTCCCTCGAGGACCACGCCCGGCAGAGCCGCACGATCGACCGCTTCCTCAGCGAGCTTGAGGAGAAGGCCGAGGCGGCCCGATGAACGGAGCGAGCCGCGACGCGCTGGCCACCGCCCGCGAGCGTCTCGACGCGCTGACGGACAACACGTCCGTCGACGCGGCGAAGCTCGCCGGCGAGCTGGCGTCCGTCACCGCGCTGCTCGACCGTGAGGTCTCGCTGCGTCGGGTCATCACGGACCCGGCGCAGTCCGGCGAGGCCAAGGCCGAGCTGGCAAACCGCCTGCTGGGCGGCCAGGTCGGCGGGGAAACCCTCGACCTGGTGTCCGGAATGGTCCGGTCCCGCTGGTCGCGCTCCCGTGACCTGGTGGACGCGCTGGAGGAGCTGGCGGCCACCGCCGACTTCACCGCCGCCCAGACCGTGGGCGCTCTCGACAACGTCGAGGACGAGCTGTTCCGGTTCGGCCGGATCGTCACTTCGAGCACCGAGCTGCGCTCCGCGCTGACCGACCGTTCGGCGACCGTCGCCGCCAAGGGCAAGCTGCTCCACAGCCTGCTCGGAGGCAAGGCGGACGCCGTCACCGAGCGTCTCGTCACGCGTCTCGTCACGCACCCGCGTGGACGTAGCCTGGAAGCGGGCCTTGAGTCCCTTTCCACGCTCGCCGCCAAGCGCCGCAACCGCATGGTCGCCACGGTGACCACCGCGGTTCCGCTCAGCGACGTGCAGAAGCAGCGTCTCGGTGCGGTCCTGGCCAAGCTGTACGGCCGCCAGATGCACCTGAACCTCGACGTGGACCCCACGGTCCTCGGTGGGATCCAGGTGCGGGTCGGCGACGAGGTCATCGACGGCACCATCGCGGACCGCATCGCCGAGGCGTCGCGCCGCATGGCCGGCTGACCAGCCACAACTAGAACAACGCATTCCTAGCGGCCCGGTTGGGCCGTGCAGAACTTGCAGAAGATTCCTGGGGGTCGCCCCCAGACCCCTAAGAAGCTTCAGGCCCAACAAGGAGAGCAGGGAACCCAGATGGCGGAGCTCACGATCCGGCCGGAGGAGATCCGGGACGCACTGGAGAACTTTGTCCAGTCGTACCAGCCGGACGCGGCCTCGCGCGAGGAGGTCGGTACGGTCAGCGTTGCCGGCGACGGCATCGCGAAGGTGGAGGGCCTGCCCTCCGCCATGGCGAACGAGCTGCTGAAGTTCGAGGACGGAACCCTCGGTCTCGCCCTCAACCTCGACGAGCGCGAGATCGGTGCGGTCGTCCTCGGCGAGTTCAGCGGTATCGAGGAGGGCCAGCCGGTGCAGCGCACCGGTGAGGTGCTCTCCGTCGGCGTCGGCGAGGGCTACCTCGGCCGCGTTGTCGACCCGCTCGGCAACCCGATCGACGGCCTCGGCGAGATCGCGACCGAGGGCCGCCGCGCCCTCGAACTGCAGGCCCCCGGCGTCATGGTCCGCAAGTCGGTCCACGAGCCGATGCAGACCGGCTACAAGGCCATCGACGCGATGGTGCCGATCGGCCGTGGCCAGCGTCAGCTGATCATCGGTGACCGTCAGACCGGCAAGACCGCTCTGGCCGTCGACACGATCATCAACCAGCGCGACAACTGGCGCTCCGGCGACGTGAACAAGCAGGTTCGCTGCATCTACGTCGCCATCGGCCAGAAGGGCTCGACCATCGCGTCCGTTCGCGGCGCCCTGGAAGACGCCGGCGCGCTCGAGTACACGACGATCGTCGCCGCCCCGGCGTCCGACCCGGCCGGCTTCAAGTACCTGGCGCCCTACACCGGTTCGGCCATCGGCCAGCACTGGATGTACGCCGGCAAGCACGTCCTGATCATCTTCGACGACCTGTCGAAGCAGGCCGACGCCTACCGCGCCGTGTCGCTGCTGCTGCGCCGTCCGCCGGGCCGCGAGGCCTACCCGGGCGACGTCTTCTACTTGCACTCCCGTCTGCTGGAGCGCTGCGCGAAGCTCTCCGACGACATGGGTGCCGGTTCGATGACCGGTCTGCCGATCGTCGAGACCAAGGCGAACGACGTGTCGGCGTTCATCCCGACCAACGTCATCTCCATCACCGACGGCCAGTGCTTCCTGGAGTCCGACCTGTTCAACGCGGGCCAGCGCCCGGCGCTGAACGTCGGTATCTCGGTCTCCCGCGTCGGTGGCTCGGCCCAGCACAAGGCCATGAAGCAGGTTTCCGGCCGTCTGCGCCTGGACCTCGCCCAGTACCGCGAGCTGGAGGCGTTCGCCGCCTTCGGTTCCGACCTGGACGCCGCTTCGAAGAACTCGCTGGAGCGCGGCAAGCGCCTGGTCGAGCTCCTCAAGCAGGGCCAGTACCAGCCGATGCCGGTCGAGGAGCAGGTCATCTCCGTCTGGGCCGGTACCACCGGCAAGATGGACGAGGTCCCGGTCGTCGACATCCGTCGCTTCGAGTCGGAGCTGCTGGAGCACCTGCGCGTCTCGCGCAAGGACCTCCTCACCTCCATCGCCGACGGCGGCAAGATGTCGGACGACACCCTCACTGCCATTGCCGACGCCATCGCTGACTTCAAGCGTGGGTTCGAGACCTCGGACGGCAAGCTCCTCGGCGAGGACGCGCCGGCCGTCAACGTCTCCAAGTGACGACGGAAGGAAGCTGACTCATGGGAGCGCAGCTCCGGGTCTACAAGCGTCGCATCCGTGCCGTCACGGCGACCAAGAAGATCACCAAGGCGATGGAAATGATCGCCGCCTCGCGCATCGTCAAGGCGCAGCGCAAGGTGGCGGCATCGATGCCGTACGCGACCGAGCTCACCCGTGCGGTGACCGCGGTGGCGACCGGTTCGAACACCAAGCACGCCCTGACCACCGAGGTCGAGGCGCCGACCCGCGCCGCGGTCGTGCTCATCACGAGCGACCGCGGTCTGGCCGGCGGCTACTCCTCGAATGCCATCAAGCAGGCGGAGCGGCTCTCCGAGCGGCTGCGCGGCGAGGGCAAGGAGGTCGACACGTACATCGTCGGCCGTAAGGGTGTCGCCTACTACGCCTTCCGCGAGCGCAAGGTCGCGGAGTCGTGGACGGGCTTCACCGACAGCCCGGCCTACGCCGATGCCAAGCGCATCGCGGCGCCGCTGATCGAGGCCATCCAGACGGAGACGGCCGAGGGCGGCGTCGACGAGCTGCACATCGTCTACACGGAATTCGTGTCGATGATGACGCAGAACGCGGTGGACGGCCGGATGCTGCCGCTCAGCCTCGACCAGGCTGTGGAGGAGACCGGCGCGAAGGGCGAGATCCTTCCGCTGTTCGACTTCGAGCCGTCGGCGGAGGACGTCCTCGACGCCCTTCTGCCGCGCTACGTCGAGAGCCGCATCTACAACGCACTGCTGCAGTCGGCCGCTTCCGAGCACGCCGCCCGCCGCCGCGCGATGAAGTCGGCGACCGACAACGCCGGAGACCTCATCAAGAGCCTCTCCCGGCTTGCCAACGCGGCCCGCCAGGCCGAAATCACCCAGGAAATCAGCGAGATCGTCGGTGGCGCCAGCGCCATGGCAGACGCGACCGCGGGGAGTGACAAGTAATGACGACCACTGTTGAGACGGCCGCCGCCACGGGCCGCGTCGCCCGGGTCATCGGCCCGGTCGTCGACGTGGAGTTCCCCGTCGACGCGATGCCCGAGATCTACAACGCCCTCAAGGTCCAGGTCGCAGACCCGGCCGAGGACGGCAAGCTGAAGACGCTGACCCTGGAAGTCGCCCAGCACCTGGGTGACGGCCTGGTCCGCACCATCTCCATGCAGCCCACCGACGGCCTGGTCCGCCAGGCCCCGGTGACCGACACGGGCGAGGGCATCACCGTCCCCGTCGGTGACTTCACCAAGGGCAAGGTGTTCAACACCCTGGGCGAGGTGCTGAACTACCCGGAGGCCAACTCCGAGGTGACCGAGCGCTGGCCCATCCACCGCAAGGCCCCTCGCTTCGACGAGCTTGAGTCGAAGACCGAGATGTTCGAGACCGGCGTCAAGGTCATCGACCTTCTCACCCCGTACGTCAAGGGTGGAAAGATCGGTCTGTTCGGTGGTGCCGGTGTCGGCAAGACCGTTCTGATCCAGGAAATGATCTACCGCGTCGCCAACAACCACGACGGTGTGTCGGTCTTCGCGGGCGTCGGTGAGCGTACCCGTGAGGGCAACGACCTCATCGAGGAAATGGCCGACTCGGGCGTCATCGACAAGACGGCGCTTGTCTTCGGTCAGATGGACGAGCCCCCGGGCACCCGTCTGCGCGTCGCCCTTGCCGGTCTGACCATGGCGGAGTACTTCCGCGATGTGCAGAAGCAGGACGTGCTGTTCTTCATTGACAACATCTTCCGTTACACCCAGGCCGGTTCCGAGGTCTCCACGCTGCTCGGCCGCATGCCGTCCGCAGTGGGTTACCAGCCGAACCTGGCTGACGAGATGGGTCTGCTGCAGGAGCGCATCACGTCGACCCGCGGTCACTCGATCACCTCGATGCAGGCGATCTACGTCCCCGCGGACGACCTGACCGACCCGGCGCCGGCCACCACCTTCGCCCACCTCGACGCGACGACGGTTCTTTCCCGTCCGATCTCCGAGAAGGGCATCTACCCGGCCGTGGACCCGCTGGACTCGACGTCCCGCATCCTCGACCCGCGGTACATCGCGGCGGACCACTACGCCACCGCGATGCGCGTCAAGGGGATCCTGCAGAAGTACAAGGACCTCCAGGACATCATCGCGATCCTCGGTATCGACGAGCTGGGCGAGGAGGACAAGCTCGTTGTCCACCGTGCCCGTCGTGTCGAGCGCTTCCTGTCGCAGAACACCCACGTCGCCAAGCAGTTCACCGGCGTGGACGGTTCGGACGTTCCGCTCGACGAGTCGATCACCGCGTTCAACGCGATCTGCGACGGTGACTACGACCACTTCCCCGAGCAGGCGTTCTTCCTGTGCGGTGGCATTGAGGACCTCAAGGCCAACGCCAAGGAGCTGGGCGTCTCCTGAAGCCGGGCTCGTTCTGAGCACAGCTGATTGACGGAGAGGGGCGGGTATGTCCCGCCTCTCTCCCCACGCCCATTAGAATTTGACCCAACACCCGGCTTTCCCGCCGGGTGGTGACCCGAGGAGCCACCTTGGCTGCTGAGCTGCACGTCGAGCTGGTCGCGGCGGACCGGAGTGTCTGGTCCGGCGAGGCCACCCTGGTTGTCGCCCGCACCACGTCCGGCGACATCGGCGTCATGCCCGGTCACCAGCCGCTTCTCGGTGTGCTGGAATCGGGCCCGGTGACCATCCGCACCACGGGCGGCAACACTGTTGTCGCCGCGGTGCACGGCGGATTCATCTCGTTCGCGGACAACAAGTTGTCCCTGCTGGCCGAGATCGCCGAGCTTGCCGACGAGATTGACGTCGAGCGGGCGGAGCGGGCACTGGAGCGCGCGAAGTCGGAGACCGATGGGGCCGCCGAACGTCGCGCCGATGTCCGGCTGCGCGCGGTTTCGGGGCGCTGAGCCCCGGTACCGGTAAGAGCTTGAAACCTCAGCCGCGGTCCGTTCCGGAATTTTCCGGAGCGGGTCGCGGCTGAGGCGATGCGGGTCGAGCTCAGACTCTGTCTGGCAAGAACTCTGTCGTTTTGGGCATTCGATGAGCGAGGAGGTCGGTGAAAGATGCTCCTCGCTCTGCTTGTGAGCGGCCTGGCCCTAGTGGCCCTGGTGGTGATCGGGCTGTTTGTCTTCGGGCTGCGCCGCAGACTGATCCAGCGGTCCGGCGGCACCTTCGACTGCAGCCTGCGCTGGGGTGTGGCCGAGGAACCCGACATCTCCGGCAAGGGCTGGGTGTACGGGGTCGCGCGCTACAGCGGTGACCGCATCGACTGGTTCCGCGTCTTCAGCTACTCCCCCCGCCCGCGCCGGCTGCTGGAGCGGTCCTCCATCGAGGTCATCGCCCGCCGCGCGCCCGAGGGCGAGGAAGAGCTGGCCCTGCTGTCCGACGCGGTCGTACTGGGCTGCGTGGTCCGGGGGACCCGCCTGGAGCTGGCGATGAGCGATGACGCGCTGACCGGGTTCCTGGCCTGGCTGGAGGCGGCGCCGCCCGGACAACGGGTAAATGTGGCCTGACCGACTTCAGACGTGAAGAAGCCGGGTGGACGGGGGCGGACCCGTCTACCCGGCTTCCGTTTTTACTGGAGTCCGCTGCTGATCGCGCTCGCGAGCTCGCCGTTCGTGGTGTCGCCGCTGAACTCCCAGGAGAAGGCTCCCCTGAGGCCCTGCTGCTTCACCCAGGTCATCTTTCCGGCGATGGTGGCGGGGGTGTCGTAGCTCCACCAGTTGCTGCCGCACTTGGCGTACGCCGTGCCGGCGATGGTGCCGGTCGACGGGCAGCTGCTCTTGAGGACCTTGTAGTCCTCGATGCCCTGCTCGTAGGTGCCCGGGGCCGGTCCGGTGGCGGTGCCGCCGGGGGCGTCCTGGGTGACGCCGGTCCAGCCGCGGCCGTAGAAGCCGATGCCGAGGTTGAGCTTGGAGCCGGCGATGCCCTTGCCCTTGAGCTTGGTGATCGCGGCCTCGGAGTTGAAGCCGGCGATCGGGATGCCGGTGTACGAGGTGAGCGGGGAGTGCGGGGCCGTGGGGCCCTTGGCGTCCCACGCGCCGAAGAAGTCGTACGTCATGACGTTGTAGAAGTCGACGTACTGGGCGGCGCCCGCGTAGTCGGCGAGGTCGAGCTTGCCGCCGTTGGAGCCGTCGGCCGAGATGGCGGCGGTGACCAGGTTGCTGCTGCCGAACTTGGCGCGCAGCGCGGAGAGCACGTTCTTCAGGGAGGCGGCCCCGCTGGTGTCGCAGGACAGGCCGCAGGCGTTCGGGTACTCCCAGTCGATGTCGATGCCGTCGAAGACGTCGGCCCAGCGCGGGTCCTCGACCAGGTCGTAGCAGGACTGGGCGAAGGCCGCCGGGTTGGCGGCGGCCTGGCCGAAGCCGCCGGACCAGGTCCAGCCGCCGAAGGAGTACAGGACCTTGATGTTCGGGTACTTCTTCTTCAGCTCGCGCAGCTGGTTGAGGTTGCCCGCGACCGGCTGGTCCCAGGTGTCGGCGACGCCGGAGACGCTGGAGGAGGCGTCGTAGGTCTTCTGGTAGTCGGCGTACGCGTCACCGATGGTGCACTTGCCGCCCTGGACGTTGCCGAAGGCGTAGTTGATGTGCGTGATCTTCGCGGCGGTGCCCGAGGTGACCAGGTTCTTCACGTGGTAGTTGCGCTGGTAGACGCCCCAGTCCGTGAAGTAGCCGAGCTTGACCGTGGAGCCCGAGGGGCCGGGGCCCGGGTCGGGCGGGGTGGTGCCGCCGGTGGTGGTCACCGACAGGGCGCCCGAGGAGGGCCCGGTCTGGTCGATGGTGTCCCGGGCGGTGACGGTGTAGCTGTACGTCGTGCCCTTGGTCAGACCGGAGTCGGTGTAGGAGGGGGTCGTGACGGTGGCGATCTTGGCGCCGCCGCGGTAGACGTCGTAGTTCTTGACGCCCTTGTCGTCGGTGGCCGCCGCCCAGCCGAGGGTCAGCCCGGTGTCCGTGACTCCGCTGGCCGTGGGGGTGCCAGGGGCGGTGGGCGGGGTGTCGGCGGGCGGGGTGGTGCCGCCGTCGCAGGTGCCTCCGTTGACCTTGCAGCCGCTGGGGGCGCCGGGGCCCGCGCCGTTGAAGCCGAAGCTGACGGTGGCGCCGGGGGCGAGGCTGCCGTTGTAGCTCTTGTTCTTGCCGGTCCAGTGGGTGCCGGAGCTGGTGACGTCGGCGTCCCAGGCGGAGGTGACGGAGGTGCCGGCGGGGTAGTCCCACTCCACGGTCCAGCTGCTGAGGGTGGTCGTGCCGGTGTTCTTCACCGTCCACTTGCCCTCGAAGCCGGAGCCCCAGTCGGAGACCTTGGTGTACGTCGCGGTCGCCGAGGCGGCGGCCTCCGCGGGGCCCGCGAGGGCCACGAGCCCGGCGACGGGCAGGGTGAGGACGGCCAGGGCGGCCGCCACTCTTCGGAAAAACGGTGCGCGTCGTGGGGGTGCTGTGCTCAAGGGTGCTCCTCCGAGGTCCGTCGCGGCCGTGGGGCCGGCCGCGGCATGGGGTGGGACCTGCGCCGCCCGTGGGCGCGCCCGACGAGGTGGTTCTTGTCATGGCACGCTCACCACAGTTGCGTTGGAGAGTAGAAAGGTCTGGACCAACCGTCAAGAGGTCCAGACCTCCTTGAGTCAACCCCTAGTGGATCCCCAACTCCTTTGCCAGCACCGCCGCTTGGACCCGGCTGCGCAGCTCCAGCTTCCCGAGTAGCCGGCTGACGTGCGTCTTCGCCGTAGCCTCCGCCATCTCCAGGCGCACCGCGATCTCCGCGTTCGACAGCCCCGCACCCAGGGCGCCCAGCACCTCCCGCTCCCGCGGGGTCAGCGAATCCACCGCCGCCGGCACGGGCGCCCGTACGGGCCTCGGTGCCGCGAACTCCGCGATCAGCCGGCGGGTCACCGCCGGGGCGATCAGGCCCTCCCCGCGCGCGACGGTCCGTACCGCCCCGATCAGCTCCGCCGCGTCCGCGTCCTTCAGCAGGAAGCCCGACGCCCCGGCGCGCAGCGCCCCGAAGACGTACTCGTCCAGGTCGAAGGTGGTGAGCACGAGCACGTCCGCCAGCCCCTCCGCGACGACCTGCCGGGTCGCCGAGACCCCGTCCAGGCGGGGCATCTGCACGTCCATGAGCACCAGATCGGGCCGCAGCTCCCGGGCCAGGCGCACCGCCTCCTCCCCGTCCGCCGCCTCGCCCGCCACCTCGATGTCGCCCGCGCTGCGCAGGATCAGCACCAGCCCGGCCCGTACCGCGCTCTGGTCCTCCGCCACCACGACCCTGATCGTCATGCCCGTACCGCCTTCTCCCGGGCGGGCAGCGTCGCCCGGACCCGCCAGACCGCTCCCGCGCGGCCCGCTTCGAACTCCCCGCCGAGGAGTTCCGTCCGCTCCCGCATGCCGATCAGCCCGGCCCCGGAGCCGGGGGCGCGCGGGCCGGGCCGGTCTCCGCAGGGCGAGCCGACCGCGACGGTCAGCAGCCCGTCGGCGTGCGCGAGGCGGACGTCGACCGTGCCGGGGGAGGCGTGCTTGAGGGCGTTGGTCAGCGACTCCTGGACGATCCGGTACGCCGCCAGCTCGACCGGGGCGGGCAGCGGCTCCAGGCCTTCCCCATCACGGCGGTCGTCGAGGAGCACGAAGTCCAGCCCGCTCGCGGCTCCGTTCGTCCGGGCCTGTTCCAGCAGGGCGTCGAGCCCGTCGAGCGAGGGCACGGCGACGGCCTCCTCCCCGGAGCCCGCGCCCGAGTCCCGCAGCAGCCCGATCAGCCGGCGCATCTCGGCCAGTCCCTGGACGCTGTTCTCCCGGATCACCCCGAGCGCTTCCCGGCTGGTCGCGGGGGAGTCGATGGAGAGCGCGGCGGTGGAGTGGATGGCGATGGCGGAGAGGTGGTTGGCCACCATGTCGTGGAGCTCGCGGGCCATCCGGGCGCGCTCGGCGACGACCGCCTGCGCCCGGTCCATCTCGGCCAGCAGCGCGGTCTGCTCGGCGCGCAGCCGGGCGGCCTCGGCGGCCTCGCGGTGGTTGCGCAGGGTGGCGCCGGTCAGGGCCGGGCCGAAGCAGACGATGCCGGTGAGCACCCCGATCATCAGGGCCTGCGGGGTGCGCAGCCAGGCTACGGAGGCGATGGTGACGGCGACGGTGATCAGACCGGTTTGGACCGGGAGGCGGCGGGCCATGGCGGGTTTGCCGTAGACGACGGCCGCGTACATCAGGTCGGTGAAGATCAACACGGTGGCCAGATTCCCCACGGTGAACTGGTCGGCGATCACACCGGCGGTGCCGACGGCCAGGGTCACCCGGGGCGCGTTGCGGCGCAGCAGCTCCATCGGGCCGAGGACGAGGAGGGGAACCAGCGCCGCCCAGTCGGGGAGCAGATCGCGGGAGGGGGAGCTGTACACCCCGAGGGACCACAGCAGCAGGCCCGCGGCCACGCTGACCACGGCGAGGAGGACGTCGTCGCGGTGCGGGGGCGGGATCTTCGGGGTCATGGGTCCCATCCAACAGGGTCCGGCGGGCGACGGGCATCGCCGTTGCGGCCGAGGGGGCGGTACATCGAAGGATGCAGTGCGCGGCGCCCGGCTTCGTCACCGGCGACGAGGAAACGGGACGGCCCGGGCGGGAAGCTGGAGGCATCCCCCCACCGTCGCCGGAATGGAGAGTCCCGTGCTCGTCACCGTGATCGTCGCCTGCGAGGCCGGCTTCTGGGTGCTGCTGGCCGGCGGTCTGGCCCTGCGCTACCTCGCGAAGATGCCGAAGCTCGGCGCGGCGGTCCTGCTGTGCGAGCCCCTGCTGGAGCTGGTCCTGCTCGTGGTCACCACCCTGGACCTGCGCGCGGGCGGAGAACCGGACTGGAAGCACGGACTGGCCGCGCTGTACATCGGCTACACCGTCACCTACGGGCACTACACGGTGAAGTGGCTCGACGGCCACGCGGCGTACCGGCTGGCCGGAGGACCGAAGCCGGCCGGCGCCGGGCACGGGAGGGCTCGGGCCGTGCACGAGCGGAAGCTGGCCGCCCGGACCGCCGTCGCGGCGGGCGTCGCGATCGGCCTGCTCCAGGCCGCGATCTGGTGGGTCGGCGGCGCGGGCGACACCAGCTCGCTGCACGCGTGGCAGCTCATGGCGCTGCGCGTGACCGGCATCCATGCCTTGATCGCCGCCACGTACACGGTGTGGCCGAAGCGGGCTCCGGTGGACGCCGCTCTGCGGGACTAGCGGTCGCCGCCCGGGACCCAGAGGACGTCGCCGACCTCCTTGTTGGCCGTGCGGGCCAGGATGAAGAGGAGGTCGGAGAGGCGGTTGAGGTAGGTGGCCGTCAGGGGGTTCATCACCTCGCCGTGCACCTCCAGCGCCGACCACGTGGAGCGCTCGGCGCGGCGGACCACCGTGCAGGCCTGGTGCAGGAGGGCCGCGCCGGGGGTGCCGCCGGGGAGGATGAAGCTGCGGAGCTTCTCCAGCCGCTCGTTGAACAGGTCGCAGTCCGCCTCCAGCTTGTCCACGTAGAACTGCTCTACGCGCAGCGGAGGATATTCGGGCTTTTCGACCACCGGCGTGCACAGGTCCGCCCCCACGTCGAACAGGTCGTTCTGCACGCGGACCAGGACCTTCACGACATCGGCGGGCAGCGCGCCGAGCGCGATCGCCGTCCCGATGGCCGCGTTGGCCTCGTTGGCGTCGGCGTACGCCGAGATCCGCAGATCGGTCTTGGCGGTACGGCTCATGTCGCCGAGCGCGGTAGTGCCCTTGTCGCCGGTGCGGGTGTAGATACGCGTGAGGTTCACCATGCCTTCCACCCTAGTGCGGGCCAACTGGGGCCCCCTGCCGGACTGCTGGGCCGTCCCGGTGTGATGTCCGTCATCTGAGACGTGACGCGTGTTACTTCGCGGTCACACCACCCCTCACGGACGCTAGTCTCCGCCGGAGAAGGTACGAGACCGTGCCGTTTCCGAGGCCGCGCCGTATGCCGAAGGCCGGGGCCGTGTTGAAGAGCGTGGGGTGTGCAGTGGCTGGGAAGCTCGCCGTCATCGGTGCCGGACTGATGGGTTCCGGAATCGCGCAGGTCTCTGCCCAGGCGGGTTGGGACGTCGTGCTGCGCGATGTCACCGACGCCGCGCTGACCCGCGGGACGGACGGGATCAAGGCCTCGTACGACCGCTTCGTCGCCAAGGGCAAGCTGACCGCCGAGGACGCCGAGGCCGCCCTCGCCCGCATCACCACGAGCACCGACCTCGACGCGGTCGCCGACGCCGACATCGTCGTCGAGGCCGTCTTCGAGAAGCTGGAAGTCAAGCACGAGATCTTCCGCGCGCTCGACAAGCTCGTGCGCGAGGACGCGATCCTCGCCTCCAACACCTCGGCCATCCCGATCACCAAGATCGCCGCCGTGACGGAGCGTCCGGAGCGGGTCGTCGGCGCGCACTTCTTCTCGCCCGTCCCGATGATGCAGCTGTGTGAGCTCGTGCGCGGCTACAAGACGAGCGACGAAACCCTCGCCACCACCCGGGCGTTCGCCGAGTCCGTCGGCAAGACCTGCATCGTCGTCAACCGCGACGTCGCCGGGTTCGTGACGACGCGCCTGATCTCCGCGCTCGTCGTCGAAGCCGCCAAGCTGTACGAATCGGGCGTCGCGTCCGCCGAGGACATCGACATCGCCTGCAAGCTCGGCTTCGGCCACGCGATGGGCCCGCTGGCCACCGCCGACCTCACCGGCGTCGACATCCTGCTGCACGCCACCAGCAACATCTACACCGAATCCCAGGACGAGAAGTTCGCGCCGCCGGAGCTGATGCGCCGCATGGTGGACGCGGGCGACATCGGCCGCAAGAGCGGTCAGGGCTTCTACAAGCACTGAGACGGGCACGGAGCCGGCCCGGCGCAAGCACCGGGCCGGGACGGCTCGTTCGAACGCCGTCCTTCACCCCTCGGAGTGAATTAGGTATCGGTTCGCTCACGGTCGGCAACTTCCCCGCCCCTGAGGCAGTCAGTTGCAGTGAGAGTTGCCGACCACAGGCCAGTCGATCAGCCGATCAGTCGGACCATACGTACGCAGTTACCGCACTGCCGGGAGCACATATGCACATCAGGGGCGACCACGCCGAACTCGCTGTCGGGGGTCGCCTCGACGTGCGCAGCGCGGCGGACGCCCGTACGGTCCTGCACACCGCGCTGGACGACGGTCACGGCGACCTCGTGCTGGACCTCACCGGGCTCGACTCCTGGGACGCCACCGGCCTCGGCGTGATCATGGGCGCCCACCGCCGGGCCGG
Organism: Streptomyces sp. NPDC059443; assembly: GCF_042750105.1. Classification (NCBI taxonomy): domain Bacteria; kingdom Bacillati; phylum Actinomycetota; class Actinomycetes; order Kitasatosporales; family Streptomycetaceae; genus Streptomyces; species Streptomyces sp. NPDC059443. Next base: position 127,134 of record NZ_JBHYVM010000014.1, on the reverse strand, counting down.
CCGCAGCGGCCGGCGGCTCGTCCTGCGCGGGGTCCCCCCGCAGATGCAGCGGCTGCTCGTCGCCACCCGGCTCCACCGGATCCTCGCGATCGAGGGCGGCCTCGAAGCGGAATCGCTGCCGCGCGTGTGACCGGGACCCCCAGGTGTACACCGACTGCGGAAACGTAACGGTCCGGTGGTGAAGGCACCCCTGCGGTTCCGGCGCGGCCGGGCACGGTCTAGGGTTCGGGCGAAACCGGACCAGTAGCGGCAGCGGCGTGTGCGAAGGCCGGGCAGGACGACGGCGACTACGGCGCACGGCGCGATCGGGGGACTTGGTCATGGACCGCAGCAGCACTCAGGGGCCGGCCGGCCCGGCGGAACAACCCGCACGGGTGGTGACGCTCACGGCCGGGGACTTCACCCTCACGGTGAACCCCGTCGACGGCAGCGAGATCGAGCCGACGCACCGCCCCGGCGGCGAACCCGCCCGCATACCCGCCAAGCGCGCGCCCGCCGCCCGCGCCTCCAGGGCGGCCGCCGCGCGTCCCCCCGTACCGCCGGGCGCCCCGTCCGGCGCCCGCCCGCTGCTCGGCCGCGAGGAGGAGCGCGAGCGCCTCGTACGCCTCCTCGGGCGGGGCCGCTCCGTACGGCTGACCGGAGCCCCCGGATCCGGGCGCACGGCGCTGCTCGACGCCGTCGCCGACGCCTGCGCGGACCTCGCCCCCGACGGGGTCGTACGGCTCTCCGCGTACGGGCACCAGCAGCCCGGCGAACTGCTCCACGCCCTCTACACCACCGTCTACGAGGCTTCGGCCGAGCGGCCCGACCGGGCCGAACTGCTCGCCCGGGTCCGGGAGATCGGCGCCGTCGTCCTCCTCGACGACCTCGACATGGGCGGCCCCGCCCTCGACGAACTGCTGCGGGCCACGCCCGAGTGCGCCTACCTGCTCGCCGCCACCCCCGACACCCGCGCCCCCTCCGACGACTCGCACCTCGAAGAGGTCTTCCTCGGCGGGCTCTCCCGCGCCGACTGCGCGGCCCTGCTCGAAGCGGGCATCGGACGGGCCCTGACGGAAGCGGAGACGGCCTGGGCGGCAGACCTGCGCTTCGCCTCCGAGGGGCTGCCGCTGCGCTTCGTCCAGGCCGCCGCGCTGCTGCGCCGGCGCGACGAGCTGAACCGGTCCGGCTCCGAGGACGAGGACGAGGAGCCCGGAGTCTTCGAAGAACGGCCGCGCGACGCCGCCTTCGTCCCCCTGCCCACGCTCGCCGAGGGCGCCGCCCCGGCGGAACTCCTGGCCTCGCGGGTCAGCGAATCGGCGCGGGCCGCGCTGCGGATCGCCTGCGCGCTGGGCGGGGAACTGCCGCACCACGCGCACCTGCCGGCGCTGGTCGGGGACACGCACGCAGACACGGCGGTGGGGGAGCTGCTCGCCTGCGGGCTGCTGAGCCCGGTCGGAACGCGCTACCGGCTGGCCGCCGGGGTCGCGCGACAGCTGGAGGAGGCCGGGTACGGGGACTCCGCGGCCGAGGAGGCCCGTACGGCCGCCCGGCACTACGCCTGGTGGACCGGGCACACCTCGGTGACCCCGGAGCGGGTCGCGGCGGAGGCCGACGCGGTGCTCGCGGCGCTGGCCGGAGCCGATGTGGTGGCCGCGGTGCTGCTGGCGCGGACGGCCGCCCCGGCGTTCGCGGCCTCGCTGCACTGGGAGGCGTGGGAGCGGGTGCTGCGCTCGGGCGCGGAGGCCGCGCGCAAGGCGGGGGAGGTCGCGGAACAGGCGTACTTCCACCACGAGCTCGGGGTACTGGCCCTGTGCGAGGGGCGGCTCGACCGGGCGCGGGCGGAGCTGGAGACCTCGATCGGGCTGCGCGGGGCCCTCGCCGACAAGCGGGGCACCGTGGCCGGGCGGCGGGCGCTGGCGCTGGTCACCGACCGGGAGGCGGGGGTGGTGGTGTCGCCGCCGCTGCGGTTGGCTCCGCCGGTGGTTGGGGCTGCGGCTGGGGCTGCCGCTTCCGGTGCGGGGCCGTCCGGGGCTGTGCCGTCCGGGGCAGTCGGGTCGGTTGGGGCGGGGCGGCCGCTTGCGTCTCCTGTGGCACCTGTTTCCGCCGTTTCTGCCGTTACCGCGGTGACGACTCCGCTGAGCCCTGTCACGGCGGCTGCCCCGACTTCGGAGGCGGTGACCACGGTCGTACCGGCGATCGCTCCGGCGGGTGCGGTTGCGGCGTCCACGCTGGCGGAGGTGTTCGAGGACGCGTTCCCGCTCACGCCCGAGCCGGACGCGGTGCTTCCCGAGACCGGTCCGAAGCCGGAATCCAGGCGCAAGACGGTTCTGCTGGCCGTGGCCGGGGCGTTGACGGTGGTGGCGCTCGGCACGGTGGTCGCGCTGGCGATGACCGCGAGCGACGAGGCGGCGCCGCCGGCGCAGGGGCCGGGGGTCGCGACGACCCCGACCGCGCGGGAGTCGCAGTCGCTGCCGAGCGGGCCGGCTTCCAGCGGGAACGATCCTTCGCCGGAGCCGAGCGCCTCGTCTTCCGAGGCCTCTCCCTCGGAGGCGCCGAGTGCGACGCCTTCGGCGCGGAGGTCGGCGTCGCGGAAGCCGTCGGCCACGCCTACGGCGCACTCGTCGGCGCCGGTCGATCCGCCGCCGTCATCGCCGACGGCGAGCCCGTCTGCGAGCGCGAGCCCGTCGGATTCTGCGAGCGCGTCTCCGTCGGCGTCGATCAGCCCCAGCCCCGTCGGGGGCTGAGGGGCGGGCCCTGCGGGGCTTGTCCCCTACCCGCCCTTCGCCCGTTCCCTGGGGCTCCGCCCCAGACCCCGCGCCTCAAACGCCGGCGAGGCTGGAGGCGGCGAGGCTGGAGGTGGCGGGGCTGGAGCCGGCCGGGCTGGAGGCGGCGGGGCTGGATCTAGAACAGGCGGAGCTTGTCGTCTTCGATGCCGCGCATCGCGTTGTAGTCGAGGATCACGCAGTCCATGCCGCGGTCGTTCGCCAGGACGCGGGCCTGGGGCTTGATCTCCTGGGCGGCGAAGACGCCCTTCACCGGCGCCAGGTGGGGGTCGCGGTTCAGGAGTTCCAGGTAGCGCGTGAGCTGCTCGACTCCGTCGATCTCGCCGCGCCGCTTGATCTCCACCGCCACCGTCGCGCCGGAGGCGTCCCGGCACAGGATGTCCACGGGGCCGATCGCCGTCATGTACTCGCGGCGGATCAGCGTGTAGCCCTCGCCGAGGGTGTCGATCCGGTCTGCCAGGAGCTCCTGGAGGTGGGCCTCCACCCCGTCCTTGATCAGGCCGGGGTCGGTGCCCAGCTCGTGGGAGGAGTCGTGGAGGACTTCCTCCATGGTGATGATGAGCTTCTCACCCGCCTTGTTGACGACCGTCCAGACGCCGGCATCGTCACCGCTCCCCTCCTTGAGGGTGCAGGGCGGCGACATCCAGTTGAGCGGTTTGTACGCCCGGTCGTCAGCGTGGATCGAGACACTGCCGTCGGCCTTCACGAGGATCAGACGGGGTGCCGAGGGCAGATGGGCGGTGAGCCGGCCCGCGTAGTCGACGGAGCAGCGGGCAATGACGAGACGCATGGTCGGCAACGCTACTCGACGACGAGCCCTGCACGCGATTCGCCCCCGAAAGCCCCCTTCGCGGATGGCGCGTTGTATGCGCATTCTCCTGGTGCGGTCCCCACCGGGCGCCTACCGTGGTGAGCGGGAGGTTGCCGAACGTGCACGCTGCGTCGCGGCCTCCCTCCCTGCCCGTAAGACTCCGGCAACCAAACCGTCGGGGTCGCGAGAGGAGAACCCATGTCGCTCGACGTCTCACCGGCCCTACTCGAACAGGCCGAGCGAGGCGAGGTCGACGAAGCCGCTTTCGTCGACTGCGTCCGGACCTCCCTGCCCTACGCATGGGAGATGATCAGCTCGTTGGTGGCTCAGCTCAAGGTGGACGGTGGACAGTTCGCCGACAACCAGACGCCGCCGCCGGACGAGCAGGCGCGTGGCCAGCTGCTGCGCGCTCTTGCGAGTGATGCGATACGGGGTGCGTTGCAGCGCCACTTCGGAGTGCGCCTGGCATTCCAGAACTGCCACCGGGTAGCGGTGTTCCCGCTGGATTCCTCGGTGGACGACCGGCTGGCCAAGTTCACTTCGATCCGGGGTCAGCTGCTCAACCAGTCGCCGGAGCTGCGCGACTGTTAGCAGGACCCGTACTGCCGTACTGCGGTGTGACCGGTATCCCGCTGCCGCTCCGGTGCCAACGGAGCGGCAGCCCTGGTCTCCCCGGCCGTACCGGGCAAGCCTCAGCCGAGCCCGGGTACGACCTCGGCGCCGAGGCGGCGGAGGTTCTCCTCGGTCGCGGCGAGGTCTCCCGATCCTTCCGTCAGCAAGGCGAACCGGGTGATGCCCGTACGTTCCGACGTGGCCGCCAGGCGGTCCGCCGCCAGCTCCGGGGTGCCCACGGGGTGCAGGTCGCACAGCAGCTCCGTGTACGCGACCGGGTCCCGCATCGCGCGCTTGCGTCCGTCCACGGTGACGTGCGCGTCCAGGCCCTGCTTGAACCAGCCCGGCATCGCCTTCAGCAGCGTCTCCCGGGCGTCCGCCGTCCGGTCCGCCAGCTGGCACACCCCGGCCGATACGTGGGCCGCCTCCGGCGAGTGGCCCGCGGCCCGCGCCGTACGCCGCCACAGCCCGACCATCTCCGCCTTGTCCTCGTCACCGCAGTGCATGCCGAGCAGCATCGGCAGTCCGCGCTCGGCGGCCAGCCGGACCGACGCGGGGGAGGTGCAGGCGACGATCACTTCCGGCCCCTTCCCGTCCCCGTCGAGCGATTCCGACGGACGAGGTACGACGGCCACCTCGCGGAAGCCGTACCGCTGCTCGCCGGCGGTCCCGGGTGCCGCCGCCGTGCCCACGCGGGGTTCCGTCAGCCAGCGGCGCAGCAGGTCCAGGTCCTCCGGGAAGCGGTTCTCGTACGCGTCGAGCCCGCCGCCGAAGACTTCGAGGTCCACCCAGGGACCGCCCCGGCCCACCCCGAGGGTGAACCGCCCCTCCGAGGTCAGGTGCAGCAGCGCCGCCTGCTCGCCCAGGGCCACGGGGTGCGTGCTCGGCAGCACGCTCACCGCGGTGCCCACGCGCAGCCGCCGGGTGCGGCCCAGCATCAGGGCCGCGAGGGTCACCGCCGACGGGCAGACCCCGTACGGCACGAAGTGGTGCTCGGCGACCCAGACCGAGTCGAGCCCGGCCTCCTCGGCCACCTCCGCGGTCCGCACCGTCCGGTGCAGAACCTCTCCCTGTCCCTGGCCCGGGAACTGGGCTGCCAGTACAAACGCTCCTACGCGCATCGCCTTAGCCTCCTCGCGGCTGACGCGGCCTCCCCCAGGCGGACCGGTTCTCTACTTGGTGACAACGCCTTACTTGGCAACAACGTCTGACACGTGCCAAAGGCACGGCCTGGCGGCAAAGTTATTGGGATTGTCGGGACAGTCACCCGCTTTTCGGATGGTCGGTCCGATGGTCGGCCCATGGCCGGTCGATGGCCGGTTGATGGTCGTCCTTCAGCCACCCTGCGGGCAGCGGGGCCCGCTGCGCGTAGGCTGAGAGAAAGTCACTGCCGTCCGCCCATCCGTGAGGTATACGTGTCACCGCGCCACAACCGCCCCAGGGGCGGCGAGAATCCAGCCGATCGTTCGGACCAGGGCTCGGGCCCGGGGCACTTGGACCGGTACGGGCTGGAGCGCACGGAGGAGTACCAGGGCGAGGAGTGGAAGGTCCGGCACGTGGCGGGCGCGAGCGCGGCGGGCAAGCGCTACCGCTGCCCCGGCTGCGACCAGGAGATCCCCTCCGGCACCCCGCACTTGGTGGCCTGGCCCGAGTACGGCGGGGTCGACGACCGCCGGCACTGGCACAAGGCCTGCTGGAACGCGAAGGACCGCCGCACCTCCAAGGTGCAGCGGTCCCGCAACGCGCCGAAGTACTGAGCCCGGGCAGCGCGTCCTACACGTCCCGGCGGCCGACCACCGCGTACGAGGCGGCGACCGTGCAGCCCGTCACCAGCAGGATCACGACCATGTGACTGACGCTCCCCGGGACCGGCGGACCGGCGCCGAGGGAGGGGTCCGTCGCGCCGTTGGTCGGCAGACCGAACAACTCGATCAGTGCCGCCGGCACGTTGTACTCGATCAGGACCCGGCCGATCGGCGCCAGAGCCTCCCAGATGCTCAGCACCGCCCCTATCACCGGCGGCAGCGTGACGATGCCGAGCATGACGGCGATCGCCCCGGCGGAGTGCCGCACGAGCGTCCCGACCGACAGGGCCAGCAAGCCGAGCAGGGTGACGTAGAAACTGCCCAGCAGCATCGAGGCCCACTCGGAGCCCGAGTGCACCCCGGAGCCGGGACCGCCGCGCAGCATCGACGCGGTCAGCCCGACCAGCGAGACCGATCCGGCGATGGCGAGGAACGCCGTGGTGCCGAAGACGAGGTACTTGGCGGTGAGCACCCGGTACCGGTCGGGGGCCGCCGTGAAGGTGGTGCGGATCAGTCCGGTGCCGTATTCCGAGGTGACCGTGAGCACCCCGAGCACCATCACCGGCAGCTGGCCCACCAGCAGGCCGAAGAGGGCGGGCGCCGGGAACGGCATCCGCACGTAGTCCGGGGCCGAGGTCTGGATGATGACCGCACCGCCGATGCCGACCACGAGCAGCACCAGGGACCCGAGCGTCCACACCGTGGAGCGCACCGAGGTCAGCTTCGTCCACTCCGAGGCCAGCGCGTGCCCCAGGTGCGGCCTGGGGTTCGGCAGCGGCGAGCTGTAGCCCTCGGGCTGCCGGTGGTCCCCCCGGTCCGTGGTCGTCGGGGCGGTCATCGGGAGTCCTCGGGGGTGTGTACGGGGGTCTGCGGAGGTGTGTGCACGGCCTCGTGCGGAGGCGTGTGCACGGGGTCGTGCGGGGGAGTGCGTACGGGTTCGGGCGCGGCCCCGGCTCCGGCCAGCTCGCCCGGGGTGCCGGGCATCAGGAACGGCCGGCCGTCCGCCCCGGGCGGCGGAGGCGCGAAGAAGCCCGCCTGCGGGACCTGGAGGGCCTCGGCGGCGTCCTCCTCCCACTCGGGGACGCTGAGCGGCTCCGGCTCCCACAGTTCGGCGCGCGGGTCCTCGGTGGAGGTGTACTCGACGGAGGACTGGGTCATCCGCATGTACGCCTCTTCCAGCGAGGCCCGGTGCGGGGACAGCTCCCACAGCCGTACGCCGGATTCGTGCGCGAGATCCGAGATCCGGGGCAGTTCCAGCCCGGTCACCCGCAGCGCCCCGTCGGGCTCCTTGAGCACCCGGCCGCCCGCCTTGGTGAGGACGGAGCCCAGGGTGTCCCAGCCGCGCGGGTCGGTGTCGGCGGTGCGGACCCGTGCGAATCCGGCCGAATTGTGCGTGATGAAGTCCTGGGTGCTCATGTCGGCGAGTAGCCGGCCCCGCCCGATCACGATCAGGTGGTCGGCGGTCAGCGCCATCTCGCTCATGAGGTGCGAGGAGACGAAGACGGTGCGGCCCTCGGCGGCGAGCCGGCGCATCAGATTGCGGACCCAGAGGATGCCCTCGGGGTCGAGGCCGTTGACCGGCTCGTCGAAGAGCAGCACCTCCGGGTCGCCGAGCAGGGCGGTCGCGATGCCGAGCCGCTGGCCCATGCCGAGCGAGAAGCCCTTCGTGCGCTGCCGGGCGACGTCCTGGAGTCCCACGACGCCCAGCACCTCGTCGACCCGCTTCTCGGGGATCCCGGAGAGCTGCGCGGTCGCCAGGAGGTGGGTGCGGGCCCGGCGGCCGCCGTGCATGGCCTTGGCGTCCAGGAGGGCGCCGACGTGCCGCTGGGCGTTGGGCAGCTCGCGGAAGGGCAGGCCGTTGATCGTGACCCGGCCGGAGGTGGGGCGGTCCAGGCCCAGGATCATGCGCATGGTGGTGGACTTCCCGGAGCCGTTGGGCCCCAGGAATCCCGTGACGTGACCGGGCCTGACCTGGAAGGACAGGTCGTCGACGGCGGTCTTCGCGCCGAAGCGCTTGGTCAGGCCGACTGCCTCGATCATTACTCTGCCCCTTGCCAGGCCGGGACGACGTTCGCCCTGTAAGGGTTAAGAGGATATCCAGTCTCCTACGGTTCCACCTCGTCCCCGACCCTGACCCACCCCTGAGAACCGACCCGGGAATCCCCCGTAGTACCTCAGGCCCCAGTACCTCAGGCGTCCCTCTTCTTGAGGACCAGGTAGCCCCCGAGCACGGCGGCGAGCACCCACAGGGCCATGATCCCGAACCCGCCCCAGGGGCTGTAGGGCACCGGATCGCTGCCCATCGCGCCCGGAACCACCTGCATGATCTTCGAACCGGCCTGGTCGGGGAAGTACCGGGCCACCTTCCGGGTCGCCGACACCGCCCCGAGGATGTTCGAGATCAGGAAGAAGAACGGCATCAGGATGCCCAGCGAGAGCATGGAGCTGCGCAGCATGGTGGCCACGCCCATGGAGAACAGCGCGATCATCGCCATGTAGAGCCCGGCGCCGATCACCGCGCGCAGCACGTTCGGCTCCCCGATCCCGATGCTCCGGTCGCCCAGGATGGCCTGTCCCAGGAAGAACGACACGAAGCTGGTGACCAGGCCCACGATCAGCGCGAGCCCCGTGGCGACCAGCAGCTTGCCGAAGAGGAAGCTGCCGCGCTGCGGCACGGCGGCCAGCGAGGTGCGGATCATGCCCGAGCTGTACTCGGTGCCCACGACGAGCACGCCGAAGACGATCAGCGCGAGCTGGCCGAGGGTCATGCCCGCGAAGCTGCTGAGCGTCGGGTCGAAGGTGGCCTGCTCCTGCGGGGGCATGTTCTTGAAGGAGTTGTTGATCAGCGCGCACAGCGCGGCGCTGATGCCGACCGTGACGATGAAGGCGGAGGCCAGCGTCCACAGGGTGGAGGCGACCGAGCGGATCTTGGTCCACTCGGACTGGAGGACGGCGGAGAAGGCCATGGTCACTTACCGTCCTTGCGCGTCGCCTCGAAGCCGGCGCCCCACGCGGGTACGTCGGCGGGCCGGGACGGGTTGTCGGCGGCCATGCCGGGAGCCGGCGCGCCCTGGGCCCCGTACCCCTGGATCCCGTACCCCGGGGTCCCCGGTGCGTGGGCGTGGTACTCGACGGAGTCCGCCGTCATGCGCATGAACGCTTCTTCCAGTGAAGCCCGCTGCGGGCTGAGTTCGTGGAGCACGATCTGGTGCTGGGCCGCCAGCTCGCCGAGCTGCTCGGCCCCCACGCCGTCGATCTCCAGCGTGCCGGTGGCCGGGACGCTGATGGCGTCGATCCCGGCCTCGTGCAGCACGTCCTTCAGGCGTTCCTGCTGGGGAGAGCGCATGCGCACGAAACTGCGGGAGTTCTGGTGGATGAAATCGGCCATCGACAGGTCGGCCAGCAGCTTTCCCTGTCCGATGACGACCAAATGCTCCGCGGTCAGAGCCATTTCGCTCATCAGGTGGGAGGAAACGAAGATCGTTCTTCCCTCGGACGCGAGCCCCTTCATAAGATTGCGGATCCAGAGAATTCCCTCCGGGTCCAGACCATTGACGGGTTCGTCGAACATGAGGATCTCCGGGTCACCGAGCAGCGCGGAGGCGATCCCGAGCCGCTGGCCCATCCCCAGCGAAAATCCTTTCGACTTCTTCTTCGCCACGGCCGTCAGGCCGACGAGATCCAGCACCTCGGACACCCGGCTGCGCGGGATCCGGTTCGACTGGGCGAGGCAGAGCAGGTTGTTGTACGCGCTGCGACCGCCGTTCATCGCCTTCGCGTCCAGCAGCGCCCCGATGTACTTCAGTGGCTCCTGCAGGTCCCGGTAGTGCTTCCCGTCGATCCGGACCGTACCGCTGGTCGGGTTGTCGAGGTCGAGCATCATGCGCATGGTCGTGGACTTGCCCGCCCCGTTGGGGCCGAGGAAGCCCGTCACCACCCCCGGTCTGACCTGGAAGCTGAGGTTGTCCACGGCGGTCTTCGCGCCGAATCGTTTGGTAAGGCCCTCAAGCTCGATCATCCCGCCACGCTAGAACGCCCGAGGGCCCTACGCCACCTCTTGGAGGTGTCGTAGGGCCCTCGGGCAGGAAACGGCCGTCGGCTCCGCGGCCGGTGGCGCTCCGCGACTAGCGGCTCTGCTGCGCCGGAACGCCGCGGGTGACCGGCTCGTCGTCGATCGGCGAAGCGGCGGCCGCGACCGCGGCACCCGTCAGCGTCGCCAGCATCTCGCGGACGTTGGTGAGCTGCGCGTTGATCGAGTCGCGGCGGTTGGTGAGTGCCGCCAACTCGCGCTCGGACTCGCTGCGGATCCGGTCGGCCTTGGCGTTGGCGTCGGCCACGATGTCCTCGGCCTGGCGCTGCGCGGTCTCCACGGTCTGGCGGGCGCGGCGCTCGGCGTCCGTACGGAGCTTCTCGGCCTCCAGGCGCAGCTGCTCCGCGCGGTGCTCGATCTCCGCGAGGCGCTTCTCGGCCTTGGCCTGACGGCCGGCCAGGTCGCGCTCCGACTGCTCGCGGCGCTTGGCCAGGTTGGTCTCGAAGTCCGCGGCGGCCTGGGCGGCCTTGGCGCGGGTCTCCTCGAAGAGCGCGTCGGCCTCCTCGCGCTTGGAGGCCGCGTCCTTCTGGGCCTCGGCGCGCAGGGTGGAAGCGTCACCCTTGGCCTTCTCGACGATCCGGACACCCTCGTCCTCGGCCGTCGACTTCCGGTCCGCGGCGAACGACTCGGCGTCGTTGCGCACCTGCTGGGCGGCCGACTCGGCCAGCTCGCGGTGCTGCTCGGCGGCGCGACGGGCCTCCTCACGCAGGTCCTTCGCCTCCTCCTCGGCCAGGCGCAGGATCTTCTCGACCCGGGCACCGAGGCCGGCGTACGACGGCTCGGCGTCGCTCACCTGGGCCTGGGCGTTCTGCGTTTCGAGGTGCAGCTCCTCGATCCGCTTTTCCAGAGAGTTGATACGTCCTAGGGCGCTGTCACGGTCGGAGACCAGCTTGGTGATGCGGTCGTCCACCTGACCGCGATCGTAACCACGCCGCACGAGCTCGAAGCCGAAGGGGGAGGAAGTGTCGCTCATGGGGTTCCTGTCGAATGAGACGATGAGGTGCTACGTGAGGAGATGGATGTTAAGGGGAATCCTAGGCGCCCGGACGGCGTGTCATCGAGTCAATCCGCGTTTGATCTGGACAATGACACCCCTTTTGAGTGGCAAGGCGACAGAATGCTTGTCACTCGTCCGCCTGAACTTCTATCAGGAGCACACATTCATGTGTGTTGACTAGCCGTCTGACGTCTTGCCACCCGAACGAGTGGAACCCGCTGCCGCACCGGCCTTCACGCCCCCCGCGCCCTGGCCGCCGACCCCGGGCTTCGCGCCGCCCGAAGGCGCCTCGAATGATTCCAACGCCTCAAGAACGTCCTGGACACGGGAGATCTCCGCCTGAATGTCCTCGCGCCGCCGGACCAGGACCTCCAGCTCGCGCCGGCCCTCCTCGACCAGCCGCTCGGCCTCCGCCTTCGCCTCCGCGAGCCGGCCCTCGGCCTCCCGCACCAGCTCCGCCTTCTTCTGCTCGGCCTCCTTGAGCAGCGCCTCCGCCTTGCGCACCGCGGCGATCCGGACCTTGCCCGCCTCGCTGCTCGCGTCCGACACCAGCGCCTTGGCCTTCGACTCGGCCTCCACGCTCTGCTCCGTCGCCGCCCGCACCAGCTTGTCCACGCGCTCGCCGGCCGACTTCATCTGCTCGGCCGACTCCCGGCGGGCCCGCTCGTGCAGCTCCTCGACCTCCGCCTCGACGCGGCCCCGCAGCTCCTCCGCCCGCTCCCTTATGGCAGCGGCGTCCGTACGCGCCCCGACCAGCAGCTCGTCGGCGTCCGTACGGGACTTCTCCACCAGGGAGTTGCCCTCCACGGTCGCCTCGGAGGTGATCCGCGCGGCCTCCTTGCGCGCCGCGTCGACCATCGCGTCGGCCTGCTCCTCGGCCGCCGTCGTGGCGGCCAGGGCCTGCTTCTGCGCGTCCCCGGTCAGCTTCTCGGCCTCCGACGAGGCCTCCGTGATGAGCCGGTCCACCTGCGTCGCGGCCTCGCTGCGGCGCTTGTTGGCCTCCTCGCGGGCCTCGTCCAGCAGCCGCTCCGACTCCGCACGCGCCTCGGCCCGTACCCGCTCGGCGTCGGTCGCGGCCTCCGCCTTGACCCGCTCCGCCTCGGACCGGGTGCGGGTCGCGTGCTCCTGCGCCGAAGCCAGCGACTCCGAGGCCTCCGCGCGCAGCCGCTCCGCCTCGTTCCCGGCCTCGCCGACCGTGCGCTCGTTGTCCTTGCGGGTCTGCTCGGTGAGCCGGTCCGCCTCCGCGACCGCCTCGGAGATCAGGTGGTCGGCCTGCTCCGCGGCCTCGGTACGGAGCCTGCCCGCCTCGGCGCGCGCCTCGTCGAGCGTCTGCTCCGACTCCCGCTCGGCGCTCGCCAGGGTCTCGTTCGCCGCGACCGTGACGCGGTCCGCCTCCGCGGTGGCCTCGCCGATGATCCGGCCGCCGTCCTCGCGGGCCTCGTCCAGGGTGCGCGCCGCCTCGGCCCGCAGCCGGTCGGCCTCGGCCTGCGCCTCGCCGACCGTGGCCTCGTTCGCCACGCGCGTCTCGTCGACCAGCCGGTCGCCCTCGGTACGGGCGTCGACCAGGACCCGGGCCGCGTCCCGCTCGGCGCCGGCCAGGGTCTGCGCCGCCTGGGCCGTGAGCCGCTCCGCCTCGGCGCGGGCCTCGTCCAGGGTGCCCGAAGCCTCGGTGCGCAGGGCCTCGGCGGCGCTCTCGGCCTCGCCGACCGTGGCCTCGTTCGCCGCCCGGGTCTCGCGGGTGAGCTTCTCGGCCTCCGAGGAGGCCTCGGTGATGAGCCGGTCCGCCTGCTCGGCGGCCTCCGTGCGCAGCCGGTTGGCCTCCGCACGGGCTTCGTCCAGCGTGCCCGCGGCCTCGGCACGGGTGTCGTCCGCCGCCGAGAGCGCCGCCTCGGTGAGCCGCTCGGCCTCGGCCTGCGCCTCGCCCACCGTGACCGCGTTCGCGGCCTCGGTCTCGGCCGTCAGCCGCTCGGCCTCGGCCGTCGCCTCGGAGACGATGCGGCCGCCCTCGGCGCGCGAGGACTCCAGGGACTCCGCGGCCTCGCCGCGGATCCGGTTCGCGTCGTCCCGGGCGTCCGCCTTGGTACGGGCGGCATCGCGCTCGGCCGCGGCCAGCGCGTCCGTGGCCTCCGTGCGCACCCGCTGGGCGTACTCCGCGGTGTCCGAGCGCAGCTGCTCGGCCTCGGCGATGGCGTCGCCCACCGTCCGCTCGGCCAGCGCCTTCGCCGCGTCCGTCTCGGTCCGCGCCTCGCTGCGGATCCGGTTCGCGTCCTCGGTGGCCCGCTCCCGCTCCGCGTAGGCGTCGCCGCGGACCCGGTCGGCCTCCTCGCCGGCCTCCGTCCTCGTACGCTCCGCCGCGTGCTCGGCCGCGCTCCGCAGCCCGGCGATCTCCTCCTCGGCCTGCTCGTGCAGCCCGGCCACGGACTCGCGCACCTGCTGGGCGGTGGCCTCGGCCGCCGCGACCACCTCGGAGGCGCGCCGCTCGGCCTCCTCGGTGAGCCAGACCGCCTCGGCCTGGGCCTCCTCGGAACGCTTGCGGGCCTGGGCGAGGAGCTCCTCGCTCTCCTCGCGGGCCTGCGCCCGCTCGCTCTCCGCGTCGGTGCGCGCCGAAGCCAGGGTCTCCTCGGACTCCCGGCGACGCCGTGCGGCCTCCTCCTGGGCGGCGGAAAGGGCCTCGGCGGCCTCCTGTGCGACCCGCTCGGCGGCGGCCTTGGCCTCCGCGCGCAACCGGTCGGCGGTCTCCTGCGCCTCGGAGCGCAGCCGCTCCGCCTCGGCCTCGGCCTCGCCGGTCAGCCGCGCCGCGGTCTGCTCGGCCTCCGCGCGGGTCCGCCCGGCGTCCTCGGCCGCGTCCGTGCGCAGCTGGTCGGCCTCCGCCTCCGACTGCGCCTGGAGGGTGCGGATCCGCTCCGCGGACTCCGCGCGCAGCCGCTCGCCCTCCTCGGCGGTCTCCCTGCGGATGTTCTCCGCGGCCGCGCGGGCGTCGCGCAGGGTCTGCTCGGCCGTCGAGAGCCGCCCCTCGGCGTCCGTGTGGAGCCGGACGAGCTCCTCGTCGGCCTCCGCCCGCTTCGCGGCCAGCGCCTGCTCGGTCTCCTCGCGCCGCACGGCTGCCGCGGCGTCCGCCTCGGCCCGTACCGATTCGGCCTGCTCCTCGGCCTCCGCGCGCAGCCGCTCGGCCTCGGCGCGGGTGCGGTCCAGGGTCTCCTCGGCCTGCTTGCGCAGGGTGGTGGCCCGCTCCACGGCCTCGCCGCGGACCCGCTCGCCCTCGGTGTTGGCGCTCGCACGCACCTCGTCGGCGTCGGCCCGGGACTTGCCCAGCAGTTCCTCGGCGGTGCGGGCCGCCTCCTCGATCTGCTGGATCGCCTCGCGGCGGGCCTCGCCGCGGATCCGCTCGCCCTCGGCGACGGCCTCCGCGCGCAGCTGCTCGGCCTCGCCGCGCAGCCGGCGGGCCTCCTCCTGGAGCTCGACCGTACGGGCCCGGTACTCCTCCGTGTCGTCCTTCGCCGCGCCCTTGAGCTCATCGGCCGTGGTCGCGGCCTGGGCGCGCAGCCGCTCGGCCTCCGCCTCGGCCTCGCCGCGGATCCGCTCGGCCTCCTCGGACGCCGCCCGGGTGGTGGCTCGGGCGTCCTCCGAGGCCTTGTTCAGGACCTCCTCGGCGGTGCGGGCCGCCTTCGCCAGCTGGGCCGCGGCGTCCTCGGACGCCGCCGTACGGGCCTGCTCGCCGGCCTCGGCGCGCAGCCGGTCGGCCTCCGCGCGGGCATCGGCGAGCGCCTGCTCGGCCTCGCCCTTGAGGATCTCGGCTTCCTTGGTGGCTTCGCCGACCAGCCGGGCCACCTGCTCCTTGGCCGTCCGGGTGCGCTGCTCGTTGACGGATTCCGCCGAGGCCAGCTGGCGCGCGGCGCTCTCCTTGGCATCGGCCAGCAGCGTCTCCGCGGAGGCGCGTGCCTCCCGTAGGGCCGCGTCGGCCTCCTGGGTGCGCTGTTCGGCGACCCGGCCCAGGTCCATCGTCTGCTGGCGGGTCTGCTCTGCCTCGGCGGTGGTGGTCGAGCGCAGCCGCTCCGCGTGCTCGGTGGCCTCCTGGGCCTGCGCGGAGGCGGCGGTCAGCAGCCGCTCGGCCTCCTTGCGGGCGCGCAGCAGCGTCGACTCGGCCTCGGCGCGCGAGGCTTCGTTCTCGGAGGCGAGCCGGCGGGTGGCCTCGGAGGCGACCCGGGTGGCCTCGGCGCGCGCGGCGTTCAGGGTCTGCTCGGCCTCGGCGCGGGACTCGTCCATGAGCCGGCGGGCCTGCGACTCGGTCCGGGCGCGCAGCTGCTCGGCCCACGCCACGTTCTCGTTGACGTGCGCTTCCACGGTCTGGCGGCGCTCGTTGAGCTCCTGGTCCAGGCGCTGGCGGCGGTTGACGGCCTCGGCGTGCAGCTCGGCCTGGAGGCGCGCCTGGTGCTCGGCGTGCTCCTGGAGGATGCGCTGGGTCTGCGCCCGTACGTCGCGCAGTTCGCGCTCGGCGTCGGAGCGCATCTGGTCGGCCTGGATCTGGGCATTGCGGAGCAGCTGCTCCGCCTGGTAGCCCATGTCCGCGCCGTCGTATGCGGGGCGGGACGCCAGATTGCGGCGTACCTCATGGAGCTTGGCGCGCAGCACCTCGACCTGGTAGCCCAGGTCCTCGGCGTGCTGGAAGGCCTTCCCGCGCTCCTTCTTCAGCCGCTCCATCTCGGCTTCGAAGCGCGAGAGATGGTCGGCCTCGGCCTGATGGCTCTCCTGGCTTTCGTAGCCCCGCACAGCGCGGTCCCATCCGTCCCCTGGTCGCAAGCTGACTCCCAAATGAGCATCGTCCGCCCGCTGAACGATGCCCCCGGGGAATGGTGTCAGATACCGGGGCAGGCCTTACCGGCCCCGACCCTGTCTGCACCGAACCCCGGCCGAGCCAACAGCCACTGTACCGGCCGGGGAAACGGGGCATCAGTGCCCTCGTGCGGGAACCCCCGCGTACCGACCCTGCGGAGATTCGCTCTTCAGGTCCGCGGAGTGCTGATTTGCGATGTTCGAATGCATGTGTCCGGGCTGGAACGTACCGTCGTTGACGTGAAGCTCGTGGTGCAGGTCAAGCTGCTGCCGACGGCGCCGCAGGAGTCGGCGCTCGCGGCGACCCTGCGTGCCTGCAACGAGGCGGCCTCGTGGGTGAGCGAGGTGGCCGTCGAGCGGTCCGTGTACCGGAATTTCGACCTGCGCAGGCACACCTACGCCGAGATCAAGGACCGGTGGGGGCTCGGAGCGCAGGCCGCCCAGCATGTGATCAAGAAGACGTGCGACGCCTACGCGACGTTGAAGTCGAATCTGCGGGACGGGCGTCTCGGTCCGTCCGGATCGGAGCGCCGCCGCCGGGCTTCGGCGATGCCGGTCGAGTTCCGGGCGGCCGCGGCTCAGCCGTACGACGACAGAATGCTGTCGTGGCAGTTGGACGCGCGGACCGTCTCCATCTGGACCACGAGTGGGCGGATGAAGGATGTCGCCTACGCGGGCAGCCTGGAACAGCTCGCCACTCTTGCCCTGCACCGCAAAGGCGAGTCGGATCTCCTGTACCGCGATGGGTCGTGGTTCCTGCTCGCGACGTGCGAAGTGCCCGAGGCCGAGCCGAACACCGCTCCGGTGGACTTCCTCGGTGTGGATCTGGGGATCGTCAACATCGCCACCACCTCGGACGGTGAGGTCATGGCCGGCCGGTACCTCAACCGCCTGAGGAGACGAGACCGGGACCTGCGCGCGAAGCTGCAGCGGAAGGGAACCAAGTCCGCCAGGCGGCGCATCCAGCGCAGACGCCACAAGGAGGCCCGGCGGACCCGGGACATCAACCACAAGATCGCCAAACGCATCGTGGCCGAGGCTGCACGCACCGGGCGCGGAATCGGTCTGGAGAACCTGACCGGCATCCGTGAACGGGTGCGGCTGAGGAAGCCCCAACGGGCCATGGTGCACAGCTGGGCCTTCGCCCAGCTCGGCGGGTTCATCGCGTACAAGGCCCGCCGGGCGGGGGTGCCGGTGGTGTACGTGGATCCCGCGTACACATCCCGCACCTGTTCCCGGTGCGGTCACGTCGACAAGGCGAACCGGGTCTCGCAGGCCCGCTTCGCGTGCAGGTCCTGCGGATTCGTTGATCACGCAGACCGCAACGGCTCCCGCAACATCCGCGCACGTGCGCTGACGTTGTGGCGCAGCGGGGCCCGGTCAACGGCCCCTGCCATCCCGCACTCGCGGGTGGCTGGACGCGTACGGCGCACCACAGCCAGTGATGCGCCGTAACGCAAGCCCTCAGTGAGGGGGTAGTTGACTGCTGCTCGTGACCAGTTCGGTGAGGACGCCGTGGCAGTCCTTGGGGTGCAGGAAGGTGATCTGAGAGCCCATCGAACCCGTGCGGGGCTGGTCGTAGAGGACGCGGACGCCCTTGCCGCGGATGGCTTCCGAGTCGCCCAGGACGTCCGCGGTGCCGAAGGCGATGTGGTGGACGCCCTCGCCGTTCTTGGCCAGCCACTTGCCGACCGCGGAGTCCTCGCGGGTGGGTTCCAGGAGCTGGATGTACGAGGCTCCGCCGTCGTCGGTGGCGTTGATCTTGAGCATGGCCTCGCGGACGCCCTGCTCCTCGTTGACCTCGGAGTGGAACACCTCGAACCCGTAGGTGGCACGGTAGAACTCAACCGTCTTGTCCAGGTCGAAGCAGGCGATCCCGATGTGGTCGATTCTTGTCAGCATGGGGACAGTGCAGCGCTACGGGAGGTGGTTACGCAACGTGCGCGCGATCACACTGACGGGCCGGTGACGGCACGGGTACCGCTCAGTACATTCGGGTAAACCCTCGTTCACTCCTCATCTTCAAGGGGCTGTGCTCCATGTCCGGAACGAACAACACCACGTCAGTGATCGTCGCCGGGGCCCGCACGCCCATGGGACGGCTGCTCGGCTCGCTCAAGTCCTTCTCGGGCGCCGACCTCGGCGGCTTCGCCATCAAGTCCGCGCTGGAGCGGGCCGGGATCTCCGGCGACCAGGTCCAGTACGTGATCATGGGCCAGGTGCTCCAGGCCGGCGCGGGCCAGATCCCCGCCCGGCAGGCCGCCGTCAAGGCCGGAATCCCGATGAACGTGCCCGCGCTCACCATCAACAAGGTGTGTCTGTCGGGCCTCGACGCCATCGCCCTGGCCGACCAGCTCATCCGCGCCGGGGAGTTCGACATCGTGGTCGCGGGCGGCCAGGAGTCGATGACCAACGCCCCGCACCTGCTGCCGAAGTCCCGCGAGGGCTTCAAGTACGGCGCCATCGAGATGCTCGACGCGATGGCCTACGACGGCCTCACCGACGCCTTCGAGGGCATTCCGATGGGCCTGTCCACCGAGACGCACAACACCCGGCTGGGCATCGAGCGCGCCCCGCAGGACGAGTTCGCGGCCGCCTCCCACCAGCGGGCCGCCGCCGCGCAGAAGAACGGCGTCTTCGAGGCCGAGATCACCCCGGTCGAGATCCCGCAGCGCAAGGGCGACCCGGTGGTCTTCTCGGTGGACGAGGGCATCCGCCCCGAGACCACCGTGGAGTCCCTCGGCAAGCTGCGTCCGGCCTTCACCAAGGACGGCACCATCACCGCCGGCACCTCCTCACAGATCAGCGACGGCGCCGCCGCCGTGGTCGTGATGAGCAAGGCCAAGGCGGAGGAGCTGGGCCTGGAGTGGCTCGCCGAGATCGGCGCCCACGGCAACGTGGCCGGCCCGGACAACTCGCTCCAGTCGCAGCCGTCCAACGCGATCCTGCACGCCCTGAAGAAGGAGGGCCTGGGCGTCGAGGACCTGGACCTCATCGAGATCAACGAGGCCTTCGCGGCGGTCGCCGTGCAGTCAATGAAGGACCTCGGAGTGACCCCGGAAAAGGTGAACGTCAACGGCGGCGCCATTGCCCTGGGGCACCCGATCGGCATGTCCGGCGCCCGTGTGGTGCTGCACCTGGCGCTGGAGCTCAAGCGCCGCGGCGGCGGGGTCGGCGCGGCCGCGCTGTGCGGTGGCGGCGGCCAGGGCGACGCCCTGATCGTCCGCGTCCCGTAGTGGTCGGCTGTTCGCAGCCGCCCACCCGCACCCGTATCCCGTACGAGACCCGCGACAAGCGAGGAGTGCAGCAAGAATGACGGTGGTGGACGTCCCCCAGCTGGTGGCGCAGGCCCGTGAGGGCAGGCCGCGAGCGGTCGCCCGGCTGATCTCGCTGGTCGAGGGGGCGTCCCCGCAGCTGCGCGAGGTGATGGCGGCGCTCGCCCCCCTCACCGGCAACGCGTACGTGGTGGGGCTGACGGGGTCGCCGGGCGTCGGCAAGTCCACGACCACCTCGGCGCTGGTCTCCGCGTACCGCCAGGCCGGCAAGCGGGTCGGCGTCCTCGCCGTCGACCCGTCCTCGCCCTTCTCTGGCGGCGCGCTCCTCGGCGACCGGGTGCGCATGTCGGACCACGCCTCCGACCCGGGGGTGTACATCCGGTCCATGGCCACCCGGGGCCACCTGGGCGGTCTCGCCTGGGCGGCCCCGCAGGCGATCCGGGTGCTGGACGCGGCCGGCTGCGAGGTGATCCTGGTCGAGACGGTCGGGGTCGGGCAGTCGGAGGTGGAGATCGCCGCCCAGGCCGACACCTCGGTGGTGCTGCTGGCCCCCGGGATGGGCGACGGGATCCAGGCCGCGAAGGCGGGAATCCTGGAGATCGGCGACGTCTACGTGGTGAACAAGGCCGACCGGGACGGAGCGGACGCCACCGCCCGGGAGCTCAACCACATGCTGGGCCTGGGGGAGTCCCGGGCCAAGGGCGACTGGCGGCCGCCGATCGTCAAGACGGTCGCCGCCCGGGGCACGGGCATCGACGAGCTGGTCGAGGCCCTGGAGAAGCACCGGGCCTGGATGGACGAGCGCGGGGTGCTGGCGGAGCGCCGCACGGCGCGGGCGGCGCGCGAGGTCGAGACGATCGCGATCACCGCGCTACGGGCGCGCCTGGCCGATCTGCACGGCAACGCCCGGCTCGACGGCCTGGCGGCGCGGGTGGCCGCGGGCGGGCTGGACCCGTACGCGGCGGCGGACGCTTTGCTGGCCTCCTTGACGGAACCGACGGAACCGACGGAACCGGATGCGGAGCCGACGGGCCGGTCATAGACTGGCGAACGCCCGGAATGCCCCAACGCAGGGAGGTTTCATGGCGAAGCGCGGCAACAAGAAGCGAGCCCGCAAGAAGAAGAAGGCGAACCACGGCAAGCGTCCCAACGCCTGACCGTCCCGCCGGAGAACCGACCACACGCGGAAGCCGCACCCCGTCCACGGGGTGCGGCTTCGGCATGTCCTGCCCTAGTTGTTCTGGTTGTCGCTGTTGTCGTTGTTGTTGCCGTAGTTGTCGTTCGAGTCGGAGTTGGACGCGGTGGCCTTGCCCGACGTGGGGTCGACGTGCACGTTCGTGGTGCGGTCACCGGACTTGATCTCGACGTCCCAGTAGCGGCGGTTGTTGTTGCCGTTCCCGTTGTCGCCGTTGTCGTTGCTGTCCCAGCTCACCGACCAGACCTTCCCCGGATAGGCGGCGACGGCCGCCTTCATGGCCTGCTGGGCGTTGTACTTCGCGGCGAGCAGAGCGGCGTACTCGTTGCCGTTGTCGTTGTTCTGCTCGGTGTTCCCGACCGTGGCCGAGCCGGTGGTCCCGTCGACGATCACCTCGGCGTAGCCGCCGTTCTTGCCGATGACGTCGACGTGCCAGACGGAGCCGTCCTTGTCGAGGGACTCCACGGTCCCGGGGTACTTCTGCAGGGCCGCCGTGGCGGCCCCGTCGGCGTCGACCCCGGCCCGCTGTAGTGCGGCGGAGACGACGGGGGCGGTTCTGGCCGCGTCCGCGGTGGTGGATGCGGCGGCGGCCGCCACCGGGCCCCCGAGCAACAGGACCACGGCCGCGGCCGACGAGACGTACAGCGTGCGGTTGTGCGTGCGCTTCATGGCTTGGACCTCCTCAGGCCGGCCAGAGCGCTTACGGTTGCTCGGCGAGCGGCCGGCGAGCGAGCGTTACCACCCATTCTCCGGGCCGCCGCCGAGGACCGCGCGTTTACGAGGTCAGGCCGGTCAGGCCTTGCCGCGATCCGCCCGCAGGTGCTCGGCGACGGGCCCGAGGGACGCGCGTAGAGCCGAGAGGGCATCCGGCGGGAGCAGGTCGATGAAGTGCCGGCGGACGGACGCCACGTGGTGCGGGGCGACCTTGCGCATGGTCTCCATGCCCTCCGGGGTGAGGACGGCGTACAGCCCGCGCCGGTCGGACTCGCAGTTCACGCGGCGGACCAGCCCCGCCGCCTCCATCCGGGTGATCTGGTGGGAGAGCCTGCTCTTGGACTGGAGGGTCGACGTCGCCAGGTCGCTCATCCGCATCCGGTGGTCCTCGGACTCCGAGAGGTTCACCAGGATCTCGTAGTCGTTGTTGGTCAGTCCGAAGGGCTGGAGATCCTTTTCCAGCTGGTGCATCAGCAGTCTGCTGACGTCCAGGTGGGTGCGCCACGCGCACTGCTCGGCGTCGTTCAGCCACTGGGTGGCCGTCTCGGTCTCGATGGTCTCCATGAAAGAACTCTACCTAAGAAGTTGAATTGCGTACAAAGATGAGGACGGGGTGGGGGCTCATGGGATCCCGGCGGGGGCTACAGGCCGAGCCGCCGCTGGAGATCGCCCAGCTGTCCGGGCATCCGGGGCACGCCCAGTTGCCCGAGCGGACCCTGGCCGGCCCCCGGCACGCCCTGCTGGTTGCCCGAGGCCGCCCCGGCGCCCACGGCGCCGATCGCCTTGTCCGCCATCAGCATCTCCGAGGACTGCATGAGCACCGTCCCGGCCCCGACGAACTCGAACTGGTGCTCCTCGCCCGAGGAGCCCCCGATGCCCGTCAGCGAGCGCAGGCCGCCGATCACGCCCGACATGTACCCGTGGTCGTAGTGATGGCAGGGGGAGGGGCAGTCCGCCCACCCCACCAGCGCCTGCGGGTCCACGCGCAGCGGCGGTTCCATGAACACCACCGGTCCATTTGACGCCGCCACGAACTTCCCGGTTCCGATCAAGGTGAGAAATCCCGGGACGATCGACTGCTTCAGCGCGAGAGTGGGCTGGTAGGCGAGCAGGTTGCCCGACCGGATGGTCAGGTTTCCGTTGTCCAGGTCGTACGAGTTCACGTCGAAGGCCCGGTCGGCGAGCAGCATCTTGCCCTGCCCCTCGGCCACCACCCAGTCGCTCGCGTGCAGCGGCGAGTGGAAGCTGGTGCGCAGCAGCCGGTCGAAGCGGCCGTGGCCGATGCCGTTGAACTCGATGCGCCCGTAGTACGAGATCATCTTGCCCTTTTGCAGGAACCACTGGTTCCCCTTGAGCTCCACGCAGAAGGTGTAGGCGTTGACGTTGTCGTCGGACGGCAGGCTGTACGGGTCGAAGACCGTCGGGCCCCCCGGTCCACCGGTCACGGGACCAAAGTTCACAGCTTCTCCTCCGAGGCCTGTACGTACACCGCGCCCTGCCCGGACAGCTCCAGCTGGAACGCCTCGCCCGAGCCGCGCCCGACCATGTCCCGCCAGCCCAGCGCCGCGGAGAGCTTGTTGCGGACCTCGCCGTGGTGGGCGACGTAGGCCTGCGGGTCCACGTGGACCGGCCGCTGCGGGGTGATCGGGAGTTCGATGACCCCGCCGTGGGCCATCACGGCCACCGAGCCGTGGCCCTTGAGGGTGGTGGTGAACAGGCCCTGGCCGGTGACCTGGCCGCGCACCATGCCCATGACGCCGCCCTGCGAGCCCATGAACATCGTGCCCTGCTGGAGGGTGCCGTCGAAGGCCAGGAGCCGGTCCGCCTCCACGTAGAGGGTCTCGCCGGTCAGGTTGATCACCTGGATGTGGTGGCCGCCGTGGCCGAACATCACGGTGCCGCTGCCCTCGACGCTCATCAGCGGGGTCTGCTCGTTCGCCACGCGGCGCCCGATCATGCCCATCACGCCGCCCTGGCCGCCGGTCAGGCTCGGGGTGAAGGAGACCTCGCCGCGGTACGCGAGCATCGCGCCGCGCTGGCTGTACATCTTCTGCCCCGGTACGACCTGGGCCTCGACCACTTTGGAGTTGATCTCGCGGAACGGCATCAGATGTCGCCCCCGATGGTGTTGCGCTCGCTGGGCTGCACGTAGACCAGGCCCTCGCCCTCGAAACGGATCTGGAAGGCCTCGCCCGAGCCCTCGCCGATCAGGGTGCGGAAGTTGATCCCCGACTGGAAGGACTGCTGGAGGTTCCCGGTGTGCGCGACGTACGCCCCCGGGTCGACGGAGAGCGGGTACTGGGAGCTGACGCGCAGCACCACCGCGGGGCCGTCGGAGGTGATCGCCGCCTGCCCGTTGCCCTCGACGGTCGTCGTGAACAGGCCGTTGCCCGTCGTGGCGCCGCGCAGTCCGGTGAAGGTGGTGCCGGTGCGCAGGCCGGCATCGGTGCACAGCAGGTTGCTGGACTCGACGTACAGCTTCTCGCCGCGCAGATTGACCAGATTGATCTCGCTCGCCCGGTCGGCGAAGAAGCAGGTGCCGTGACCCTGCACTTCCATCACGGTCATCTGCTCGCCGGTGAGCCGCCGGGTCACCATGCCGCGGAGGCCTTCGCCCCCGCCGGTCAACTTCTTGAAGGCCATCTGGCCGTCGTACGCGACCATGGCGCCGTTCTTTGCTTTGACGGCGTCCCCGGTCAGGTCGACGGCGAGCACCTTGCTGCCTTGGAGTCTGAACTGAGCCACGGGAAGACGTTATCGGCAGCGGGCGGGGCCGAACAGGGCCCGTTGGCCGATATCGGCCTGGAATGGTCGGTTCCGACCGGAAAGAGGGCCCTGACCGGGCCCCGGTCACCCGGCCGGGCCCCGGGGAAAGATCGCCCGGGGTGGCTGAGACACTGGGACGGACCCCCGGCCTCCACCCCGAAGGTTCCACGTGGACATCAAGACCGCCTCCGCCCTGCACCGGCTGCGCCTCATCTCTGTACCCGAGGCGCTGTCGTTCCCGGCCCTGCTGATCTTCGGCTCGCTGCTGAGCCGGATCTCGGACATCGACTACCTGATGATGCCGCTCGGCATCCTCCACGGGATCCTGTTCGTCATCTACGCGGTGTTCCTGCTGGACGTCTGGAACAAGGCGAAGTGGCCGCTGAAGAAGGTCGCGCTGTTCTTCCTGCTGGCGCTGCTGCCCTTCGGCGGGCTCTACGGCGACCGGCTGCTCAAGCGCGACGAGTCGGCCAGCGTGCTCGCGGCCCGCGCCCGCGAGGCGGCCCGCGCATGATGATCGCCTTCTCGGTGACCCCGCTGGGCGTCGGCGAAGAGGTTGGCGAGTACGTGGCCGACGCCGTCCGCGTCGTACGGGAGTCCGGGCTGCCGAACCGCACGGACGCCATGTTCACCACGATCGAGGGCGAGTGGGACGAGGTGATGGACGTGGTCAAGCGCGCGGTGGAGGCCGTGGAGGCGCGCGCCCCCCGCGTCTCCTTCATCCTCAAGGCCGACATCCGCCCGGGCGTCACCGACGGGATGACCTCCAAGATGGAGACCATCGAGCGGCACCTCGCCCAGGGCTGACCGCGCCCGAGGCAAGGGTGCCCGTACGGCACGCGTACCCGTACGGCCCTGTGCGCGTCCCGCTCGTCGGAACCGCCCGGTCGGCCGAATCCAGTTCGACACGCTGAGGAACGTCCCCTTTCGTTGGGATATCAACCTCGGTTCGAGTACTGGAGGGACCGTGCGGCCGGAAGGCTTCGACTACGAGACCCACAGCCGTCTCGCCGGCCCGTTCGAGGAGCCGGATCCCACCGCCGCCTACCGCGTCACCTACCGCTCGCTGCTCTCGCGCGAGGAGCCGCGGGCCCGAATACGGGCCGTCGCCCTCATGACGCTCGCCCCCCTCGCCGCCGCCGGTCTGCTCCTCTACCTCGTCTGGCCCTCGCACTGGACCGTCCGCGAGGGCGGCGAGCCCTGGCTGGTCCGCCTCGACTCCGTGATGCTCGGCTCCATCGCCCTGATCATGCTCTTCATGCTGGTCAACGTGGTCTCGATCGCCCACGCCACGATGGTCGCCCGCGACCCCGTCCCGGTCCCCGCCGAACCCGGTACCCGGGTCGCCTTCCTCACCACCTACGTGCCCGGCAAGGAACCCCTGGCGATGGCCGCGGCCACCCTGCGCGGGGCCGTGCGCGTCCGCCACGGGGGGCCGCTCGACGTCTGGCTCCTCGACGAGGGCGACGATCCCGGGGCCAGGGCCCTGTGCGCGGAACTCGGCGTGCGCCACTTCACCCGCAAGGGGGTGGCCGAGTGGAACACCGCGAAGGGGGCCCACCGGGCGAGGACCAAGCACGGCAACTACAACGCCTGGCTGGCCCGGCACGGCGAGGAGTACGACTACCTCGCCTGTGTGGACACCGATCACGTACCGCTCCCGAACTACCTGGAGCGGATGCTCGGCTTCTTCCGGGACCCCGACACCGCCTTCGTCGTCGGCCCGCAGGTCTACGGCAACTACACCGCCCCGGTCACCAAGGCCGCCGAATCCCAGCAGTACCTCTTCCACGCCCTGATCCAGCGCGCGGGCAACCGCTACGGCGCCCCCATGTTCGTCGGCACCAACAACGCCGTACGCGTCAGCGCCCTGAAGCAGGTCGGCGGGCTCTACGACTCCGTCACCGAGGACATGGCCACCGGCTTCGAACTGCACCGCCGCCGCAACCCCGCCACCGGGCGGTTCTGGCGTTCCGTGTACACCCCCGACGTGCTGGCCGTGGGGGAGGGCCCGACCTCCTGGACCGACTTCTTCACCCAGCAGCTGCGCTGGTCGCGGGGCACCTACGAGACCCTCCTGCGGCAGTACTGGCGGGGCTGCTTCCGGATGCCCCCGGGCCGCTGGCTCAATTACACGCTGATGCTCGTCTACTACCCGATGACGGCCGTCAACTGGATGCTCGGCGTCCTCAGCTGCGTCCTCTTCCTGTGGTTCGGCGCCTCCGGCACCCAGGTCTCCTCCGAGGTCTGGCTGATGCTCTACACCGACGCCGCCGCCCTCCAGGTCGGCCTGTACCTGTGGAACCGCCGCCACAACGTCTCGCCCCACGAACCCGCCGGCTCCGGCGGCCTGGCCGGCATGGCGATGTCCGCGATCTGCGCCCCCGTCTACCTCAAGTCCCTCGGCTCGGCCGTCCTGCACACCAGGGGCCGCTTCGTCGTCACCCCCAAGGGCGGCGACGCCAGCCCCGACCGGCCGGCCACCTTCCGGATCCACCTCTGCTGGGCCGCCGTCCTCGCCGCCTCCCTCGCGGCCTCCGTGCGCTACGGGCACACGCACGCGGCCATGCGCGTCTGGGCGGTGCTCGCCCTGGCCGTGGCCCTCGCCCCGCTCGCCGTGTGGGGGACCACGGCCGTACGGGACCGGGGCCGGGGCCGCCGGCCGCCCCGCCGCGGGAGCACCGAGCCGGGCGGGGAGCCGGAACCGGCATTCGCGGCGACCGGGGGGAACTGAGCCATGGGGTACCGCCCGTCCGAACAGTTCAAGAAGACCCTCCTGGGCGCCGGCGCCGCCCTGCTGCTGGTCGCGCTCAACGCGCCGGCCGCGCTCTCCTTCGCCGAGGGCAAGTACCACTCGTACAAGATCGGGCAGTCCAGCTACCGCGTCCAGTACGGCTCATGGGGGCTGATCGGCCTCCCCGAGGAGTACCGGATCAACGCCATGCACGCGGCGCTGCTGCACACCGGCAAGGTGCTGCTGATCGCGGGATCCGGAAACAACCAGAAGAACTTCGACAAGGGCACCTTCTCCACCGTCCTGTGGGACCCGAAGGACGACACCTTCAAGAAGATCCCGACCCCGGAGGACTTCTTCTGCTCCGGCCACAGCCAACTCCCCGACGGGCGGCTGCTGGTGGCCGGCGGCACGGCGCGCTACGAGGTGCTCGACGGCAAGGTCACCCGCGCGGGCGGCCGCATGCGGGTCAAGAACGAGAACCCCGACAAGGCGGTCAAGCTCCCCAAGGGGACCGTGTTCCGGTCCCCTTCCGGCGTGGAGTACGCATCGGGGGCCGAGGTCACCGTCCCGAAGGCGACCAAGCAGTTCGAGGTCACCTACGGGCGCGGCGGGCAGATGATGCCGTGGAAGACCAAGGTGGTCGCCGCCGAGGCGAAGGTCTTCGTCGAAGCCGTCGAGGAAGGCGCCGGCGGACTGACCACCCAGGCCGCGCAGTACGAGGTGGCCGGCCTCACCGGCAAGGACGCGCGCGACGTCTACGGGCTCGCGGAGCGGCTCAGCGCGGACAAGCAGGACTTCCAGGGCATCAAGTCCGCCTACGAGTTCGACCCCGTGGCGGAGAAGTACGTACCGGTCGCCCCGATGAGGGACGCCCGCTGGTACCCGACCCTGGTGGGGCTGGCCGACGGGCGGGTGCTGGCGGTGTCCGGGCTCAACGACGTGGGCGACGTCGTACCCGGGGACAACGAGTACTACGACCCGCGGACGAAGAACTGGGCCGAGGGGCCCTTCCACTACTTCCCCACCTACCCCGCCCTCTTCCTCGTCCAGGGCGGCGAACTGCTCTACACCGGCTCCAACGCGGGCTACGGGCCCAAGGACAAGGGGCGCGAGCCGGGCCTGTGGGACCTGAAGACCAACCGGTTCCGGAAGGTCGGCGGACTGGCCGACCCCGACCAACTGGAGACCTCCTCCTCCGTGCTCCTCCCCCCGGCCCAGGACCGGAAGGTGATGGTGCTCGGCGGCGGCGGGGTCGGCGAGTCCCGGCTCGCGACCGCCCGGACGGCGGTCGTCGACCTCAAGGAGGACCACCCGGTCTTCCGCTCGACGGCCCGGCTGCCGCGGGCGGTGCGCTACCTGAGCAGCGTGCTGCTCCCCGACGACTCCGTCTTCACCACCGGCGGCTCCGCCGACTACCGGGGCCGGGGCGCCAGCGACATCCACCGGGCGCAGTTCTACTACCCGCGCACCGACACCTTCCAGGCCGCCGCCTCCCCGACCGTGGGCCGCAACTACCATTCCGAGGCGCTGCTGCTGCCCGACGGGCGGGTGGCCACCTTCGGCTCCGATCCGCTCTTCGCGGACAAGGACAACACCAGGCTGGGCAAGTTCGAACACCGGCTGGAGGTGTACACCCCGCCCTACCTCTACCGGGACCCCGCGCTGCGGCCGGCTCTGGGGAAGGGGCCCGAGGAGATCGTGCTCGGCGGCCGCGCCACCTTCAGGGCGGCGCGGGCGGAGCGCGTCCAGCGGGCCAGGCTGATGCGACCGAGCGCGGTCACGCACACCACGGACGTGGAGCAGCGGTCGGTGGAGCTCGGGCTGGAGAAGACGGCCGGCGCGGTGACGGTCACCGTCCCGGTGGACCCGACGCTGGTGCCGCCCGGCTGGTACATGCTCTTCGTGACGGACGCGGACGGGACGCCGTCGGTGGCGAAGTGGGTACGGGTCCGGGCGCAACCCCCCAAGGCCCCACCGCCGGAGTCCCGGGACGGCTGGATGGGTGGGCCGGCGGGCTAGTCCGTCGAACGGCGGGCCAGGCCCAGCGCGTAGTCCGGCCACCACGTGCCGGCCGGCGGGCCGCCGCGGCAGGTGCCGTCGGACTCGCCGGGCCGCTTGATCCAGAGGTACGCGTCCACGAGCGGGTCCCCCGTGTCGGCGGTCGGCGGGGTGCCCAGCGACCGGCCCGGCGGGTTGCACCAGGCCTGCGAGCGGTCGCCCGGGAGCGGGCCGTCGCCGTTGCGGCTGGTGTCGATGACGAAGTGCTTGCCCTTGGCGGCCTTGGAGAGGGCGGCCCCGTACTCCCGGCCGGCGGCGCTGGGCTGGAAGTTGGAGACGTTGAGGGAGAACCCGTCGGCGTGGTCGAGCCCGGCCTTGTAGAGGGGCCCGACCAGTTTCATCGGGTCCGGGATCCACGCCGGGTTGCCGGCGTCCAGGTAGACCTTGGTGTTCTTGTTGCGCTTGAGCCGGTCGACGGCCTCGGAGAGCAGCCGCAGGCGCTCGTCGTGGTGGCCGGCCTGGGTGCAGCCGTCGACGATGTGCGGGACGGCGTCCGGCTCCAGGACGACCAGGGCCTTGGTGTCGGCGATGTTGTCGGCGAAGGCGCCGATCCAGCCGCGGTAGGCGTTGGCGTCGACCGCGCCGCCGGCGGAGTGCTGGCCGCAGTCCCGGTAGGGGATGTTGTACGCGGTGAGCACGAGGGTGCGGCCGGCCGCCTTGGCGCTCTCCCGGGCCCGGCGGATCTCCGGCCCGGGATCGCCCCCCGGACCCCACAGGGCCATCGGCCGGTCGGAGATCCGGCGCAGCACCTGCGCGTCGCTGTTGCGGCCCTGCGCTTCCCAGGCGGCGACCTGCCGGGCGGCGTCGCTCTGCGGGTCCACCCAGAACGGCGACTCGTCGGCCGGGCCGGCCGTGGCGGGCCGGTTGGGAGGTGCGGACTCCGGCTGCGCGGTGGGCGTGGGGGTGCAGGCGGTTGCCGTGACGGCGGCGGCGAGCGCGAGCGCGGCGACGAGGGCTCTGAGAGGGCCTGGCATCCGGCGGCTTCCTCGGGACGAAGGGGCGGGCAGCGGGCCGGGATATCGTGACATAACGGTCAGACGAGCCGAGTCGCGACACCGCCGGGTGCGGCCGGGTGGGCGTGCCGTCAGACCACGGCGAGCCGGTCCACCAGCAGCTCCGCTCTCCGCTCGGCGTCCCCCGCGGGCAGCCGTCCCGCCCGGGTCAGGGTCGCCAGCCCGTGCAGGGCCGCCCAGAACAACTCGGTGAACAGCGCCGGGTGGACGCCTTCCCCGGCGACCTCGCCGAGAGGCTCCAGCAGGGCGGCGAAGGCGTCCTTCAGGGGCTCCGGGGTGTCCTCGTCCGCGAAGGCCAGGCCGCCGTCGAGCTGGAACATCGCGTCGTAGACCGCCGGATTGCGGTCGGCGAAGTCGAGGTAGGCGCGGGCGAGGGCGCCGACCCGGGCGCGCGGGCCGTCCGCGGCGGAGGTCGCGGCCCGCAGCGCCGCGGCCATCTCGGCGGCGCCCTCCAGGGCGACGGCGCCGATGATCTCGCGCTTGCCGCGGAAGTGGCTGTAGAGGACGGGCTGGCTGTATTCGATGCGCTCGGCGAGCCGGCGGGTGGTGACCGCGTCCCAGCCCTGCCGCTCGGCGAGTTCGCGGGCGGTGGCCACGATGAGGCGCTCGCGCTCCGCCCGTTCGCGCTGCTTGCGTTCCTGTACCGACATGATTCGATCCTAGCATCGCTAGACAAGCGAGCGGCAGTAGAGCTAGCGTTGCCTCATCACCTAGCGACGCTAGATTCCAGGAGGGGTTGTCATGCTCAACGCACTTGAGGTCGCCACCACCGTGATCGTCGGCGTGATGGTGGGGGTGGAGTTCTCCGTCGCCTTCGTCATGAGCCGGATCCTCAACGCACTCCCCGACGACAGCCGCCAACTCGGCCATGCCCACGGGGGCCGGATGCTCGGCGCCGTGATGCCGGTCTGGTACATCGGCTCGCTCGTCCTCGTCGCGGTCTGGGCCATCGCGGGATGGCACCACCACGGCGCCGGCCTCGTCGTCACCGCCGGCGCACTGCTGATGCTCAGCGTGGTCATGTCGATCCTGCTGCTCGTCCCGATCAACAACCTGAACAAGACGTGGACCCCCGAGAACCGGCCCGCCGACTGGAAGCAGCAGCTGCACCGCTGGGAACGCTTCCACTACGCCCGCGTCGCCGTCATCATCGCCGCCTTCGCCCTGCTGGTCACCGCCCTCGCCTGAGCCATGGGCTCACCGCACGAACGCGTTCGCGGATCGTGGCCCCGCTCGCCGCCGTCGGGATGCTGCCGGTGCTCGTGTACGCGGTCCGGCCGGGGGCGGCGCTGCTGCCGGCCGAGGTGCGCAGGACGGACGGCGGGAAGAGTGGCGTGGCGGCCGAAGCGTGAGACGGGTCTGGCCGTCAAATGACCGCCCGGTAGGGTCTGATGCGTGTCCAAGCCGCTCAGCCTTCCCTTCGACCCCATCGCCCGCGCCGACGAACTGTGGCAGCAGCGCTGGGGTCCGGTGCCCTCGATGGCCGCGATCACCTCGATCATGCGGGCGCACCAGATCCTGCTCGGAGAGGTCGACGCGGTCGTCAAGCCCTACGGGCTGACCTTCGCGCGGTACGAGGCGCTGGTGCTGCTGACCTTCTCCAAGGCCGGCGAGCTGACCATGTCGAAGATCGGCGAGCGGCTGATGGTCCACCCGACGTCGGTCACGAACACGGTGGACCGGCTGGTGAGGTCCGGCCTCGTCGACAAGCGCCCCAACCCGAACGACGGGCGCGGCACGCTCGCGTCGATCACGGACAAGGGCCGCGAGGTGGTCGAGGCGGCGACGAAGGCGCTGATGGAGATCGACTTCGGGCTGAGCGCCTACGACGCCGAGGAGTGCGAGGAGATCTTCGCCCTCCTGCGCCCGCTCCGGGTGGCCGCCGCCGACTTCGAGGAGAAGTAGTACCGCGTCGGGCAACCCGGCCCCCGTCAAGATCGTGCGAACCGGACGGCTAGGCTCGACGGCATGAAACGAAGCGTGCTGACCCGCTACCGCGTCATGGCCTATCTGACCGCGGTCATGCTCCTGATCCTCTGTGCCTGCATGGTGGCGAAGTACGGCTTCGACACGGGTGCCGACCTGACCTTCACGGTCTCGCAGGTCCACGGCGTCCTCTTCATGATCTACCTGGTCTTCGCCTTCGACCTCGGGTCCAAGGCGAAGTGGCCGTTCGGCAAGCTCCTCTGGGTCCTGGCCTCCGGCACCATTCCGGCGGCCGCCTTCTTCGTCGAGCGCAAGGTCCGCGCCGAGATCGAGCCCCTCGTCGAGGGCTCTCTCGCCGCCGCCCGCGCCTGATCGCACACGATCGGCCCACCCCCGGGGACGACTCCCCGGGGGTTGCCCATCGACATTTACTAGGACGTCCTAGTAAATTCATGGGTATGGACGCTGACGCCATCGAGGAGGGCCGCCGTCGCTGGCAGGCCCGGTATGACAAGGCGCGCAAGCGCGATGCCGATTTCACGACGCTCTCCGGAGATGACGTCGACCCCGTCTACGGGCCCCGGCCCGGGGACGCGTACGAGGGCTTCGAGCGGATCGGCTGGCCCGGGGAGTACCCGTACACCCGCGGCCTGCACGCCACCGGCTACCGGGGGCGGACCTGGACCATCCGGCAGTTCGCCGGGTTCGGGAACGCCGAGCAGACCAACGAGCGCTACAAGATGATCCTGGCCGCCGGCGGCGGCGGGCTCTCCGTGGCCTTCGACATGCCGACCCTCATGGGCCGGGACTCCGACGACCCCCGCGCGCTGGGCGAGGTCGGCCACTGCGGGGTCGCCATCGACTCCGCCGCCGACATGGAGGTCCTCTTCAGGGACATCCCGCTCGGCGACGTGACCACCTCCATGACCATCAGCGGGCCCGCCGTCCCCGCCTTCTGCATGTACCTCGTCGCCGCCGAGCGCCAGGGCGTCGACCCGGCCGTCCTCAACGGGACGCTCCAGACCGACATCTTCAAGGAGTACATCGCCCAGAAGGAGTGGCTCTTCGAACCCGA
The DNA here is from genome assembly GCF_042750105.1 of Streptomyces sp. NPDC059443. NCBI lineage: Bacteria > Bacillati > Actinomycetota > Actinomycetes > Kitasatosporales > Streptomycetaceae > Streptomyces > Streptomyces sp. NPDC059443. The sequence continues at coordinate 94,465 of NZ_JBHYVM010000014.1, read as the reverse complement.
GCCGCACCTGCGCCTCATCGGCGACCTCATGGAGTACTGCGCCAACGGCATCCCCGCCTACAAGCCGCTCTCCGTCTCCGGCTACCACATCCGCGAGGCCGGGGCCACGGCCGCGCAGGAGCTCGCGTACACGCTCGCCGACGGTTTCGGATACGTGGAGCTGGGCCTCTCGCGCGGTCTGGACGTGGACCACTTCGCGTCCGGCCTCTCCTTCTTCTTCGACGCGCACCTCGACTTCTTCGAGGAGATCGCCAAGTTCCGCGCCGCCCGCCGGATCTGGGCCCGCTGGATGAAGGAGGTGTACGGGGCGAAGTCCGAGAAGACGATGTGGCTGCGCTTCCACACCCAGACGGCGGGGGTCTCCCTCACCGCGCAGCAGCCGTACAACAACGTCGTGCGCACGGCCGTGGAAGCCCTCGCGGCCGTCCTCGGCGGCACCAACTCGCTCCACACCAACGCCCTGGACGAGACCCTCGCCCTGCCCAGCGAGCAGGCCGCCGAGATCGCCCTGCGCACGCAGCAGGTGTTGATGGAGGAGACCGGCGTGGCCAATGTGGCCGACCCGCTGGGCGGCTCCTGGTACGTCGAGCAGCTCACCGACCGCATCGAGGCCGACGCGGAGAAGATCTTCGAGCAGATCAAGGAGCGCGGGCTGCGCGCCCACCCGAACGGGCAGCACCCGATCGGCCCGGTCACCTCGGGCATCCTGCGCGGCATCGAGGACGGCTGGTTCACCGGGGAGATCGCCGAGTCGGCCTTCCAGTACCAGCGTTCGGTGGAGAAGGGCGACAAGCGGGTCGTCGGCGTGAACGTCCACCACGGGTCGGTCACCGGAGACCTGGAGATCCTCCGGGTCAGCCACGAGGTGGAGACCGTACAGGTGCGGGAGCTCGCGGAGCGCAAGGCCGCCCGGGACGACGCGAAGGTGACGGGGGCGCTGGCAGCCATGCTGGACGCCGCCCGGGACGGGTCCAACATGATTCCGGCCATGCTGGACGCGGTGCGCGCCGAGGCGACGATGGGCGAGATCTGCAACGTGCTGCGCGAGGAGTGGGGCACGTACACGGAGCCGCCGGGCTTCTAGTGGCGCGAAGTGACGCGGCGGTGAGCGGCGCCTGACGGAGCGCCAGGCGCCGCAGGCTTAGGGTGGCGGCCATGAACGGCCGCCACCTTCCCGTTTCCGTGCGCGGAGTGAGCGTCCGCGTGGCCATGCAGAGCGACCGCGGGCCCTACGCGTACATCGCCGCCGACTTCGAACCGCCGGGCCCCGGCGGCCGGACGGAGATCCTCAACGCCGTACGGACCTCCCTGCTGCCCGAGGAGTACGTGTCCTGCGTGCGGGCGGGCATCGAGCGCGGGCTGGAGGGGGTGGCGGCCGCGGTGCTGCTGACCGACGCCGGGTTCCACGAGGCGGACTCCTCGGCGTACGGCTACCGGCTCGCCGGGCTGGAGGCGGGCCGCGCGGCCCTGGTCGCCTCCGGACTGCTGCCGCCGGAGGAGGCGGACAGCCTGCGGTGGGCCCAGTGGCCGGAGCGCGGGCGGCCCTGGCCGGGCCACAACCCGCGCTCGGAGGCCCTGCTCATGGCGGCTCCGGCCTGGTTCCCGGACTTCCTGCCCCTCTCGGACGGCCGCCCCGCGGTGGTCACGCCCGCGGTGCGGGGCCGGACGGGCCGGCGGCAGCGCCCAGGAGGCCGTGCATCAGCAGGGCGGTGAAGGTGGCCACCCAGACCTCGTCCACCGGCTCGGAGCTGACCAGCGCGCGGTGCACCACCGTGCCCGCGATCACGTCGAAGATCAGGTCCGTCGAGTGGCCGGCGAGGGCGGCGTCCTCCTCGTAGGGGAGTTCACCGCGGGCCTGCGCCCGCTCGCGGCCCAGTACGACGAGACGTTTCTGCCGGTCCACGATGGCCGACCGGATCCGGTCCCGCAGGGCCTCGTCCCGGGTGGACTCGGCGACGACCGCCATCAGGGCGGTACGGGCCTCCGGGCGCCGCAGCAGCTCCGCGAACCGCAGCACCACGTACTCGATGTCGGCTTCGAGGGAGCCCCGGTCGGGGAGTTCCAGGGAGTCGAAGAGCTCCGCGACGGCGTCCACGACCAGCTCGTTCTTGCCCGCCCAGCGCCGGTAGAGGGTGGTCTTCGCGACCCCCGCCCGCGCCGAGACGTCCCCCATCGTCAGCTTCGACCAGCCCAGCTCCACCAGCGCGTCCCGGGTCGCGGCGAGGATCGCGGCGTCCGCCGCGGCACTGCGCGGGCGGCCGGTGCGGCCGGCCGGGGAGGGGGAGGTGCCTGAGCTGGGGTTGCGCATGGCCGAGACCATACCCGCCGGTAGCCGAACGACTGCGGCCCCTGACGGTGTGGTTCAGATCACGGGGCGCGGACGGGCGGGGCGAGTTACGCTACGACTCGTAGCGTAAGAGCGACAACCACGCGAAGAGCTACCGGTGCCGGGTGGGGACCCGGCGCCACAGCACGACCGCCAGTACAACGAGTACCGCGATCGGTTCGTTTCGGCCGATCTTTTTCGTCGGCGCGCGCACACGGGAGAGGATGTACGCATGCAGCCCAGAAACATGTCCATGAGCGGCGTCGTCGACCTCGCCGCGGTGAAGGCGGCCGGCGAGGCCAAGGCGAAGGCCGAGCAGGCCCGCGCCGAGGCGGCCCGGCAGGCCGCCGAGGGCGGTGCGCCCGCGTCCGCCGGGGCCGTCCCGCCGTCCGCGCTCGTCTTCGACACCGACGAGACCCGCTTCGAGAGCCACGTGGTCCCGCTCTCGAACGAGGTTCCGGTCATCCTCGACTTCCGTGCCGAGGGTTTCGAGCAGGGCCGCGAGCTGAGCCTGCTGCTGGAGCGGCTCACGGTCGAGGCGAACGGCCGCCTGGCCCTGGCCGCGCTCGACGTCGCGGCCAGCCAGAACCTGATCCGCGAGTTCCGGATCCAGGCCCTTCCGGCCGTCTTCGCCCTGGTCGCGGGCCAGGCGATGCCGCTGTTCCAGGACTTCGCGCCCGAGGAAGAGGTTCGCGCGATCCTGGCCCAGGTGGTCCAGATCGCCGAGGAGCGCTTCGGGGTCCTCGGCGTCCCCGTGGCCCCCGGCGCGGAGGGCGGAGCCCCCGGCGCGGCCGCAGAACCCGTAGAGGAGCCGGCCGGACCCTACGACGCGCTGCTGGACGCGGCGGTCGAGGCGCTGGACGCGAACGACCTGGGCGGCGCCGTGCAGGCGTACAAGAACGTCCTGCTGTCCGACCCGGCCAACGCGGAGGCCAAGCTGGGCCTCGCGCAGGCCGAACTGCTGCTCCGCGTCAAGGACATGAACCCGCAGGCCGTGCGCACCGCGGCGGCCGAGAACCCGCGCGACCCGGCGGCGCAGATCGCCGCGGCCGACCTGGACCTGGCCGGCGGGCACGTGGCGGACGCCTTCGGGCGCCTGGTGGACACCGTGAAGGTGACGTTCGGTGACGACCGGGACGCGGTCCGGGTGAGGCTGCTGGAGATGTTCGAGGCCGTCGGCGCGGACAACCCGCTCGTGACTTCGGCGCGTACGGCGCTCGCGCGGGTGCTCTTCTAGGACCCGGTCTCGGACCCGCTCCAAGACCCGGCCCGGCGCCGCTCCGGCGCCGGTGATTTGTTGACACACTGACGAACAGCGGCCGCGCTTTGCCAAAACTTGGCAATCGCGGCCGCTGTTACTCGCAGTAAACCGAACCCCGTGAACTGTCCGGTGTGTTCACTCTTCCCCCGATCTGTCGTGGCCCTGGGTAGTACCCAGCGTTGCGGCCCGACAGCGGCAGGTCTTCCGCAGGTTATCTGGCCGTTACCCGCCAGTAACGAACCCCCTTGTGCCCCGGCCGCGAATGGACCACGATCGGCGACGCTCGGTCCTTCCCGCAGAGCCGCTCATCCGGAGCCGCGGTGGAGGGTCCCCACCGGGCCGGCCGGTGGCAGTGGCACCGGCCGTGGGACAGGGGGGTCTCCGTCACACGGCGGGGCCTGTCCTCCAGGTTGCGCGAACGCGTGGCCAAGTGGTTGTCGCTCGGGGGTGAACGCCGGTGTACCGGACGCGGCAGTGCCGCGGCTCGGCCGCTTGCGCTCCTTCCCGAGGACGTAGCACTTCTCCCATCCCAGGACGGGTACGGCCCGGACCGGAGATGTACGTCCGAGAAGGAGGAACGAAATGAGTTCTCAGATTCGTGGCGGGACCAGATGGAAGCGCTTCGCGCTCGTCATGGTGCCGAGCATCGCGGCCACGGCCGTGGTCGGTGTCGGTCTGGCGCAGGGTGCCCTCGCGGCCTCGTTCGCCGTGTCCGGCCAGGACTTCAAGGTCCGCGCCGACAAGCTGGACGGTGACAACCTCATCCAGTACGGCGGTGTCGCCAACGGGCACGACCTGAAGACGGGCGCCGAGGCTCACCACCCGGTCACCATCTCCGGGTTCAGCCACGCCGAGATCACCAACATGTGCCAGTCGCTGGTGACGCCGACTCCGCTCGGCAACATCACGATGAGGCTGCAGACGGGCACCACGGCCGGCAAGCCGGCGGTTGCCGACAACATCTACCTGGATGTTGCCGAGCTCGACACCGACGCCGAGTTCAAGAACCTGGACATCGGTGTCGCCGTCGGCGACCCGTCCAACAAGATGAAGCCGCAGGCCGGTACGGTCGCGAGCCCGTACGCGTTCTCGCAGCGGGCTGACAAGGCCATCCTGACGAACGTCAAGCAGAAGGCGTGGGCCACGACGGCCGGCACCTTCAAGCTGCCCGACCTCAAGCTGCGCCTGCTCGGTGGCGACCAGCCGTGCTACCAGGACTCGGAAACCAACTGATCTCCTGATCGGCTGATCCATTCCGGTGCCTGACCGGACGGCCGGGCCGGCGGTGGGGGCACCCGTTACCGCCGGCCCGGTCCGTCCGGGCTCCACCTAGTTCAGTACCACCCGTTTCCAGGGAGCTGTTGTCCATGAACCCCCAGGCCCCGGTTTACGTGCGCGCCGAAGACGACGCCTGGCTCACCTTGGTGTACTACCGCTTCCATGCCTGGAGCGGCCGTCGCCCCTTCTGGGCGGGAGTGTTCACGCTCCTCGCGGGCCTCCCGATCGCGTACTTCCCGTACGCGGACCTCCGGCTCGGCAACATCACCATCGCGATGGCGACTACGGCCGGTTCGGGGTCGCTGATCATCGGCATCCTGCTGATCACCCTGGGTCTGACGCTCTGGTTCCAGCAGGGCGTACGCATCTTCGCCGGGGTCGCCTCGATCCTGCTGGCACTGGTGTCCCTGCCGGTGTCCAACCTCGGTGGTTTCGGTCTGGGCTTCATCCTCGCGCTGGTCGGCGGCTGCCTCTCGCTGGCCTGGGTGCCTGCCGGTCCGGTGGAGGACGAGACGGGCGCGCTGGACGACAGGGGCGCGGCGCAGGCCGTGGACCTGGGCAAGACGGACGCGATGGAGGGCGGCTTCCAGGCCGTACCCGGCCCCCGCGAGACGGAAACGGCATACGCGAGCGAGACGACTGCCCACGCCGATGGCGGGAGGAACAGTGCGGGGTGACGAAACGCAGCGGGGTGTGTCCCCAGATGCGGAGTCCCGTGAAAGAAGGGGCCCGCGTCACGCGGCGCCCAGGAAGTCGCTGCTGACCAAGTTCCAGATACCCGTCGGCAAGACGATGGCGCTGGCGGCCATGCCCACGGCGGTCTTCGTCGGCATGAGCATGGCGCCGAAGCTGGCCGTGGCCGACGACCAGGAGATCCCCTTCGCGCCCGGACCGTGTGTGACGCGGTCCGACGAGCCCGCGGAGTCGGCTTCCCCGTCGCCGTCCTCGTCCCCCTCGAAGACTCCTCCGACGACCCCGCCGAAGACGACGGAGCCCGAGCCGGGCAAGTCGCCCACCGCGGTGCCCTCGCCGACCGCGAGCCCGTCGGCGTCCAAGCCGGTGGAGAAGCCGGCCGAGAAGCCCGTGGCGCCGGCCCAGAAGCAGGCGGTCCCCGCTCCGGCGGCCAAGGCCTCGAACCCGCTGGACCCGCTGGGCGTGGGCGACGCCCTCAAGGGCCTCGTGGACGAGCTCGGCAAGCCCCTCAAGGGCGCGCCCGCTCCTTCCTCGACACCCACCCCGGCAGTGCCGAAGGCCGCGACCCCGAAGCCGGCGGACAAGCCCGCCCCCGCCGCGGACCCGTCCGCGGACGCGATCCGTGCCGCCGCCGACAAGGCGGGCGTCACGGTCACGGACCTCTCCCAGGAGGTCAAGGACACCGCGACCACCCCGAAGGACGAGACGGGCGCCACCGGGGACGCGGCCAAGGCCAAGACGGACACCAAGGCCGCGGACACGAAGGCCACGGACACCAAGGCCGCGGACGGGAAGGAACCCTTCCCCTGCCCGACCTACGACGCCAAGGCCCTGGCCGACGCCGAAGTGGAGCAGGGCATCCCGCTGCTCCCGGACGAGCCCTGGTACCTGAACAGTTCGCTGCTGACCCTCTACGGCCTGGACTACGCGGGCATCGTCGAGGTGAAGACGGCGGGCGGCAAGACCAAGAAGGTCCTGAAGTTCACGGCGGACTCGCTGGACATCAAGGACCTGTACCAGACGGTCGGCACCGGGCAGACCGTCGCCCACCTGAAGTCCCGTCCGGGTTCGACGTCGAAGATCCGCGGGGCCAAGGTGACGATGTACACCGAGAGCCTCAAGGGCAACCTCTTCGGCCTGATCCCGATCGAGTTCACCCCGAACAGCCCGCCGCCCCTGAACGTCCCCTTCGCGTTCTTCACGAACGTCAAGGTCGTCCAGGCCGGCCAGTTCGGCGGCACACTGACCGTCCCGGGCCTGAAGAACTACATCGGCCCGGCGGAGTAACGGCCCGGCAGCGGGCGAACGGTCGGTCCCCGGATGCCCCGTCCTTCGGAAATGAAGGACGGGGCATCCACTTGTCTCGAATCAACCCCCTTTATGTTTACGGAAGTTAAAAACTTCCTTAAGGTGATCTTGTCGCTGCCGCAGGCGCGGCGCGTTGGGTGTCTCAGGGGGGATGCGCGAGTTCTCGGTGTGCCTGTGGCATGCCCGCGCTCGGGACTTCCGTGAGGACCTGTTACTCGATGCTGCTGAAATCCATGAACCGCTCGGTGCGCCGGGCGGTGATCTGCGCGATCGGCCTGGTGCTGGCCGCTGTCGCGGCGGGGCTGTCCGGTGTGGCACCGCCGCTCTGGCCGGGCGGGACGGTCAACGCGGCCTCCGCGGGGACACAGGCCGTGGGCCCGCCTCTGAAGACGTTCCCGCTCTTCGCGCGCAACGCGAGCACCGGCAAGCTCCGGGCGTACGAGCCGCTCGGCACGGGCGGCCTCAAGCCCGCCTTCGAGATGGGCGGCGGCTTCGGCGATGCCACAGCCCTCTTCCAGGCCAACGTCTCCGAAGGGGGCCGGGCCAACGACCTCTACCACCGTGCCGGCGGAACGCTCTACTACACCGCCGAGCACGGCAACGACACCAAGGTCATCGGCGGCGGCTGGGACATCTACGACACGATCGTCTCCGTCGGGAACATGGGCGGAACGGCCGACCCGGACATCCTGGGGCGCGACGCCTCCGGGAACCTCTGGTACTACCAGGGAAGGCCCGACGGGAGCTTCGCGCCCCGGCTGAGGGCGGGTACCGGCTGGGGCGGCATGACCCTCGCGGGACGCGGCGACTACACGGGTGACGGCAAGGCCGACCTCCTCGCGCGCTCCACCGACGGCACCCTGTACGTCTACCCCGGGACGGGCGTGGCCACGGCGGACGCCGTACTCGGGCCGCGTACCACCGTGGGCACCGGCTGGCAGGCGTACAAGACGCTCGTCTCCGCCGGAGACACCAACGGAGACGGGAAGACCGACCTGATCGCCGTGGACACCGCCGGCGCCCTGTGGCTGTTCAAGGGCACCGGCAACGCCGCCGCCCCCTTCGCCGCACGGGCCCAGATCGGCACCTCGGGCTGGGCCGCCTTCGATGTCCTCTTCTGAGCAGAACGGCTGACACGGATATGCGCAAGAACGCACAGCCGTCCGGACGCCGTCGATTCGGCAACTGGACGAGCTTCCTGACCGCCACGGCCGTGGCGACCGCCGCGGCCGTCACCTTCACCAGTAGCGGGGTGCACCCCCTCACCGACGCCCGCCCGGCCGCCGCCGCGGAACCCGCTCCCTACGACCTGGACGCGGCCCAGAAGGTCCGCGAGGCCCAGTGCCTGCTCGGTAACGTGCTCCGCAAGGGCGGCGCGGAGATGAAAGCCGTCGCCCGTACGGGGCTGAAGGGGACCGAGTCCGAGCTGCTCGCCGCCGCGGCGCGCAACTACTGGGACGGAACGCCGCTGTCGGCCGCGTACGCCAAGGACCATGCCGCCGCGAATGCCAAGTTCGGCGAGATGGACGAGCGCAACAAGGCGTGGCAGGCCTCCCTGTACATGAGCGACATCCCACCCGGCTACACGAACACCGGATTCCAGTGGCCACCGGACGATCCGACCATCTTCATGGCGACGGGCTACGCAGGCTGGATCGCAGACCGGTTCTGGACGGGTGAGAGCGAGTTCTACACCAATCCGAACGCGGTCGCCGGCAAGGAATCGGTCGATGCGGCCACCAAGATAGCGAAGGCCCGGTACTACCCGGAGACCGCGGCGAACTACGAGGACCGCTCGGCCTGGGAATGGAAGATGGCCGGGTCCACCCCCATGTACGCCGACGACGCCCGCATCTTCCTCCAGAACGGCGGTTTCCCCACCAGCGCCCCGCCCCTGGACTCGATGGAGTTCCGGATCGACGTGGAGCAGCTGAAGGCGCGCTTCGCCTCCTGCACGACGAGCAACCCGATCGACCCGCACAAGGTCCTGGACGCCGAGGCGGCCGTTGCCGCCCAGGAGTGGCAGGCCGAGATCGCGGGCCAGAGCACCCAGCGGGACGCCATCCTCGGTGCCGAGCAGGCCGCTTCCAAGGACCTGCAGATCGCCGCGCAGGCCATGGCCGAGGCGCTCGGCCAGTCCATGATCGCGAGCCGCCTGACCGACTGGGAGGCGTACTTCCTGAAGGTTCCGGCGGGCAGCGGACGACCGGCGGCAGCCGAGTTCACCAAGGCCCGCACCTGGATCGAGCAGGCCAAGGCCCGCGCGACCGGGCGGCTCTACGTGGCTTCGCGCGCGGCCCAGGACGCCCAGGCGCAGGCCGCCAACGTGACGGCCGCGCAGAACGCTGCCTACGCGATCGCCGACCAGGCGGGACTGCCCCGGGGCCGGGGTCTGCTCTACGGCCAGCAGGCGGCGCAGATCACCAAGGCCTCGGCGGCCGCCGCCCAGGCCGCGGCCAAGGCCACGGAGACCGCGCTGAACGCGACGCGCGCCTCCGCGGCGGACAGCAAGACCCTGAACTCGCTGGCCATGACGCAGGCGCACGCCTCGAAGGCGGAGTTCCGCCGCAAGGCCGCCGAGGAGGCCGCCGCCCAGGCGAAGGCCTCGGCCGAAGGCGCGGCGGCGCAGGCCGTGAAGGCCGCGGAGAACGCCGCGAAGGCCAAGGCGGCGCAGACCAAGGCGGAGAACGCGGAGAAGGACGCCAAGACCGCGGCCCAGGACGCGAAGGCCAAGCGGGAGAAGGCCGAGGCGGAGCGCGACTACGCCAAGGCGCAGAAGGAGCTGGCGGACTCCGAGCGGGCGAAGGCCGCGACGGCGGAGGCGAAGGCCCAGACCCAGCGGACCGAGGCGGGCAACCAGCTGGCCGCGGCGCAGACTGCGGGAACCACCGCCGAGAACAAGATGAAGGACGCGGTCGCCGCCGAGAAGAAGGCAGTGACGGCCCGGAACAACGCGGTCGACGCGGAACAGCAGCGCGACGCACTGGAAGCCAAGGCCTACGCCAAGGAGTCCAAGGCCGCCGCGGACGAGGGAACCGAGGCGGCGGAAGGGTCGCGTGCCGCGGCGACAACCGCGCGTACCGCGGCCGACGACGCGGGTACGGCCGCCAAGGCCGCACGGGCCGAGGCGGACACGGCGACCGAGGCCGCGACCAACGCGCGGGCGGCGGCCACCCGCGCCCAGGGCGCGGCGAAGCGTGCCCAGGCGGCAGCCGACGGGGCCAAGCGGGACGTGGCCGTCACCGAGGCCGCCGTCAGGACGGCGCACGCGGCGGCGGCCGAGGCCATCGACGCCTCGGACGCGGCCAAGTGGAACGCGATCACCGCGAAGTCGCAGGCGGAGACGGCCCATCAGAATGCGGAGAAGGCCAAGACGGATGCCGCGGTGGCCCGCAGCGAAGCGGTGGCCGCCGGAGTGGAATCCATCCGCACGGCCGGGTTCGCCTTCGCCACGGCGCAGGCGGCCGTGGCCGCCAGCGCATCGGCGATGCAGGTGGTCAAGCCGGCCAACGACGCCGTCGAGCTGGGTTCTCCGTACAAGGAGACCGATTCCTCGGCGGGTCTGGCCGTGTTGACCGGCCAGGCCGCCAAGACGGCGGCCGAGCAGCAGGCGGCCCTGGCCCAGGCCAAGGCCGACCAGGCGGCCAAGGCGGCGGCCGAGGCGAAGAAGCTCGCCGAGCAAGCGGACGCGGATGCCAAGGCCGCGGTGGAGGCCGCGGTGCAGGCGGCCGACTGGGCCGCCAAGGCGGCGAAGTCGGCGCAGGCCGCGCAGGCCTCGGCCAACGAGGCGGCAGCGGCGGCGAAGGCGGCGAAGGCCGCCGAGACCAGGACGGTCGAGTACAACCGGCAGGCCACAGCGGACGCCGTGGCGGCCCAGACCGCGGCCACCACGGCGGGCACCTACGCGTCCGCCGCGGACGCCGCGGCCACGGACGCGGAGCGCGACGCCGCTTCGGCCCGCAAGGCGGCAGCGGCGGCGGAGGCCGACGCGGCCACCGCGAACACGGTCGCGACGAAGGCCGAGACCGACGCCACCACGGCGGAGGCTGCGGCGAAGCGGGCCCAGGAAGCAGCGAAGGAGGCGCAGGACGCGGCGACCCGAGCGGAGAACCAGAAGAGCCACGATGCCATCGCCTCAGGCGGTGTGACCGGCCAGAAGGGCGTGTTCGCGCGCAACACCATCGAACCGGTCGGGGATCCGGTCGACCAGAACAAGTGCGTCCTGGACATCGGTTTCGACGGCTGTACGGTGACCTTCAGGCTGACCTACAACCTCACCATCGATTTCTACCTGTGCACGGACCCCGCGGCCCCGGAGAACGTGACCGAGGCGAACTGCCCGGCCGAGTACGTGAACTGGATCAGCGTCGAGCACCTGGGCCTGCAGACGTACGACAAGGACGTGTACTTCAGCCGTCTGGAGATCGCCCTGATCTTCGACAAGGCGTTCCTGAAGACCCTCTGGCACATGATCACGGACGACTTCGTCAGCTGTTACAAGGGCGATGTGAAGGCCTGCATCTCGCTGAACATCGACGCGATCATGGGGCTCAAGAACAAGCGCCTCGAACTCCTCATGGACGCGATGCTGGCCTACCGCGCCGTCATGAGGACCGGGGTGGGGCTGGAGGACGCCAGGGCGCTGGCCAAGAAGGCCGAGATGGACCCGAGCACGATCGCCGCTCTCGAAAACGAGATCGAGGTGTCCCAGCGGCTGTTCAGCTCGTGCAAGCGGAACAGCTTCCCCGCATCGGTGCCCGTGCTCATGGCGGACGGTTCACACAAGACGATCGGGTCTGTGCGGGTCGGTGACATGGTGATGGCGGGCGACATCGCGTCGGGGACGGCCAAGCCGCAGCAGGTGACCGCCGCCTTCGGGCACGACACGAGTCGGTTGATCGACATCACCCTGACCGACGGCAGCCGGCTGAGCACCACGGCCGGTCACCGGCTCTTCGTCGTGGGCCGTGGTTGGATCTTCGCCTCGGACCTGGCGGTGGACGACCGACTGCAGGATCCGGCGGGCCGGGAGCGGGCGATCGCCGCTCTGGGCGATCGCGGGAACATCGCTCCCGTAGGGGTGTTCGACCTCACCGTCGACGGCCTGCACACCTTCTTCGTACAGGCTCAGGGCCCGGAGCCGGTGGACGTGCTCGTCCACAACTGCCTGGACATCGTCGGTGACGAGGGCGTCTCGGGTGCCCACACCATCACCGACCATGTCGGCCTGGACCGGGCGAAGATCCTGGAGAAGCTGGAGAAGGGCCCGTACGCCACCGAGTGGACTGACGAGGCCACCGCTGTTTCCTCCGTCCGGCAGGCCTTCGACGAGTGGAGCGCGGCCCCGGGCAACAAGGAAGCGCTCAAGGCGTGGCTGGACAAGAAGCGGAAGGCGAACAAGAACTTCGACCCGCGCTTCGACCTCTACACGATCAAGTGGACGCTGAAGAACAAGGGCTCCCTGGGCAACAGGTGGACCAAGGGCCCGCCGGACGCGAACGGCAATCCGACCCTCGTGTCGACTCCGGTCGGGAACGAGGTGTTCATCCAGATCAAGATGGTGCCGAATCAGAAGGGCCCCGGCGGAAAGCATCCGGGCGGATACGTTGTGTACACGAGCTACCCGCAGTAAAGGACATATGGGTGAACCACCACCACCGGCTCGGCTCGGACATCGGGCTCAGCTGTCTGATGAAAACGTTCCACTATCCCCGGACGAACAGGATGTCCATCGCCCTCGCCACCGTGTGGTCGTTCGCGGACCGCGAGGACGGTGCGTTCGCCCATCAGCTGCTGGACGACGCCAGGCGACTGTTGGCCTCGGACCTGTCCGGCCCGGAGCTGTCCGTGCTGTGGCGTGCGGGGACGTTCGGTGACTTCGACCTGGAGGCCTGCGGGATCGAGGGACGCCAGTGGCTCACCTGGATCGAGGAGATCGCCGAGTACCGGATCACCTGGAACGTGGGGAACGCACCCGTCCCGGTGGATCCGCCACCCGCTCGTGGGCTGGGGGAAGCGGTGCTGGGTGAGATCGCGCTGGTGGCCCGGGACCTGGAGTCGGCCACGGCCGGGCACGCCTACGCGGCGGTGTCCGGCGTGGTTCCGGCGCTGCGCCGGGTCGTCTCCGAGGTCGATCCCGATCTCGGGTTCAGGCTGCTGCTACGGGTGGTCAAGTCCTACTCCGTGGTGATCGGCCCCGAGCGGGTCGAGGCCTACCGCGCGCTCGCGGAGCCGATGGGGCTGGAGCGGGACGTAGTGGACGATGGTGATTTCAACCTCCGTCGTGACTGATCCCGCCTGAGCGGCGCCCGGAGAAAACCCGAGGGCGGCACCCCGGATCCTCATCGGATCAGGGGTGCCGCCCTCGGTCTCTGTGCGGCAGAGTTCTGACGGCGGGTGCGAGGTCAGTCGCGGGCGCCGCCGCCCAGGTGGTGGACGCGGACCATGTTGGTCGTGCCCGGGACGCCGGGGGGCGAGCCGGCCGTGATGATCATGGTGTCGCCCTTGTTGTAGCGCTTGAGCTTGAGCAGCTCGGCGTCCACGAGGTCGACCATCGCGTCGGTGTTGTCCACGTGGGGGACCACGTAGGAGTCGACGCCCCAGCTCAGGGTGAGCTGGTTGCGGGTGCCCTCGTCGGTGGTGAAGGCCAGGATCGGCTGGGAGGCGCGGTAGCGCGACAGCCGGCGGGCGGTGTCACCGGAGTGGGTGAAGGCGACCAGGGCCTTGCCGTCGAGGAAGTCCGCGATCTCGCAGGCCGCACGGGCGACGGCGCCGCCCTGGGTACGGGGCTTCTTGCCCGGGACCAGCGGCTGGAGGCCCTTGGACAGGAGCTCCTCCTCGGCCGCCTCGACGATCTTCGACATCGTCTTGACGGTCTCGATCGGGTAGGCGCCGACCGAGGATTCGGCGGACAGCATGACCGCGTCCGCGCCGTCGAGGATCGCGTTGGCCACGTCGGAGGCCTCCGCGCGCGTCGGGCGGGAGTTGGTGATCATCGACTCCATCATCTGGGTCGCGACGATCACCGGCTTGGCGTTGCGGCGGCAGAGCTCCACGAGGCGCTTCTGCACCATCGGGACCTTCTCCAGCGGGTACTCCACGGCCAGGTCGCCACGGGCCACCATGACCGCGTCGAAGGCGGCCACGACGCCCTCCATGTTGGCGACGGCCTGCGGCTTCTCGACCTTGGCGATGACGGGGACCCGGCGGCCGACCTCGTCCATGACCTTGTGGACGTCCTTGACGTCGTTGGCGTCACGCACGAAGGACAGGGCGACCATGTCGGCGCCCATCCGCAGGGCGAAGCGGAGGTCGTCGATGTCCTTTTCCGACAGGGCGGGGACGTTGACGGCGGCACCCGGCAGGTTGATGCCCTTGTGGTCCGAGATGACACCGCCCTCGATGACGATGGTCTTGACCAGGGGGCCCTCGACCGAGGTCACCCGGAGCTCGACGTTGCCGTCGTTGATCAGGATCGGGTCGCCCTTGGAGACGTCGCCCGGCAGACCCTTGTAGGTGGTGCCGCAGATGGACTTGTCGCCCGGGACGTCCTCGGTGGTGATGGTGAACTCGTCACCGCGGACGAGTTCGACGGGACCCTCGGCGAAGGTTTCCAGACGGATCTTCGGGCCCTGGAGGTCGGCGAGGACGCCGACGGCACGCCCGGTGTCCGCGGAGACCTGCCGGACGCGGTCGTACCGCTCCTGGTGTTCTGCCTGGGATCCGTGGCTGAAGTTGAATCGGGCCACGTTCATACCGGCCTCTACGAGCGCTTTCAGCTGCTCGTAAGAGTCGACGGCGGGGCCCAGCGTGCAGACGATTTTGGAACGGCGCATGGAGCGGATCCTATCGGTTTGTTTCGTAGCGGAATATTCCGTCTGGTGGAAAGTCCAAAGTGACTACCGGGTAACCAGCTCGTACGTCTGGCTGGCGATCTCCAGTTCCTCGTCCGTGGGGACCACGGCCACGGCCACCCGGGCGTACTCCGCGGAGACCAGGCGCGGCTCGGGGGACCGTACCGAGTTCGCCTCCAGGTCGAGCGCCAGACCCAGCTCGGCCAGACCGGCCAGGGCCATTTCCCGGATCGACGAGGAGTTCTCGCCCACGCCCGCCGTGAAGGCGACCGCGTCGACCCGGCCCAGGACCGCCGAGTAGGCACCGATGTACTTCTTCAGGCGGTGGACGTACGAGGCCAGGGCCAGGCGCGCCGAGGCGTCGCCCTCGTCCGCCCGCCGCTGCACCTCGCGCATGTCGTTGTCGCCGCACAGACCCAGCAGACCGCTCTTCTTGTTCAGCAGCGAGTCGATCTCGTCGATCGACATGCCGCCCACCCGTGCCAGGTGGAAGACGACCGCCGGGTCCAGATCGCCCGAACGGGTGCCCATGACCAGCCCCTCCAGCGGGGTCAGTCCCATCGAGGTCTCCACGCAGACCCCGCCGTGCACGGCCGAGGCCGAGGCGCCGTTGCCCAGGTGCAGCACGATCACGTTCACGTCCTCCTCGGCCTTGCCGAGGAGCCTGGCCGTCGCCCGGGCCACGTAGGCGTGGGAGGTGCCGTGGAACCCGTACCGCCGGATGGAGTACTTGTCCGCCGTCGCCGCGTCGATCGCGTACCGGGCCACGTGCTCCGGCATCGTCGAGTGGAAGGCCGTGTCGAAGACGGCCACCTGGGGCAGGTCCGGGCGGAGCTCGCGCGCCACCTCGATGCCCGTCACGTTCGCCGGGTTGTGCAGCGGCGCCAGCGGGATCAGCGCGCGGATCTCGGCCAGCACCGCGTCGTCGATCAGCGTCGGGTGCGTGAACTTGGTCCCGCCGTGCACCACCCGGTGGCCCACGGCCGCCAGTTCGGGGGAGTCCAGGCCCAGCCCGTCGGTGGCCAGCTCCGCCGCGACCGCCCGCAGCGCGGCCGCGTGGTCCGCGATCGGTCCTTCGTGCACGCGCTTGCCGCCGGCCGCGCCCGGTCCGGTCAGCGGCTCGTGCGTGAGCCTGGAGGTCGCCTCGCCGATGCGCTCCACCAGACCGACCGCCAGGCGGGAGGAGTCCGCCATGTCGAGCAGCTGGTACTTCACCGACGAGGAGCCGGAGTTGAGGACGAGTACGCGCGATGCGGTCACGATGGAGGTCATTCCTTCTGGGTGAGGGCTCGGTGGAGGGCTCGGGTGCGGGAGGGTCAGCCGGCCACGGGCCGGGACTGCGCCTGGATCGCGGTGATGGCGACGGTGGTGACGATGTCCTGGACCAGTGCGCCGCGCGAGAGGTCGTTGACCGGCTTGCGCAGGCCCTGGAGGACCGGGCCGACCGCCACGGCGCCCGCGGAGCGCTGCACGGCCTTGTACGTGTTGTTGCCGGTGTTGAGGTCCGGGAAGATCAGCACCGTGGCGCGGCCGGCCACCTCGGACCCGGGCAGCTTGGTCAGCGCGACCGAGGGCTCCACGGCGGCGTCGTACTGGATCGGGCCCTCGATCAGCAGGTCGGGACGGAGCGCGCGGACGATCTCGGTGGCCTTGCGGACCTTGTCCACGTCCGCACCCGAACCGGAGGTGCCGGTCGAGTACGAGAGCATCGCGATCCGCGGCTCCAGCCCGAAGGCGGCCGCGGTGGTCGCCGACTGGACGGCGATGTCGGCGAGCTGCTCGGCGTTGGGGTCCGGGTTGACGGCGCAGTCCCCGTAGGCGAGGACCTTGTCGGCCAGGCACATGAAGAAGACCGAGGAGACGATGGACGCGTCGGGCTTGGTCTTGATGATCTCGAAGGCCGGGCGGATGGTGGCGGCGGTGGAGTGGACCGAGCCGGAGACCATGCCGTCGGCGAGGCCCTCCTGGACCATCAGGGTGCCGAAGTAGTTGACGTCGGTGACCACGTCGGCGGCCAGCTCGACCGTCATGCCCTTGTGGGCACGGACCTTGGCGTAGTACTCGGCGAACCGTTCCCGCAGCGGGGAGGTCGCCGGGTCGATGAGCTGGGCGGAGGAGATGTCGATGCCCAGGTCGGCGGCCTTCTTCAGGATCGCCTGCTCCTCGCCCAGCAGGGTGAGGTCGCAGACCCCGCGGCGCAGCACCACGTCCGCGGCGCGCAGTACGCGTTCCTCGGTGCCCTCGGGGAGCACCACGCGGCGGCGCTCGGCGCGGGCCTGCTCCAGCAGCGTGTGCTCGAACATCATCGGCGTGACGCGCTCGGAGCGGGCCACGGACAGCACGCCCCGCAGCTCGGCGGTGTCCACGTGACGCTCGAACAGGCCGAGCGCGGTCTCCAGCTTGCGCGGGGTCGCGGAGTTCAACCGGCTCTGCAGGGCGAAGAGTTCGGCGGCCGTCGGGAAGCTGTTGCCGGCCACCGAGATCACCGGGGTGCCGGGCGCCAGCTTCGAGGCCAGCGTCAGGATGTCCCGGCTCGGACGCTCGTTCAGCGTGAGCAGCAGACCGGCGATCGGCGGGGTGCCGGAGGTGTGCGCGGCCAGCGCGCCGATGACCAGGTCCGAGCGGTCCCCGGGGGTGACGACCAGGCAGCCGGGGGTCAGGGCGTTGAGGAAGTTCGGCAGCATGGCGCCGCCGAAGACGAAGTCCAGGGCGTCGCGGGCCAGACCGGCCTCGTCGCCCAGGAGCACCTCGCCGCCGAGCGCCTGGGTGATCTGGGCGACCGTCGGGGCCGACAGGTGCTTGTCGTCCGGGAGTACGTAGCAGGGCACGGGGAGCCGGGCGGCCAGCCGCTCCGCTATCACCTCGCGGTCCTCGGCGGCCACCCGGTTGACGACCATCGCGCCCACGTGGCAGCCCAGCGCCTCGTACGCCCGGTAGGCGTTGCGGGCCTCGGCGCGCACGGCCTCGGCGGGGTGCTTGGTGCCGCCCACGACGGGGATGACCAGCGCGCCCAGCTCGTTGGCGAGGCGGGCGTTGAGGGCCAGCTCGTCGGGGAGGTTGGTGTCGGCGTAGTCGGTGCCGAGGACGAGCATGACCTCGTAGTCGCGGGCCACCTCGTGGTAGCGGTCGACGAGCCGGGAGACCAGTTCGTCGGTCCCGTGCTCGGCCAGGATGGCGGAGGCCTCGTGGTACTCCATGCCGAAGGCGGTCGAGGCGTCCTGCTCGATCCGGTAGCGGCCCTTGAGGAGGTCGAAGAGCCGGTCGGGCCCGTCGTGCAGCAGGGGGCGGTAGACGCCCACCCGGCCCGTCTGGCGGGTCAGGAGCTCCATGATCCCCAGCTCGACGACCTGCCGGCCGTCCCCCCGCTCGATACCGGTCACGTACACGCTGCGCGTCACGCGTGCTCTCCGTCCCAATCGTATGAATGTCGGTACAGCCCCACCATGATCCTCGCCGCTGCGGGGCGGATCTACGAGTCGGTTGTCCCGGTTAGTGTGGACTTGACCTCTTGACGATACCCCCGTGGATCGACAGGACGCCCGCCGGGAAAAGGGCCTGTCCGGGTGGGCCGAAAGGCCTTCCGGGCGCCTTGTGCGGGGAGCACCACAGAGCGCGCTCCACCCCCTGACCGTGGAACAATCGGACAGGCTTCATCAATACGTCCTTCATATGACCCCTCATATGACCCCTCATATGTACGACCGTCCGGCCGGGCGCCCGCACGCGAACGGCCAGGTACGACCAGGAGCAGGAGACACAGCACGATGCGTATCGGAGTTCTCACCGCAGGCGGCGACTGCCCGGGCCTCAACGCTGTCATCCGGTCGGTCGTACACCGTGCCGTGGTCGGCCACGGGGACGAGGTCATCGGTTTCGAAGACGGCTTCAAGGGCCTCCTCGACGGCAACTTCCGCCCCCTCGACATCAACGCCGTCAGCGGCATCCTCGCCCGGGGCGGCACCATCCTCGGCTCCGCCCGCATGGAGCGCGCCCGCCTCCACGAAGCGGCCGAGAACGCCACCGAATTGGCGAAGCGCTACGGCATCGACGCCCTGATCCCGATCGGCGGCGAGGGCACGCTGACCGCCGCCCGGATGCTGTCGGACGCCGGCATGCCCGTCGTCGGCGTGCCGAAGACCATCGACAACGACATCTCCTCCACCGACCGCACCTTCGGCTTCGACACCGCCGTCATGGTCGCCACCGAGGCCATCGACCGCCTCAAGACCACCGCCGAGTCTCACCAGCGGGTCATGGTCGTCGAGGTCATGGGCCGCCACGCGGGCTGGATCGCCCTGGAGTCCGGCATGGCCGGCGGCGCCCACGGGATCTGTCTGCCGGAGCGCCCCTTCGAGGTGGACGCCCTGGTCAAGATGGTGGAGGAACGATTCGCCCGCGGTAAGAAGTTCGCCGTCATCTGCGTCGCCGAGGGCGCGCACCCGGCCGAGGGCTCCATGCCGTACGAGAAGGGCGCGATCGACGCCTACGGCCACGAGCGCTTCGCCGGCATCGGCAACCGCCTCGCCGTCGAACTGGAGCGGCGCCTGGGCAAGGAAGCCCGCCCCGTCATCCTCGGCCACGTCCAGCGCGGCGGCACCCCCACCGCCTACGACCGCGTCCTCGCGACCCGCTTCGGCTGGCACGCCGTCGAGGGCGTCCACCGCGGGGACTTCGGCAACATGACCGCCCTGCGCGGCACCGACATCGTCATGGCCCCGCTGGCCGACGCCGTCACCGAGCTGAAGACCGTACCCGAGGACCGCATGTACGAGGCCGAGTCGGTCTTCTAGGTCCTCCGGACCCCTCCGCGGGACCTTCCTCCCGACTTCGGCGGCCGAACGGCCCCGGCGCGATCCTCGTGCGGACGCGCCGGGGCCGTTCGTCGTACCGGCCGCGTCCGCGCGGTGTGTCCTACGCCGCACCGCCGGCGGCGTGCCAGAAGTGGTCCACGATGTCCGCGAGGAACTCGCGCCCCGCGTCCCCGCTGGCGGCTTCGCCCCCTCCGCCGCCCCAGCTGAGGGTCGCCACCATCTTCGACTGGTAGTCGACGTGCAGCTGCTCCAGCACCCGCTCCAGGTGGGCCTTGGGCACCGGAAGCAGCTTGTTCAGCGGTTTCACGTACGCCTGCCAGCGGGTGGTCGCCGCGCTGCGCAGCATGTCGGCCAGTTCCTCGTTCTTGCCGGTCGCCGTCACGAACTGGGCCAGGCTCAGTCCGAGCACCGTGGCCAGGGCGGCGGACTGCCGCTCGTTGCCCTTCCAGCGGCCGGTCTCCTCCATCTTCTGGTACGAGTTCGACTCCAGGCCGATCCGCCGGGCCAGCTCGTCCACGGCCAGACCCCTGGCGATCCGGTGCTCCCGCAAAGTGACCGGCTCGGCGAGCAGCTCGCCGGGGGAGCACCAGAGCACACCGGCGAGGGCCGTGAGTTCGGCGGAGGTGGGCGATATCTCGCCACGCTCCCACCCCATCACGGTCTCGGGCGTGACGATCAGTCCGTACTGGGCGCGCAGGCCGTAAGCGACATGGCCGGGCGCCATGCCCAGGGCCGCGCGGAGACGACGCGCGGCGGGGGCATTGAAAGGTGGGCTGGAGTGCACACGCCACACCGTAGGAGTGGCCGAGGTGCGGCGACTACAGACCAAACAAACAAGCCCATAAGTCGTAGGAACGTCCTATGGTGTAAAGGGCTTTGGTCGGTTTTCCCTGCGACTGTCCGGTAATCGGATCGATCGGTGATCCACTTCCTAGCGTACGTTTCCGGCCGGTCGAAGCGATAGCCCCCTGCGTGACCTCCCTCACAGGCTTGCGAACGTCGTGAACCGGCCACGCGGCCGGTACGTACTCCCGGGCGGAGGTCCTCGCTCACGGGGGTGGCGAGGGCCTCCCCGTATCCCTCTCCGGATCCCCCTCCGGACCCCTCCTCGGATCTCCTCTTGCCTTGACGTCGACGTCAAGGATTACGTTCGGGCCATGCGAATCGGCGAACTGGCCGAGCGGGCGGGCATCAGCACCCGGACGCTCAGGTACTACGAGTCACGGGGGCTGCTGCCCGCGCGGCGTGACGGCAACGGCTACCGCACCTACGACGAGGAGGACCTGCGGCTGCTTCGCGAGATCCGCACGCTCCAGGACTTCGGCTTCGAGCTGGAGGAGACCCGCCCGTTCGTGGAATGCCTGCGGGCCGGGCATCCGGCCGGCGACTCCTGCCCGGCCTCGCTCGTCGTCTACCGCCGCAAACTCGCCGAGCTGGACGCCCTGCTCGGCCGCCTCGCAGAAGTGCGCGACCAGGTGGCGGGCCAGCTGGCCGAGGCCGAGGCCGAGGCCGAAGCGGCGGCGCGGCCCAGATGCGAACTGACCGGCTGAGACCGACCGGGACCCAATGACCGGAAGAGGGGAAAGAACGATGAAGGCTCATGGCGTGCAAGAAGTGACCGACGCGGACTTCGAGGCGGAGGTGCTCGGCGAGCGCGGCCGGCCCGTCCTCGTGGAGTTCACCGCCGACTGGTGCGGCCCGTGCCGCCAGCTCGCGCCCGTCCTGTCGGCGATCGCCGCCGAGGAGGCCGACCGGCTCAAGGTCGTCCAGATCGAGGCGGACCGCAACCCCGCCGCCCTCGCGCGGTACGGGGTGCTGTCCATGCCGACCCTGCTCGTCTTCCGCGACGGCGAGCCCGTCCGGCAGATGGTCGGGGCCCGGGCCAAGCGCAAGCTCCTCCAGGAGCTGGAGGAGCACATGGCCCGGGCGACGACGGCTCCGGCTCCCGCTACGGCATCGGCCTGAGCCAGACCGTGGCCAGCGGCGGGAGGGTCAGGCGCAGGCTCGCCGCCCGCCCCTGGGCCGCCACCGGCTCCGGCCGCAGCGGCTGCGCGTGGTGGACGCCGCTGCCGCCGTAGGGCTCCCGGTCGGTGTTGAGCACCTCCCGCCACAGCGACACCTCCTCCGGGACCCCGATCCGGTACCCGTGCCGGACCACCGGGGAGAAGTTCGAGACGCACAGCAGCTGCGAGCCGTCCTGCGCGAACCGCAGGAACGCGAAGACGTTGTCCTCCGCGGCGTCCGCCTCCACCCACGCGAAGCCCTCCGGCGCGGTGTCCCGTTCCCACAGGGCGGGCGCCGCCCGGTAGGTGCGGTTCAGGTCGCCCACGAGGCTGCGTACGCCCCGGTGGTCGCCGGCCGCCGCGTAGGAGGAGTCCAGCAGCCACCAGTCCGGCCCGTACGTCTCGGACCACTCCGAGCCCTGCGCGAACTCCTGTCCCATGAAGAGGAGTTGCTTGCCGGGGTGGGCCCACATGAAGCCCAGGTACGCCCGGTGCGCGGCCCGCTGCTGCCACCAGTCCCCGGGCATCTTCGACACCAGCGAGCGCTTGCCGTGCACCACCTCGTCGTGCGAGATCGGCAGCACGTAGTTCTCGCTGAACGCGTAGACCATCCCGAAGGTCATGTCGTGGTGGTGGTACTTGCGGTGCACCGAGTCCTTCGACGCGTAGCGCAGGGTGTCGTGCATCCAGCCCATGTTCCACTTCAGGCCGAAGCCGAGCCCGCCCCCGTCGGTGGGCCGGGTGACGCCCGGCCACGCGGTGGACTCCTCGGCGATCGTCACCACGCCGGGGCAGCGGCGGTAGACGGTCGCGTTCATCTCCTGGAGCAGGGCGACCGCGTCCAGGTTCTCCCGGCCGCCGTGCTCGTTCGGGGTCCACTCGCCCTCGGAGCGCGAGTAGTCGAGGTAGAGCATCGAGGCCACCGCGTCCACGCGCAGCCCGTCGACGTGGAACTCCTGGCACCAGTAGACGGCGTTGGCGACGAGGAAGTTCCTGACCTCGCGGCGGCCGTAGTCGAACTCCAGCGTCCCCCAGTCCGGGTGCGCGGCCCGCTGCGGGTCGTGGTGCTCGTACAGCGGCCGTCCGTCGAACTCGGCGAGCGCCCAGTCGTCGCGCGGGAAGTGCGCCGGCACCCAGTCGACGATCACCCCGATCCCGGCCCGGTGCAGGCAGTCCACCAGGAAGCGGAAGTCGTCCGGGGTGCCCATCCGGGAGGTCGGTGCGTAGAAGCCGGTGACCTGGTAGCCCCAGGAACCGCCGAAGGGGTGCTCGGCGACCGGCATCAGCTCCACGTGCGTGAAGCCGAGCTCCGTCACGTACGCGGGCAGCTGCTCGGCCAGCTGCCGGTACGAGAGCCCCGGCCGCCAGGACGCCAGGTGCAGCTCGTACACGGAGAACGGGGCCTGGTGCGGCGGGCGGGCGCCGCGCGTCGCCATCCACTCGGCGTCCTGCCAGACGTAGGAGGAGGCCGTCACCACCGAGGCGTTGGCCGGCGGGACCTCGGCGTGCTTCGCCATCGGGTCGGCGCGCAGGGTGTGCGAGCCGTCAGGGCGGGTGATGTCGTACTTGTACAGGGCGCCCGCGCCGACCCCCGGCAGGAACAGCTCCCACACGCCGGTCGCGCCGAGCGAGCGCATCGGATAGGCGACCGAGTCCCAGTGCGAGAAGTCCCCGGTGACCCGTACCCCCTGGGCGTTCGGCGCCCACACCGTGAACCGGGTGCCGGCCGTGCCCTGGTGCTCCATCGGCTCCGCGCCGAGCGCCGTCCACAGCTCCTCGTGCCGGCCCTCGCCGATCAGGTGCAGGTCGAGTTCGCCGAGCGCGGGCAGGAAGCGGTAGGGGTCGTGGACCTCCACCTCGTCGCTGTCGTACGCCACCAGCAGCTTGTAGTCCGGTACCCCGGTCAGCGGCAGCAGCCCGGAGAACAGCCCGTCCCCGTCGTCGAAGAGCTCGGCCCGCAGCCCCTTGGCGAGGATGGTCACCGCCTTCGCGTACGGGCGCAGCACCCGGAAGGACACCCCGCCCCGCTGGACGCGGGCGCCCAGCACCCCGTGGGGATCGTGGTGGCGGCCCTCCAGGAGCCGGGCCCGTTCCTCCGCTCCCAGCGCGGGCGCCGGCCGGACCCCGTGCGGCGGGGCGGCCCGGCGGGCCCGCGGCGGCCGGGTCTTCTTCGCGCCCGGTTCGAGGGACGGGCCGGGGGCGGGGGTGGTGACGGCGACAGCGGCTTCGTCGCGGACGGTCGGTGACGGCTGTCGTGCGGCGCTCACGCGAGCGGCCTCCTCGGGGGCTTCGGGTGGGGGGTGGCTCCGCCGGGGGCGGGCGGATGGGTGCGGTGGGAAGGGGGGCGCTGGGGTTCGGACAGCCGGCGGATCGCGGCCATCGGCACGTGCAGCCAGTCGGGGCGGTGCCGGGACTCGTACCGGGCCTCGTACACCGCCTTGTCGGTCTCGTACGCGCGCAGGAGTACGGGGTCCTCGCGCGGGTCCCGTCCGGTGGTGCGGGCGTAGCCCTCGCAGAAGGCGGCCCGGCAGGCGTCCGCCCAGGCGGGGGCGAAGGGCCGGTGCGAGCGGGCGGCGTAGTCGAAGGAGCGCAGTATCCCGGCGATGTCCCGGACCGCGGGCTCGGGGCGGCGCCGGTCGGCCAGCGGCCGGGCCGGTTCGCCCTCGAAGTCGATCAGCGCCCAACTGCCGTCCGCGGTGCGCAGGGTCTGGCCCAGGTGCAGGTCTCCGTGGATCCGCTGGGCGGGGACCCCGGCCCCGCGGGAGGCGGCCAGCGCGTCGAAGGCCCCGCGCAGGCCGGCTTCGTAGGGCCGCAGCGCGGGCACCTCGCGGGCGGTGGCGGCCAGCCGCGCGGTCATCCCGGCGGCCAGCCGGGCCGTCTGCTCCGGACCCAGCGCGACCGTCGGCAGGGCCCCGGCCAGCGCACTGTGCACCTCGGCGGTGGCCCGGCCCAGCGCGTGCGCCTCGGCGGTGAAGTCGGCCCCGGCGCGCAGCCGGTGCAGCGCGAGCTGCCAGCCGTCGTCGGAGCCGCGCAGGTACGGCTGGAGCACGCCCAGGGTCAGCGGTTCGGAGCCGGGCAGCTCGGCCTCGTACCAGGCGACCGGCGCGGGCACCCGGGCGCAGCCGGCGGTGGCCAGGGCGCGGGGGAGCTCCAGATCGGGGTTGACCCCGGGGCCGACCCGTCTGAACACCTTGAGGATGTACGAATCCCCGTAGATCAGGGAGGAGTTGGTCTGTTCACCGGACAGCGGCCGGGGCGTGGGGGCCTCGGGGATCACGGCGGCCGGGTCCCGGTCGAAGCGGAGCGGGCCGAAGGTTCCGGGGGAGCGCAGCCGCTCCAGCAGCAGCGAGGCGATCCGCGGATCGCCGAGGCCCTCGTAGACCGACTGGCCGGCGTACGGGCCCTGCTCGGCGCGGCCGATCAGCGTGGGCGCGAGCGCGGGCGGCAGCGGGCTCGGGCGGATGCCGAGCAG
This sequence comes from Streptomyces sp. NPDC059443, assembly GCF_042750105.1. NCBI lineage: Bacteria > Bacillati > Actinomycetota > Actinomycetes > Kitasatosporales > Streptomycetaceae > Streptomyces > Streptomyces sp. NPDC059443. The sequence goes on along the minus strand of NZ_JBHYVM010000014.1, from coordinate 69,460 downwards.
CAGCTGGTAGCAGTCCCCGTCCACGTCCAGCAGCAGGTGCAGGAGTCCGGGCGCGGAGCCCGGCGGCAGCAGTTCGGCGGCTGAGATGGTCCGCAGTCTTCCGATGGCGCGGCCCTTGCCCGCGAACCAGCGCTGCGCGGGCAGCCAGGCCCTCAGCATCGGCTCCAGCGGGCCGAGCCCGGCGGCCCGGTCGGCCGTGAGCCATTCCCGGGCGGATGCAGCCTCCGACATGGCGTCGCGTCCTTTCCCCGGGCCGTCAAAGAATGCGCAGAGTGTCCCGGATCGCATGGGTTGCTTCTCCGGTGTGTGCGAGTGTCGGGTCAGGATGGTCCGTACAGGGGCGGGCGGTTGACCCATTCGCCGCGCCCGCCCCGGGTCCGGTTCCTACTCCGTGCGCAGGCGGAACCAGTAGAAGCCGTGGCCCGCCAGGGTCAGCAGGTACGGCCACTCGCCGATCGGCGGGAAGCGGACGTCGCCGGTGAGTTCCACCGGGACCCGTCCGTGGAACGACCGCAGATCCAGTTCGGTGGGCTGCGCGAAGCGCGAGAAGTTGTGCACGCACAGCACCAGGTCGTCCCCGTACTCGCGCAGGAAAGCGAGCACCGCCGGGTTCGACGAAGGCAGTTCGGTGTACGAGCCGAGCCCGAAGGCGGGGTTCGCCTTGCGGACCTCGATCAGCCGGCGGGTCCAGTGCAGCAAGGACGAGGGCGACGCCATGGCCGCCTCGACATTGGTGACCTGGTACCCGTGGACCGGGTCCATGATGACCGGCAGGTTCAGCCTGCCCGGATCACACGAGGAGAAACCGGCGTTGCGGTCCGGGGTCCACTGCATCGGCGTGCGGACGCCGTCGCGGTCGCCGAGCCAGATGTTGTCGCCCATCCCGATCTCGTCGCCGTAGTACAGCACCGGCGAACCGGGCAGCGACAGCAGCAGGGCGGTGAACAGCTCCATCTGGTTGCGGTCGTTGTCCAGCAGCGGGGCGAGCCGGCGCCGGATGCCGATGTTGGCCCGCATGCGCGGGTCCTTGGCGTACTCGGCGTACATGTAGTCGCGCTCTTCGTCCGTGACCATTTCGAGGGTGAGCTCGTCGTGGTTGCGCAGGAAGATGCCCCACTGGCAGCTCTGCGGGATGGCCGGGGTCTTGGCGAGGATTTCCGAGACCGGGTAGCGGGACTCTCTTCGCACGGCCATGAAGATGCGCGGCATGACGGGGAAGTGGAAGGCCATGTGGCATTCGTCCCCGCCCTTCTCGAAGTCGCCGAAGTAGTCGACCACGTCCTCGGGCCACTGGTTGGCCTCGGCGAGCAGCACGGTGTCCGGGTAGTGCGCGTCGATCTCGGCGCGGACCCGCTTGAGGAGGGTGTGGGTGCGCGGCAGGTTCTCGCAGTTGGTGCCCTCCTCCGCGTACAGGTAGGGCACGGCGTCGAGGCGGAACCCGTCGATGCCGAGGTCGAGCCAGAACCGGAGCGCGGAGACGATCTCCTCGACGACGGCCGGGTTCTCGTAGTTGAGGTCCGGCTGGTGGGAGAAGAACCGGTGCCAGTAGTACTGCTTGCGGACCGGGTCGTACGTCCAGTTCGAGGTCTCGGTGTCGACGAAGATGATGCGGGCGTCCTGGTACTGCTTGTCGTTGTCGGCCCACATGTAGTAGTCGCCGTAGGGCCCGTCCGGGTCCTTGCGGGACTGCTGGAACCACTCGTGCTGATCGCTCGTGTGGTTCATGACGAAGTCGATGATCACCCGCATGCCGCGGGTGTGCGCGGCGTCCACGAACTCCACGAAGTCGGCGAGGTCGCCGAACTCGGGCAGCACGGAGGTGTAGTCGGAGACGTCGTAGCCCCCGTCGCGCAGGGGTGAGGCGAAGAACGGCGGGAGCCAGAGGCAGTCGACGCCGAGCCACTGGAGGTAGTCCAGCTTGGCGGTGAGCCCCTTGAGGTCACCCACGCCGTCGCCGTTGCTGTCGTGGAAGGAGCGGACGAGGACCTCGTAGAAGACCGCCCGCTTGAACCAGTCGGGGTCGCGGTCCTTGACGGGGGTGTCCTCGAAGGTGTCGTGGACGGGATCGTTGATCATCATGAGGTGGGTGACCCTCCGGTGGGCGGGGACGGTCGCAGAGCCGCAAGTACGTGCGCGGGCGTGCGGCCCGGCTCTAGGCGCACGTAGTTCGCCCTGCCCCAGTGATAGGTCTCGCCGGTGAGCTCGTCGCGCACCGCGAGGGACCCGTGCCAGTCGAGGCCGAGTACCGGCATGTCCAACGAGACCGTCGCCTCCTGGGTGTGGTGCGGATCGAGGTTGACGACCACCAGTACGGAATTTGCCCCGGAGTGCTTCGAATAGGCGATCACCTGTTCGTTGTCGGTCGGGTGGAAATGGATGTCGCGGAGCTGCTGGAGCGCGGGGTTGCGGCGGCGCATCCGGTTCAGGGCCGTGATCAGCGGGGCGATCGTGCGGCCCTCGCGGTCGGCGGCGGCCCAGTCGCGCGGGCGCAGCTCGTACTTCTCCGAGTTCAGGTACTCCTCGCTGCCCTCCTTGACGGGGGAGTTCTCGCAGAGCTCGTAGCCGGCGTAGACCCCCCAGGTCGGGGAGAGGGTGGCGGCGAGGACCGCGCGGATCTCGAAGGCGGGGCGGCCCCCGCGCTGAAGGTATTCGTGGAGGATGTCGGGCGTGTTGACGAAGAAATTCGGCCGCATGACGGAGGCGGAGCGGGTGTCCGCGAGCTCGGTCAGGTACTCGGTGAGCTCGGCCTTGGTATTGCGCCAGGTGAAGTACGTGTAGGACTGCTGGAAGCCGACGGCGGCGAGGGTCCGCATCATCGCGGGCCGGGTGAAGGCCTCGGCCAGGAAGATCACGTCCGGGTCGGACTTGTTGATGTCCGCGATCACCTTCTGCCAGAAGACCACCGGCTTGGTGTGCGGATTGTCCACCCGGAAGATGCGGACGCCGTGCTCCATCCAGTGCCGCAGGACCCGTACCGTCTCCTCGATGATGCCGGGCATGTCGGCGTCGAAGTGGATCGGGAAGATGTCCTGGTACTTCTTCGGCGGGTTCTCCGCGTACGCGATCGTCCCGTCGGCGCGGTGGCGGAACCACTCCGGGTGCTTCTCCACCCACGGGTGGTCCGGGGAGCACTGGAGGGCGAAGTCCAGCGCCACCTCGATGCGCAGCTCGCGCGCCTTCGCCACGAAGGCGTCGAAGTCCTCGATGGTGCCGAGCTCCGGGTGGACGGCGTCGTGGCCGCCCTCGGTGGAACCGATGGCCCAGGGCACTCCCGGGTCCCAACTCCCGGCGGAGAGCGTGTTGTTGGGCCCCTTCCGGTACGTACTTCCAATGGGGTGGATGGGCGGCAGGTAGACCACGTCGAAGCCCATGGCGGCGACGGCGGGAAGCCGCTCGGCGGCCGTGCGGAAGGTCCCGCTGACGGGCTCGGCGCCGGGCTCCAGCACCGCCCCCTCCGACCGGGGGAACATCTCGTACCAGGAGCCGAAGAGCGCCCGCTTGCGCTCGATCAGCAGCGGCAGCGGCTTGGAGGCGGTGACCAGCTCCCGGTACGGGCGCTTGGCCAGGGTCTGCGCGACCCGCGGATCGACGGCGGCCGCGTACCGCACGGCGACCTCGCGGTCCTCGTCGCGCATCGCGTCGGCGGCGGCGAGCACGGTCTCGCGCCCGTCGCGCTTGGGAATCTTCGCGGCGGCCCGCTCGTAGAGCTCGGCGCCTTCGAGCAGCGTCAGCCCCGCGTCGATCCCGGCGGGGATCTTGATCGCCGCGTGGGCCCGCCAGGTGGCCACCGGGTCGCTCCACGCCTCGACGGTGTACGTCCACCTCCCCTCGACCTCGGCGGACACCCGCGCCCCCCACCGGTCGGTGCCGGGAGCGAGCTCGGACAGGGGCACGGGAGGCCGCAGCCGCCCGCTCGGATCGCGGAGCACGACATGGGCGGCGACGGCGTCGTGCCCTTCTCGGAACACGGTGGCGGAAATCTCGAAGACCTCGTCCACCACCGCCTTGGCGGGTCTGACGCCGCAGTCGACGGCAGGGCGGACGTCCAGCACGGGAATGCGACCGATCATGATGGGATCACCTGGGGGCAGTTCGCAGGGCTCGGTGACAACAGGCCAGCCGGCATGGCGGCTGGTAGTGCACGCTCTGTTCGCTCTGTTTCTAGCTGCTCGGAAGACGGCTGGGCTGCGGGCATGGCCGCTCCTGTCCGCGTTCACTCGGGTGGCGGGAGAGGTCGGGGGGAGGGTGCGCCGTGCGCGTACCCGGGAGCCCTTCCCACTCCAGCCCGGACCATTCCGCGTCCTTGGTTAACTACTCGTACGTACTCGCACGGGTATCCCCAAGCCCCGGCCCGACTTCCGCCGATGCTCCGTCAACTCGGAAAGGACTACCGGATGTCCACCGCTCCGCTGTTCCGGTACGCGGGCCCGCCCGAACTCGCCGCGGCGGTACTTCCCGGCGCCCGAGGCCGGGCGATACGCACCCCGGCGGACCTGGACGCCACCGGACCGGCCCCGGGAGAGCCCGGGGAACCGCACACCTACGTGGTGGACGCGACAGGCACGCTGCGGCCGTACCTGGGGAAGCTGTTGGAGGCCGCGGGCCCGTAGGGGGTCGGTCGAGGCGCCATGGTCCGGCCGGGGTCCCGGCGCTAGCCTTCCGAGGGTGACGCTCGCGGTGCACAGCGTGGTGCGGCCGCTTCGATCCGTAATCCCCTGCGAAGGTGGAACGCGTGAAGGCTATCCGTCGATTCACCGTGCGCCCCGTCCTCCCCGAGCCCCTTTCGCCGCTCGCCGATCTCGCGCGCAATCTGCGCTGGTCCTGGCATGCGGAGACCCGGGAGCTCTTCCAATCCGTCGATCCCGAGGGCTGGCAGGCAGCCGGAGGGGATCCCGTCCGGCTGCTCGGCGCCGTGTCCGCCGCGCGGATCGCCGAGCTCGCCGGGGACCGGCGGTTCCTGCGGCGGCTCGCCGTCGCGGCCGCCGACCTCGATGACTACGTCCACGGCGGGAGGTGGTACCAAGGCCACGAGGCGGCCGCGGAGCTGCCCGCCGCCATCGCCTACTTCTCCCCCGAGTTCGGGATCACCGCCGCTCTGCCCCAGTACTCCGGCGGGCTCGGGATCCTCGCCGGGGACCACCTCAAAGCCGCCAGCGACCTCGGCGTACCCCTCATCGGCGTCGGACTGCTCTACCGGCACGGGTACTTCCGCCAGTCCCTCTCCCGGGACGGCTGGCAGCAGGAGCACTATCCGGTGCTCGACCCCAACGAACTGCCCGTCGCACTGGTGAGGGAGGAGGGGGGCGCCCCGGCCCGGGTCTCCCTCACCCTCCCCGCCGGCCGCGCCCTGCACGCGCACATCTGGCAGGCCCGGGTCGGCCGGGTGCCGCTGCTGCTCCTCGACTCGGACGTCGAGGACAACGATGCCGTGGCCCGCGAGGTGACCGACCGGCTGTACGGGGGCGGCAGCGACCACCGGCTGTTGCAGGAGATGCTGCTGGGGATCGGCGGGGTGCGGGCCGTACGGGCCTACTGCCGGATCACCGGGCATCCCGACCCCGAGGTGTTCCACACGAACGAGGGACACGCGGGGTTCCTGGGCCTGGAGCGCATAAGGGAACTGGAAGGGCAGCAGGGGCTCGGATTCGACGCCGCCGTCGAAGCCGTCCGCGCCGGGACCGTCTTCACGACGCACACCCCCGTGCCCGCCGGCATCGACCGCTTCGACCGGACCCTGGTCGCCCGCCACTTCGGCGACGGCGGCGAGCTGGCCGGCGTACCGGTCGGCCGGATCCTGGAGCTCGGCGCCGAGACGTACCCCGGCGGCGACCCGGGGGTGTTCAACATGGCGGTCATGGGGCTGCGCCTGGCCCAGCGGGCGAACGGGGTCTCCACCCTGCACGGAGCCGTCAGCCGGGAGATGTTCGCCGGGCTGTGGCCGGGCTTCGACCCCGCCGACGTGCCCATCACCTCCGTGACGAACGGGGTGCACGCCCCGACCTGGGTGGCGCCCGAGGTCGTCAGGCTCGGCGCGAAGCAGATCGGCGCCGGGCGGACCGAGGACGCGCTGTCCGTCGGCGGCTCCCAGCGCTGGGACGCCGTCGCCGACATCCCCGACCAGGACGTCTGGGACCTGCGCCGGGTCCTGCGGGAACAGCTGGTGCAAGAGGTACGGGACCGCCTGCGCGCCTCGTGGCGCCAGCGGGGGGCCGCCAACGCCGAACTCGGCTGGGTGGACTCCGTACTCGACCCGGACGTGCTGACCATCGGCTTCGCCCGCCGGGTCCCGTCCTACAAGCGGCTCACGCTGATGCTGCGCGACCCCGAGCGGCTGCGCCGGCTCCTGCTCGACCCGGACCGGCCCGTGCAGATCGTGGTCGCGGGCAAGGCGCACCCGGCCGACGACGGCGGGAAGCGGCTCGTGCAGGAGCTGGTGCGGTTCGCCGACGACCCGCGCGTGCGCCACCGGATCGTGTTCCTGCCCGACTACGGCATGGCCATGGCGCAGAAGCTCTACCCGGGCTGCGACGTCTGGCTCAACAACCCGCTGCGGCCCCTGGAGGCGTGCGGCACCAGCGGCATGAAGGCCGCGCTGAACGGCTGCCTCAACCTGTCCGTCCTGGACGGCTGGTGGGACGAATGGTTCGAGCCGGACTTCGGCTGGGCCATCCCGACCGCCGACGGCCTCGGCACGGACGAGGACCGGCGCGACGACCTGGAGGCGAACGCCCTCTACGACCTGATCGAGGGCCGGGTCGCCCCCCGGTTCTACGACCGGGCCGGACGCGGCGGACTCCCGGTGCGGTGGATCGAGATGGTCCGGCGCACCCTCGTCTCCCTGGGACCCAAGGTGCTGGCGGGACGGATGGTGCGGGAGTACGTGGAACGGCTCTACGCGCCGGCCGCGCTCGCCCACCGCGCCCTGACCCCGGACGCGGCCCGGGACCTCGCCTGGTGGAAGGGGCGGGTCCGGGCGGCCTGGCCGCAGCTCACCGTCGAGCACGTGGAGGCCCTGCCCGCGGGCCCGGTCGGCGGCACCGCCGAACTCGGGGCCACCCTCACCCTGCGCGTCCAGGTCTCGCTCGACGCCCTCGCGCCCGAGGACGTGGAGGTACAGGCCGTCGCGGGCCGGGTCGACGCCCAGGACGTGATCCAGGGCGGGCGGACCTTCCCGCTCAAGCCCGCCGGCGGACCGGACCTGGAGGGCCGCTGGCTGTACGAGGGCCCGCTCGCCCTCGACCGTACGGGGCCCTTCGGGTACACCGTACGGATCCTGCCGGCGCACCCGCTGCTGGCGACCCCGGCCGAACTGGGCCTGGTCGCCGGGCCGGTGGACACGGACGCGGGAGGCGGCGTACTCCTGCGGTAGCAGGGGCCCGGGAGACGGGGCCTCAGAGGACGGGCGGCGGGTCCACCAGCCGCCCGTCCTCCACCAGCAGCCCGGCCCGCTTGACGTTCAGCAGGGTCGGGATGACCTCCACCTGGCGGATGCCGGGCACCGCGCCGATCCGCTCCGTCAGGTACGTGTACAGGGCGTCGGAGTCCCGGCACACCACCACGGCGAGCAGGTTCGCCGAACCCGTCACCGCGGCCGCGAACGGCACCTCCGGGTGGCTCGTCAGCGCGGCGCCCACCCGGGCGAGCCGGGCCGGGGCCACGGTCAACATCAGGGTGGTCTCCGCCTCGTACCCCAGCGGCTGCGGCACGACCTCCACGTCGAGGTACATCACCCCCGTCTCGCGCAGCCGCTCCAGCCGCCGCCGGGCCGTGGACTCCGACAGCCCGGTCGCGCGGGCCAGCTCCGGGTATCCGGCGCGGCCGTCCTGGGCGAGCACGGCCAGGATCGCGAGCTCGGTGTCGTCGAGCACGTGGCGCTCGGTCCCGGCGTCCGCCGGAGCCGGCGGCTCCAGGGCCGCCACCTGATCGGGGCGCAGCACGTCCAGGCCCAACCACCGCTCGGGACCGCCGCTGAACCGGCGCAGGATGTTGTGCGCGGAGACCCCGGTCACCCGGCGGGTGCGCGGCAGTTTGTCGAGCAGCAGGGCGTCGCGGTCGGCCCGGTTGCGGGCCTTGGTCATGCAGTGGATGTCGGTGCCGCCGGAGCCGAGCTTCACCCAGGCGATGTCCGGGCGTCGGGCCAGCGCGGAGGCGACCGCCCGCGCGGCGTCGGGGGCGCACTGGACGCGCAGCCAGGATTCGGTGAGACCCACGCGGCTGCCCAGCGGCAGCCCGATCACCCGGACCATGCCCCGCGCGTGCAGCCGGCGGTAGCGGCGCACGACGGTCTGGTCCGAGACCTCCAGCACCTCGGCGAGACGGCTGAAGGGGGCCCGGCCGTCGATCATGAGCGCCTGGATCAGCGCGCGGTCGAGGGTGTCCAGCTCCGTGGTCTGCATGGTTTCCATCATCTCAGGGCATCCGATGGCGGGAATCCGCCGGATCTGGTCCATTGGGTGGGGGGTGCGGGGGCCGGGCTGACACCTTGAGCTCATCGAAACGCCCCCGTCCCACCCCAGACCCGCCGCATCCCGGATCCGGCGGATTCCCGAGGAGTCCTCCCATGCGTAAATGGCTGCCCCTGACGGCGGTGTGTCTCGGGGCGTTCATGCTCCTGGTCGACGTCACGATCGTGACCGTCGCCCTGCCCGACATGGCCACCGACATGCGGACCGGGTTCTCCGGCCTCCAGTGGGTGATGGACATATACGCCCTCGCCCTGGCCGCCCTGCTCCTCGGAGCCGGATCGCTCGCCGACCGCATCGGCCGCCGCCGCGTCTACCTCGGCGGGCTCGGGCTCTTCGCCGCCGCCTCGCTGGCCTGCGGTCTGGCGAGCGGACCGGCCGCGCTGATCGCCTTCCGCGCCGTCCAGGGCATCGGCGGCGCCGCGATGTTCGCCACCACCATGGCCCTGCTCAGCTCCGCCTACCAGGGCCGCGACCGGGGCGTCGCCTTCGGCGTCTGGGGCGCGGTCAACGGAGCCGCGGCCGCGGCCGGTCCCATCATCGGCGGGCTGCTCACCGAGCAGTTCGGCTGGCGCTGGATCTTCTTCATCAACCTGCCGGTCTGCGCCCTCGCCGTGTACGTCACCCTCAGGGCCGTCACCGAGTCCCGCGACCCGCACGCCAAGGGCCTGGACCTGCCCGGCATGGTCACCTTCACCACCGGAGCCGCGGCCGTCACCTACGCCCTGATCCGGGTCGGCGAGAACGGCTGGACCTCCGCGACCACCCTCGGCCTGTTCGCCCTGAGCGCGGCGGCCTTCGCCGCCTTCGTCCTCGTCGAACTGCGCAGCTCCCGGCCGATGCTGGACCTCTCGCTGTTCCGCAGCCCGACCTTCGTGGCCGTCATGGCCGCCGCGCTGCTGATGTCCGGCGCCGCCTTCGGGTACATGATGTTCATCTCCCTGTGGCTCCAGAGCGCCGAGGGCCTGGGCCCGGTCGCCGCCGGCATGACGGTGCTGCCGTTGAGCCTGGCCGCCTTCGTGGTCGCCGCCGTGACCGGCAAGCTGATGCACGGGGCCCCGGCCCGGCTCACCATCGGCGGCGGGCTGTTCCTGATCGGCGCGGGCGCCCTGCTCCAGGGCTGGATGCTGGACGACGGGGACGGCTGGACGGCACTGGCGGCCGGTCTGGCGGTCACCGGTGTGGGCGTCGGAATGATCTCCCCGGCCCTCGCGGCCGCCGCGATGGGGGCCGTGCCCCCGGCCCGCGCCGGGATGGCGGGCGGCGCCCTCAACACCGCGCGCCAGCTGGGCATGGCGCTGGGCATCGCGGTGCTCGGCGCGGTCTTCCAGTCCGGGCTGGAAGACGGGCTGGCCGGCTCCGGTCAGCCGCACGGCACGGCCGAGGCGCTGGCCGGGGGCGGGGCGGCCCGGCTGCTGCACACGGTTCCGGCGGCCAGGGAGTGGGTGGACGCGGCCTTCGCGAGCGGGCTGCGGGACACCTTCTGGGTCTCGGGGGCGATGGGCCTGGCGGGCGTGGTGATCGTACTGGCGCTGGTCCGCCGGCCCGCCGCGGCTCCGCAGGGTCCGCAGGGTTCGAACGGTCCGGTGGGTCCGCGCAGCGGCAAGGACCCGGCCGCCGAACGCGCCGCCGCCTGAGCGGTCTTGGCCGGCGCGCGCAGCACCGTACGCAGCCTCGTCCACAGCCCCGTACGCCCCGAATCCCACGCGGATCCGGGGCGTTGCGGCGTTCGGGCCGCCGTGGGGACCGGGAGGGTGAACCTTCGAACGCGCCTCCGTGCCAAATCGTTTCGGCGGGACCGTCCGCTCCTACGCTGCCCGCGGATGCCCACCGGACCAGGCATCCGAGGAACCCGAGGAACGGACTCCCCATGCGTCTTCGCACCACCGCCACAGCACTCGTCGGCGCTCTCGCGATCGTCCTGCCGACCGCGGGGCTGTCGTACGCAAACGACCACGACGACCGCGAGCACCTCGGCACGCTGCACTACCGCTTCGTCGACGAGGACGGCGAGCACCGTGAGGGGAGGATCCGCCCGGCGGACAACGACACCTGCTACCGCCTGACGAACGCCAGCGGGCGCCGTGCGGCCCACCGGGTGGAGAACGACACCGAGTCCCTCGCCGTGCTCTTCCAGGACCGCAATTGCGGAGGGACGGCGCAGGCGGAGCTGGAGCCGGGCGAGGTGTTGCGGGACACGGAGGTGCGCTCCGCCCTCTTCAAGCCGACCGACAACGACGACCGCCACGAGGGCCGTCATGACGGACGCCACGACGGCCGTGACGACGACCGTGATGACGAGGGCCGCCACGAGGGCCGCGGTGACGGCCGCGGTGACGGCCGTGACGACGACGACCGCAGTCACGCCGCCCCCCGCGCCGCCGACGGGCCGGCCCGGTCGGCCCGGTCGGCTCCGGACTTCTTCGCGTCCATCTTCCGCGCCATCGGCTGACCACCCCTGACCACCGCTGAGCACCATCAGCTGACCACTGCCGGTCAGCGGGACGGCCCGGCACCCCCGAGGGGGTACCGGGCCGTCCCGCGTACGGGCGCCGCTCAGCCGGCGGCGGGCCGGACCGCGCCGTCCGACAGCCAGCGCACCACGTCCGCCGCCGTGTACGGCTCGGCGTTCGGGGCGAGCTCCGGCAGGAACGACAGGTCCTTGCCGATCGTCACCAGCGGGGGCTCCACCCGGCCGTGCGGCCGGCGCTGCGCCAACCCGATGGTGGCCAGCAGGCCGTTGCACAGGCACTGGCGGCCCTTGGTGTCGGCCTCGTCGCCGCCCTTGCGCACGTACGCGGCGACCGGCTCGGCCGCACAGCGGTAGACCAGGCCGCGCGGACCCCGTACCGGGGTGCGCAGGAATCCGAGGTCGCAGACCCGGCGCCGGGCCGCGGCCACCTCCGGCTCGGAGACGGTCCCCGGCAGGTCCGCCACCTTGAAGGGGAACGAGGTCGGCGAGGCCTCGGGGTCGTTGCGGACCGAGAGGGTGCCGGTGTGGGCCCGGTCCAGCAGCTCCTCGCGCAGGTGGCGGACCATCCCGGACTCCTCGCACAGCGCGAACGCGCTGCCGACCTGGACCCCGGCCGCCCCCGCGGCGAGGGCTTCGGACACCGCCCCGGGACTGGCCTGGCCGCCGGCGAGCCAGAACGGCAGCCCCAGGGCCGTCATCTTGGCGAGATCCGGGTCGTCGCGCGGGCCGTAGACGGGCTCGCCGGCCTCGTCGAGCTTCATCGGACCGCGGGGCGGGGCGCTGTGCCCGCCCGCCCGGCTGGTCTCGATCACGAAGCCGTCGGGGCGGGTGGCCTCGTCCCGGGCCAGATAGGTGGCGAGGACCGGGAGCGAGACGATGGCCAGGACGTGGGGGCGGCGCAGCGGGCCGGGCAGGTGCCCGGCGAGCAGGGCGCGGGGGTCGAAGAGGTGCTCCAGGGGTTCCTCGTCGCCCTCCACATCGATCTTGTTCACGCAGCGTTCGTAGCGCGCCAGCCTTGAGGCGAGGGCAGGGATCTGACCGGGGACTCCCGCGCCCACGAGCACGTAGTCGACGCCTGCCAGGATCGCGCCGAACATCGCGGGGGCGGTGGCGAGCTGGATCTTCTCCAGGTAGTTGATGCCGATGACACCGTCGTGTCCCTCCTTGGCGAGCCAGACCTCGGCGAAGTTGCCGAGGACGGTGAGGATTTCGGCCTGCGATCCGCCCGTCGCCCGCAGGCGCGGGGTGGTGCGCATCGGTGCGCCGTCCGCGAGGCCGCCCTCGCGGAAGTAGAGGTCGAGCGCGGTCTGGGCGAGCTCCGGCAGCGGGAAGGCGGCCAGGGCCCGGCGGGCGTGGCCGCCGGGGTCGCCGGTCTGGAGCACGCGGGCCAGTACGGCGTCCAGGGCCGTTCCCGAGACCACGCCCAGCTGGCCCTCGCCGGAGACGGCCTTCGCCAGCCGCCAGCCGGAGACGCCGACGCCCATGCCGCCCTGGATCAGCCAGGGGTGCTGTGCGGCGGGGGCTGTCGTGGGGGTCTGGGGCATGGGTCACGTCCTCGGAATCACCCGAACCTACGGTTCCGTAGGTTCGCTGATTTCCACTATGACCCCGGAGCGGCCCGCCGGAAGGCGCCGAAGGTCCCGGCCCCGGGGGGAACTGGACCCTGCCCGGCGGGGGCGAATGGAACAGGACGTGGAACAGGGCCGCCCGGGGGAGTCTGCTCCCGGGCGGCCCCGTGATCTAGCGGTTCAGCTCTGGCTCAGTTCCGCTCCCTCGTGGGGATCAGAAGGTGAGCTTCCAGCTGTTGATGTAGCCGGTGTCCAGGGCGGCCATGTCGGCCACCCGGAGCTTCCAGGTTCCCGCCGCGGCCTTGGCCGAGGCGTTGACCGTGAAGGTCTGGTCGATGTTGTCCGCGCTGCCGCCGGTGCGGTTGCGCAGGTTGAAGACGGTGCCGTCGGGGGCGACGAGGTCGACCTTCAGGTCACCGACGTAGGTGTGGACGATGTGCACTTCCACCTTGAGGGTGCTCGGGGCGTTGCCCGTGCGGTTCACCACGATCGGGGACTCCACCGTGGAGTTGTCCGCGATCTGGTAGTCGTTCGTGTTCTCGAACACGCTCTGCTGCGAGGTGCCGACCGTCCAGACGAGGGAGGCCGTACCGGTCTGGTTCGCCGAGTCCGTCACCGTGATCGTCGTGTTGTACGTACCGGCGGTGGAGGCGGTCCCGGAGATCAGGCCGGTCGAGGAGTTGATCGACACACCGGTCGGCAGACCCGTGGCCGAGTAGGTCAGGGCGCCGGCGTTGGTGCTGCTGGCCTGGACCTGGAGGCTGACGGCGCTGCCCGTGACGGTGTTCTGGTTACCGGGGTTGGTGACCGTGACGCCCTGGACGACGCGGGGGCCGACGTTGATCGCGGCCCAGGCGTTGGCCACGTTGTTGTACGTGGTCGAGCCCAGCCCGTAGAGGTCGGCGGCGGCCTTCAGCGTCTGGGTGCGGGCGTCGGCGTAGTTGGTGGTCGACTTGAAGTAGCCGACCGTCAGCGCGCGGAACCAGATCTTCGAGGCGGCGTCGCGGCCGACCCCGGTGACCGGGAGTCCGTCCGAGGTCGGCGAGTTGTAGCTGACCCCGTTGATGACCTTGGCGCCGGAGCCCTCGGAGGCCAGGTAGAACCAGTGGTTGGCCGGGCCCGAAGAGTAGTGGACGTCGAGGTTGCCGACGCCCGAGTACCAGGCGTCCGCGGAGCTGCCGTCCTTGCTCGGCTTGTCCTGGTAGCGCAGCGGGGAGCCGTCGCCGTTGATGTCGATCTTCTCGCCGATGAGGTAGTCGCCGACGTCGGTCGGGTTGTTGGCGTAGAACTCGACGGAGGTGCCCATGATGTCGGAGGTGGCCTCGTTCAGACCGCCGGACTCACCGCTGTAGGCCATGTTGCCGGTGACCGAGGTCAGACCATGGGTCATCTCGTGCGCGGCCACGTCGATCGAGGTCAGCGGGTGGGTGTTGCTGGTGCCGTCGCCGTAGGTCATGCAGAAGCAGGTGTCGTCCCAGAACGCGTTGACGTACGCGTTGCCGTAGTGGACCCGGCTGTACGGGGCCACGCCGTCGTTGCGGATGCCGTTGCGGCCCATGACGTTCTTGTAGAAGTCCCACGTCAGCTGGGCGCCGTAGTGGGCGTCCGCGCCGGCGGTCTCCCGGCTGGAGGCGGCGCCGGTGCCCCAGATGTCGTCCGGACCGGAGAACAGCGTGCCGGTGCCGGAGCTGCCCCCGTTGAGGTCGTACGTCTTGTGGTTGCCGCGCCCGGTGTCGGTCAGCGTGAAGTTGCTGCCCGAGGCCGCGGTGCCCAGCGTGACCTGGCCGCTGTACATGGTGTTGCCGGTGCCGGTCTCGATGGCCTGCCACTGGGAGATCTTGGCGCCGGTCTTGGCGTTGGTGATCACGTGCAGCTGGCTCGGGGTGCCGTCGTCCTGGAGGCCCCCCACGACGGTCTCGTACGCGAGGACGGGAGCGCCGTCGGCGGCCCAGATCACCTTGCGCGCGCCCTTGGCGGCCTTGGCCTCCTTCGAGCCCGCGGCCGAGGCGGCGGAGACGGCCTGGCCCTCGGCGGCGGCCGTGGTGACCGTCGCGGTGGTGTCGGCGACCTTGATCTCGTGGTTCGTGGCCTTGGTGATGCTCTTGGTGACGCCGCCCTTGGCGTGGACGGTCAGGTCACCGCCGAGCACCGGGAGTCCGCCGTAGGTGCGCTCGTAGGTGGTGTGCGTGGTTCCGTCCGCGTCCTTGACGACATCGCGGACGACCAGCTTCTCCTGGTCGCCGAGACCGAGGGCCTTCGCGGCCTGGACGGTGGTCGAGTTGGCGTCGGCTATGAGCGTCGCACGCTCGGAGGGGCTGAGCTGGTAAGCAGCTGCGCCTGGGTTGGCCTGGGCGACCGAACCGGCCTTCGACGCGGTGGCGTCGGCGGTGGCCGTACCGGTCTGGATGCCTACGGCGAGCATGGCGGCCGCGGCAACAAGCGCGCCGGCCGTGGTGGCACGCCGCTGGGGGGTGAGACTCAACGCAGACTCCTTCTGCAAGGGGGGTTCCGGATGGCTGGGTGGGCCTCCGGGCAGATCGGGCTGGTGCGAAGAACGGTCGAAGAGTGCCATCTGAGAGATGTGATGTCAGGGCCGCGTCAAAAGGTTGGCTGGAAACGGTCCGTTGTCCGAAGCGACGTATCCGGTATCCGGAACATTCACCTGAGTGTGCGAGAGAAGCGCCCAATATCCGGAATGCGTCATACCGACCACTAACGCTCGGACAACAAGACGTCCGGTTCCCTGAAACGGCAATTACCGTACGGGCGTTTGTCGTACTGTTTCCCGGTGCGTCAGATGTCCACTGCCCGGGGAAGCCGCGGACTCGCGCCACTGTCATAAACCACGTGCCAGGGGGGGCCCATGAGGCATGTCCATATTCCTGTGCAAAGAGTGGCCAGAACAGCCAAAGAGGCTGTTGTGCCGGCCCGGAAGCTCGGAGACAAAGCGCGCTGGTACCTGCCCGCCGCAGTCACCGCCGACTTAGTCGGCGCGGGCCTGCCCGTCGGCCTGGTCTTCGAGGCCGCGCAGCAGGCCAGACCCGGTTACTGCGCCCTCGGCGCCGCCGTCGCCTGGACCGGAGTGCAGGCGCTTCGGAGGCGGTACGCGGCCCGTGTGCTCGGGGAGTCCCGGGGTGTTCTGCCGGTCGTACACGACTGGCTGATTCTGATCGGTGTACTCGCCGTGGCCCGCGTGGTCACCGGTGAGAACACCCCCCGGCTGTCCGCGCTCGGCGCCCTGCTGCCCGCTCTGCTCGTCACCGTCGCCTGCCATAAACTGACCTACCGCCACCTCTCCGCCGCCCGGCGCGAGGCCCAGGCCGTGAGCCGGGTACTGGTGGTCGGCGAGCCCGACGCCGCCGAGTCCGTCATCGGACACCTCGCCGCGCGCACCGACCACCCGTACGTGGTCGTCGGCGTCGTCCCCGTCGGGCCCGGCGAGATCGCCAGCGGGGTGCCCGTCGCGGCCCGGCTCGGCCCGGCGATGGCGCCGACCCCGCACGGGGACTCCGGCGCCGTGCTCGGCGCGGTCGCCGCGCACAACGCCGACCTGGTGCTCGTCGCCCCGGGGGCGCGGCTCGCGGGGGATCGGCTGCGCCGGATCGCCTGGGCCCTGCACGACGCCGGGCTGGAACTGGCGGTCTTCCCCGGACTGGTGGAGGTCTCCGTCAAGCGGCTGGAGACCCTGTCCGCGGGCGGCCTGGCCGTGCTCCGGGTGGCGCCGCCGGTGAGCGGGGGCGTGCAGAGCGTGCTGAAGTCCGTACTGGACCGGGTGGCGGCGGCGGTCGGGCTGGTGCTGCTCTCGCCGGCGTTCCTCGGAACGGTCCTCGCGATCCGGCTCGGCTCGCCCGGGCCCGCCTTCTACCGGCAGCGGCGCATCGGGCGGGACGGAGTCCCGTTCGTCATGTGGAAGTTCCGCACGATGGTCGTGGACGCGGACGCGCTGAAGGCCGAGTTATCCGGATCCAACGAGAACGACGGCCTGATGTTCAAGATGCGGCGCGACCCCCGGGTGACCCGGATCGGCCGGCTGCTGCGCCGCACCTCCATGGACGAACTGCCACAGCTGATCAACGTGGTGGCCGGGAACATGTCGCTGGTCGGCCCGCGTCCGCCGCTGCCCGAGGAGGTGGCGAAGTACGACGAGGTCGAGCTGCGCCGGCTCACGGTGCGGCCGGGGATGACCGGGCTGTGGCAGATCAGCGGCCGGTCCGACCTGTCCTGGGACGAGACGATCCAGCTCGACCTGCAGTACGTGGACAACTGGTCCTTCACCAGTGACGTGGACCTCATGGGCCGCACGCTCCGAGCCGTGGTCGACGGACGAGGAGCGTACTGAGGGCCGTTGCTCCCGGCCCGGCGCGGTCGGTCGCGTCCAGATGGCCGAATTCACCGGGACCACAGTCGAATCGGCCATTCGGCAGGCCGAGGACCAACGGGCGGGGGGCAGGTGTCCGCATTGACCGCCGAGGCCATATATTTCACCTACGATTCGCCGTGTCCCGGTCATTCGCGCAGCTGTACGCGGGTGTGGCCGGACTAAACCTGCCATACGTCCGTAGTGCACCCTCCGCCCTCACGCGAGCCCTGGTCTGCGCCAGCACGTATGGCTGTTCGGGTAGTTCCAGCCGTTCAAACCGGGCCATTGCCCTGGGGGGCTCATGCGTAGATCCAGAGGGCTGGCTGCCGCCCTCGCCCTGGCGCTGGCCGGGGCCGGCACCGGGATAGGCCTCGTGCTGATACCGCAGGCGTCGGCCATCACGCAGCCCGTGGCCTTCACCGCCGACAACCTGCCGACGTGGCAGCCGAACGGCACCGTCTTCGCCATGGCCCAGGCCAACGGCACGGTCTTCGCCGGTGGCACCTTCTCGGCCGTCCGCCCGCCCGACGGCGCCGGCGGAGCCGAGCAGGAAGCCGTGAACTTCGTCGCGCTCGACGCGGCGACCGGAGCCCCGAGCTCCTGCAAGCTCTCCTTCACCGTCGACGAAGGCAGCGCGACCGTGCGCGCGCTGACGGTCTCGAAGGACAAGAAGACCCTGTACGCGGCCGGCTACTTCGGCGCCGTCAACGGCACCCCCGTCTCCAGCCTCACCGCCATCAACATCAAGACCTGCACCCCCAAAGCCTCGTTCCACCCGAGGTTCCCGGCCACCGTGCGCGCGCTCGCCGTCTCCGACGACACCCTGTACGCGGCCGGAGACTTCAGCACCGTCGAGGGCGCGCCCCGCGAGCGGTTCGCCGCGGTCGACGCCGCCTCCGGTGCGCTCCTGCCCTTCGTCGCCAACGCCGACGAGCCCGGCCGCGCCATCGAACTCAGCGACGACGGCAAGAACGTCCTGCTGGGCGGCGACTTCTTCACCGTCAACGGCGCCAAGAGCCACGCGCTGGCCGTCGTGAACGCCACCACCGGCGCCGTCGGCAAGACCTACGGCACCATCCCGCCGAACTCGGTCGTCACACACATCGCGGCCGACGCCACCGGCTACTACACCGGCAACGAGGGCACCGGCGGCGGTGCCTTCGACGGCCGCATCGGCCTCGGCACCGACTTCGGCGAGAAGTGGCGCGACCGCTGCCTCGGCGCGACGCAGTTCGTCCTGCCGTACGACGGAGTCCTCTACAGCTCCTCGCGCGCGCACGACTGCTCGCTGGAGGGCCAGTTCCCCGACGGCAGGCGCAACTCCCTCCTCGCCCAGCTGACCGACCACCCGGGCGCCGCGCCCGCGCCCGTGGGCGGATTCGTGCGCAGCCCCGCGAAGTTGGGCTGGCACCCCACCGCCGACGACGGTCCCGGCGGGGACATCGGCCCGCGCGTGATGGCCATCGCGGAGAAGAACGGCACCAAGTACATGTGGGTGGGCGGTGAGTTCACCCAGGTCAACGGAAGGCCCCAGCGGGCCCTGACCCGCTTCGCCTCCACCGGCGACGTCGGCGCCCCGACCACCCCGGTCCCCAGCGCGTCCAGCGTCAGGCCCGGCGAGGTCCAGGTCCGCTGGCGCGCCGGCTATGACCAGGACGACAGCAGGCTGACCTACCGGATCTACCGCAACGGTTCGACGACCCCGGTCGCCACCGTCAGCGCGGACTCCCTGGAGTGGCAGCGCCGACAGGTCTCGTGGACCGACACCACGGTCAAGGCCGGCGTGTCCTACAGCTACCAGGTGACCGCGACCGATGCCGCGGGCAACACCAGCGCCCTGTCGGCCGGCGCCTCGGTGACGGTCCCGCACTCGGTGATCGCGTACCCGAACCAGGTCCGCGCGGACGGCGCCAACCTGTACTGGCGCTACGACGACACCGTCAGCCCGTACGTCGCCGACTCCTCGGACGGCGGCAACACCGGCGGCGTCCAGCTGGGCGCCCCGGCGCTGCGCCAGACCCCCGGCGCCGTCACCGGAGCCAGCACGGCCATGGGCTTCAACGGCACCAGCCAGCAGGTGTACAGCGACCACCGCCAGACGGTCGGCAGCTCGTACTCCATCGAGACGTGGTTCAGGACGAACTCCACGCGCGGCGGCAAGCTGGTCGGCTTCGGCAACAACACCGACCGCAACAGCAGCGACGGCGACAAGCAGATCTACCTGTCCGACACCGGCCGGATCTTCTTCGGCGTCGACTCCGGTGGGGCGAAGACCGTCTCCACCGGTCCCCAGGACACGTTCAACGACAACAAATGGCACCACGTCGTCGCCACGCAGGGCCCGTCCGGTATGGCGTTGTACGTGGACGGCCAGTCCAAGGGCACGCTGGGAGTCACGGGCTCCCGGCAGTTCGAGGGCTTCTGGCACGTCGGCGGAGACAGCCTCGGCGGCTGGCCGTCCAGGCCGGCCGGCGACTTCTTCGCCGGCCAGATCGACGAGACGGCCGTCTACCCGAAGGTGCTGACCCAGGCCCAGGCCAAGAACCACTTCGACCTGGCCCAGGCGCCCACCGACACGGTCTCCAAGGTCAACGCGACCGAGGACACCTACATCGACCAGGGCGCACCCACCGCCGCCTACGGAGCCTCCACCTCGCTCGCGGTGCGCGGTACCTCGGCCTACGAGACGTACCTGCGCTTCGACACCCCGGCGGCCCCGGCCGGCCAGGTGCTGAAGTCCGCCGTGCTACAGGTCAAGACCACGACGGCGACGGGTGCCGGTACGACCGACACCGTCTCCGTGGTCCCGGTCACCGGCACCTGGAGCGGTACGGGCACCACCTTCAAGACGAAGCCGACCCTCGGCACCGCCCCGCTCGGCTCCTTCGCGGGCGTGCCGGACGGCTCGGCGGTGCGGACCGCGAAGCTGGACACGGCAGCGCTCTCCGCGGTGCTCGGCACCAGCTACAGCCTGGGCCTGACGAGCACGGGAACCGACCCGCTGTGGATCTGGTCCTCCGAGGCGAAGGCCGCGGACGCGATGCCGCAGCTGGTCCTCACCTTCGGCGCGAAGTGACCGCTCGGCGCGGTGCGGGGACCGGCCGGCCGCCGGCACGGCCGGGCTCCGCACACCCCTCTCATACGTACGGGAGCCACCTGATGTACCGACGCTCCGCAGCGGCCGCCGTCCTGCTGGCCGCCGCCCTGACGCTGACCGCCTGCGGTGCGGGCGGGGACGGCAGGGCCGAGGCCCCGGTCTCGAAGCCCAAGCCGCCGGCCGCGTCCCCGGTCGCCGATCCGGCGGACGCCCCGGCGGCGCCCGAGGCGGACTCCAAGCCGACGGGCCCCGTCCTGCCGGACACCAGGCTCACCCCGAAGACGGGCAGCTTCACCGCGGCGGAGAAGCGGTACCTGAGCGGGCGGGTTCCCGAGAAGACGGACCCGGCGGCCGTCCTCCAGGGCGGCCAGGAGTCCTGCCAGCGGGTGCAGCGCACCGCGAAGCGCGACCAGGACGCGGCGGTCGGCTCCCTCGTGGCCGGGGAGATCCCGGGCGCGAAGGACGCGATCACCTTCCTCTGCCCGGACCAGCTGCCGGTCCTCGCGGCGGCCGGGCAGGGCTTCCCGGACGGCACGAAGCGCTCCCCGTCGACGGGCACGTACCGCGCGCTGACCCGGAGTACCACGTGCAGCTGGGAAGCCAGGGGCAAGGACGGAGCCGTCCTCTCCTCGGGCCCGCAGACCCCGCCGAAGGCGGGCGACAAGATCACCACCACGATCCCGGCGGGCACGGCGGAGTTCGTCTCCAGCGGCTGCTACGCCTGGATCCCCTCTTCCTGACGCACCCCGGCGGCCGGGGGAGCCCGAAGCCGCGCCCCGGTCGCCGGCCGGCTCAGTCCACCACCTTCAGCAGCAGCACCGCGCGGGCCGGGACCGTCAGGGTCTCGCCCCCTCGGTGGCGGGTGGCGGGGGCCGCCGCCTGGTCCTCCCCGGAGGTGTCCAGGACCAGTTCGTACGACGAGGCCCACGGAGCCCCCGGCAGCACCCACGCCGCCGGCCGGTCCCCGGCGTGGAGCAGCGCCAGGAAACTGTCGTCCGTCACCTGCCGGCCCCGCTCGTCGCGGCCCGGGATGTCCCGCCCCGACAGGTACATGCCCACCGCGGAAGCCGGGGCGTACCAGTCCCGCTCGGTCATCTCCGCCCCCGCCGGGGTGAACCAGGCCAGGTCCCGCAGCCCGTCCGCGCCCTGCGGGTTCCCGGAGAAGAACGCCCGCCGCCTCAGCACCGGATGGGCCCGGCGCAGCTCCAGCAGCCGCCGGGTCAGCGACAGCAGCCCCTGCCAGGACGGGTCCGAGAGCAGCGACCAGTCCACCCAGCTCGTCGCGTTGTCCTGGCAGTACGCGTTGTTGTTGCCGCCCTGCGTCCGGCCGAACTCGTCGCCCGCCACCAGCATCGGCACCCCGGTCGACAGGAGCAGGGTGGTGAGGAGGTTGCGCAGCTGGCGGCGGCGCAGCGCCCCGATCCGCGCGTCGTCCGTCTCCCCCTCCGCCCCGCAGTTCCACGACCGGTTGTCGTTGGTCCCGTCCCGGCCGTCCTCCCCGTTCTCCTCGTTGTGCTTGGACTCGTAGCTCACCAGGTCGCGCAGGGTGAAACCGTCGTGCGCGGTGATGAAGTTGACCGAGGCGTACGGCCGACGCCCGCCCCACGCGTACAGGTCGCTGGACCCCGACAGCCGGTACCCCAGATCCCGTACGTCGGGCAGCGAGCCCCGCCAGAAGTCCCGTACGGCGTCCCGGTAGCGGTCGTTCCACTCCGTCCACAGCGGCGGGAACGCCCCCACCTGGTACCCGCCCGAGCCCACGTCCCACGGCTCGGCGATCAGCTTCACCCGGCGCAGCACCGGATCCTGGGCGATCACCGCGAGGAACGGCGACAGCATGTCCACGTCGTGCATCGAGCGGGCCAGCGCCGCCGCCAGGTCGAAGCGGAAGCCGTCCACCCCCATCTCCGTCACCCAGTACCGCAGCGAGTCGGTGATCAGCCGCAGCACGTGCGGGCGCCCGGCGTGCAGGGTGTTCCCGCAGCCCGTGTAGTCGGCGTACCGGCGCTGGTCCGACTGGAGCCGGTAGTACGCGCGGTTGTCGATCCCGCGCAGCGACAGGGTCGGGCCCAGCTCTCCGGCCTCCGCCGTGTGGTTGTAGACCACGTCGAGGATGACCTCGATCCCGGCCGCGTGCAGGGCCCTGACCATCCGTTTGAACTCGCCGACCTGCTGGCCCGCCGTGCCGCTCGACGAGTAGCCGGCGTGCGGGGCGAAGTAGCCGATCGAGTTGTAGCCCCAATAGTTGCGCAGCCCCCGGCGCAGCAGGTGGTCCTCGTGCGCGAACTGATGGACCGGCAGCAGCTCCACCGCCGTCACCCCGAGCCCGGTCAGGTGCTCGATCGCCGCCGGATGCGCGAGGCCCGCGTACGTACCGCGCAGGTGCTCGGGGATGCCCGGATGGCGCATCGTGAACCCGCGCACGTGCAGCTCGTAGATGACCGAATCGGCCCACGGGGTCTTCGGCCGGACATCGTCCGCCCAGTCGTCGTCATCGTGGACCACGACCCCCTTGGGGACGTGCGGAGCCGAGTCCCGGTCGTCGCGCACGGTGTCCGCGATGTACTGCTGCGGCCAGTCGCGGACGTGCCCGTACACCTCCGGCGGGAGGGTGCCGTAATCATTCCCCGGGGCCCCGTCCACGGCGCGGGCGTACGGGTCCAGGAGCAGCTTCGCCGGATTGAACCGGGCCCCCGTCCACGGGTCCCAGCGGCCGTGGACCCGGAACCCGTACCGCTGGCCGGGGCGCACGCCCGGCAGGAAGCCGTGCCAGATCTCGTGCGTGAGCTCCGTCAGGACGCACCGGGTCTCGGTCCCGTCCTCGTCGAACAGGCAGACCTCCACCGCCTCCGCGCCCTGTGCCCACAGCGCGAAGTTGGTCCCGGCGGCGCCGTCCGGGCCGCGGTGGAACCGGGCCCCCAGCGGATGCGAGGAGCCCGGCCACACCGGTGGTCCCGGGCGGGTACGGACCCGTGCCGTACGGCCCCTGAGCAGGCCGTTCAGCTGGCGGTGCCCGTTTCCGTTTCCGTTCCCCTGTCCGTTCCCGTTTTCGTTCCCGTCGTGCTCGTCCGCGTGCGGAACGGGCGCGGCCGTCCCGCCGCTCCCTACCTCACCCGCGACGGCTTCCACCGCCTCTTGCTCGGCTGCGCTCGACACTGCCCGCCTCCACGGCTCTCGGTACCGGCAGGGGTGGGGGAAGTGCGGCCCCGGCGTCCCGGCCAGGGCCCGCCCCCGTCTGGTCCTTCCCACTGTTCTGCCCGGACTGTTCTGCCTGGAACGTGGGCCGCACCCACGTTTCCCCCGGAGGGCCCCGGTCGTTGGAGGAACGTGACTCATCTGAAGAGGCGGGCAGGGGCGGGATTGGCCGCCGTGGCGGTGTGGGCGGGCCTCCTCGGAGGTCTGACCGGATGCACGGAGAACGGCGGCTCCCCGATCGAGATCCAGCTGCCCGGCAAACCAAGGTCACCGGACGAGGCGATCCGGATCACCCCGGACGACAACGCCAAGGGCGTCCCGGCCGAGGGCCCGCTGACGGTCCGCGTCCCCGAGGGCCGGCTCGAACGGGTCGTGGTCACCAAGGTGGAGGACGCCCAGGAGGACAAGGTGCCCGGCGCCATCGCGGACGACGGGCTCAGCTGGAGCCCCGACCCGGGGGCCGGACGGCTCGCGCTCGCGGCCAAGTACACGGTGGACGCGGTCGCCCTCGACGGGCACAACCGGCGCCAGGCCCGGCACACCACCTTCACCACCTACGTTCCCGAGGAGCGGTTCATCGGCTACTTCAAGCCGGAGAACCGCTCCACCGTCGGTACCGGCATGATCATCTCCTTCGGCTTCAACCGGTCCATCGAGCGGCGCGCCGACGTGGAGCGCGCGATCACCGTCACCTCCGATCCGGCCGTGGAAGTGGTGGGCCACTGGTTCGGCAACGAGCGGCTCGACTTCCGGCCCAAGCAGTACTGGAAGCCCGGCACCGAGGTCACGGTGAGGATGAAGCTGCGCGACGTGGAGGGCGCGTCCGGCTCGTACGGCATCCAGGACAAGACCATCCGCTTCACCGTCGGCCGCTCCCAGATCTCCACCGTGGACGCCGCCGCCCACACCATGGAGGTCCGGCGCGACGGCGAGCTGCTGTCCACCGTGCCGATCACCGCCGGAGCCCCCAAGAACACCACCTACAACGGCAAGATGGTGGTGATGGAGCTCTTCGATGTCACCCGGATGAACGGGCAAACGGTGGGCTTCGGCGGGGAGTACGACATCCCCGACGTCCCGCACGCCATGCGCCTCACCCGCTCCGGGACCTTCCTGCACGGCAACTACTGGACCAGCCCGGAGACCTTCGGCTCCGCCAACGCCAGCCACGGCTGCATCGGACTGCGCGACAACAAGGGCGGCGGCTCGGACACCCCGGCCGGCTGGTTCTTCGACCGCAGCATGGTCGGCGACGTGGTGGAGGTCGTGAACTCGCAGGACAAGACGGTGGCTCCGGACAACGGGCTGGGCGGCTGGAACATGTCCTGGACGGCGTGGGTGGCCGGCTCCGCCACCGGCTGAACCCAGCGCTGCGACCTGGGCAATCGAGTGATTGTCTTACCGGTTTGACGTAGTGGGGGAGTGTCGCTTCGTCCGCCGCGCCGCACCCCCCGCCCAGCCTGTGGAGGCCAGCAGCGCGCAGGAACGGACGGAGCGTCATGTCAGCAAGGAACTGGACCCTCGGGCCTCTCGGGCTCGCCATCGGGGCCGTACTGGCCGCGGGGGCTCCCACGGCCCTGGCGGCCCCACCGGTGCCGGCCCCCGATGGGCAGCCGCGGGCCCAGGCGGGCGCGGCCCAGATGCGCGCGGCCCCGGCGGGCGCGGCCCAGATGCGGGTGGCCCCGGCGCTGCGGGCCACCCTGCCCGACGGGCTCGGCCCCTGCATCGGACCCCGGTGCCCCGATCCGTTCCCGCCGATCGACGTCGGCAACGACCCCAAGGGCTACGACGAGGGCGTCAACATCTTCGTCGGCGGCGACTTCCTCGTCCGCGAGCGCGCCGCCGAAGCCGAGGGCAAGGTCGTCGTCCTCGGCAGCTTCGACCAGGACAAGGACCCCGCCGCGGGCCAGGCCTACAACATCGGCGTCGTCGGCGCCGGCTCCCTGGTCCGCCCCCCGGCGGGCTCCGACTACCTGGCCACCGGCGGCAACGTGCACATCGCCGCCGGCGAGCGGCTGATCTCCGACGCCGGCGTGGTCCGCCACGCGGGCGAGGCCCCCGGGCCCGGCAGGGTCACCGGAACCCTGACCAGGGACCCGAACGCGGTGGCCAAGTACGACGGCCTGCGCGACCGGCTCGAATACGCCAGCAAGTGCTACGCACGCGTCGACGGCCGGCCCCGCCCGACGACCGGCACGGCCGTCGTCGCCGGCGGCTTCGCCGTCTTCACCGGCGACAACACCTCCAAACTCCAGGTGTTCAACCTCGACGCCGACATCGCCGCCGCCAACGGGACCGGGGCCATCGGCATCCGCTTCGACCGCATCCCGTCGGACGCCACCGTCCTGGTCAACGTCCTCGGGTCCGCCCGCACCATCAGCACCTTCAGCGGCGGGATCACCGACACCGGCGACGCGTGGAACGGCTACCGCACCCGGCTGCTGTGGAACTTCCCCGACGCCGGGACGGTACGCCTGCTGGGCAGCGGCCAGTTCCAGGGCAGCGTGCTCGTCGGCGAACCGGCCTCGCTCGCCACCGTCACCGTGCCCGGGGTCAACGGCCGGTTCTTCACCACCGGCAACCTCACCCACACCAGCGCCGCGGGCGGTGGCGGCGGCCAGGAGTTCCACGCCTACCCCTTCAACGGCAACCTGCCGGACTGCGAGGGGACGGTGCCGCCCGTGGAGGGCCAGGTCTCCGTCCTCAAGGAGGACGGCGCGGGCAGGCCGCTGGCCGGAGCCACGTACGAGCTGTGGCGCGAGACCAACGGCATCGGCGGAGCCCAGTTCGGGCAACCGGGCGGCGACACCAAGGTCGGCGCCGACTGCGTCACCCCGGCGAGCGGCATCTGCTCCCGTACCGTCCCCGTCGGTACGTACTACTGGCGCGAGACCAAGGCACCGGCCGGCTACGAGCTCGCCGAGAACTCGATCGCCGAGCTGACGCTGACCGAGGAGAACGCCTCCGCCGGTGCGCGCGCCCGGATGGCCAACGCGAAGATCCCGGCCGCCGCCGAGGTGGTGCTGTGGAAGTCCGACAAGGACACCGGGGCCTTCCTGCCCGGGGCCCGCTTCGAGCTGTGGCGCGAGACCAACGACGTCCCGGGCCTGCAGACCGGGCAGCCCAACCCGGACGAGAAGCTCACCGGCTCCTGCACGACCGACGCGCAGGGCAGCTGCACGGTCCAGCTGCCGGTCGGCGAGAGGTACTACTGGCGGGAGACGCAGGCACCGCCCGGCTACGACCTGCTGAAGGACCCGGTCATCCCCTTCGACCTCGGCGAGGACGACGTGCGGTCCGGCATCACCGTCAACGTCCCGAACGAGAAGCCGAAGGAGCCCGAACACGACGGGACCATCAAGATCCTGAAGAAGGACGGGAAGACGAAGCAGCCGCTGCACGGTGCGGTGTTCGAGGTCTGGAAGGAGACCAACAACACCGAGGGCCTCCAGACCCGGGGCATCAACCCGGACCACAAGGTGTCCTCGGGCTGCGCCACCGACGGGGCGGGCGTGTGCGAGTTCACCGGCCTGGAGGACGGCTGGTACTACCTGGTCGAGACGGACGTCCCCGAGGGCTACGTCCTGCCGCCGAACCGCGTCACCGGTCCGCTCCACCTGGACGGGGAGACCCCGGACCACCGCCTGGTGATCACCCTCGACAACAGGCGCGACGACCACGGCAAGGGCAAGGGCAAGGGCCCCAAGCCGCCCAGGCCGCCCAAGCCGCACCCCAGCACCGGCTGATCCCCGGAGGGCTCCCCGGCCGGGCGGGCCTGCCCGGCCGGCCCGCCCGGGTGGGCCGCCCGGGTGGGCCGCCCGGGTGGGCCGCCCGGGTGGGCCGGTGACCCTACCGGCGCACCCGGCGCGCCGCGTCCGCCCGGCTCCGGTTGGCTCGGGTCCAGCGGCCCGGCCGGCGGGCGCGAGGAGGCCCGTATGACCACAGCCGACGCGGCGGCAGGCGCGATGGCCAGGGCGGCCCTCACGGCCGCGATCCTCGCGACGGCGGCCCTCGGCCCGGCGGCCCCGGCCGCGGCGGCCCGGGCGGACACGGACGCCGGAGCCCCTTCCGCCCCCGCGGCGGCCTGCACCGCCGGGACCGGCCCCTACCAGCGGGAGATGGAGGGGTACCTGAGGCGGAAGGCCGACGGGGTGCAGGACGCGGGGGACTGCGCGGCGATCCGCGAGTTCCAGCAGAACAACGGGGTACGGCCCGCGGACGGGTACGCCGGACTGGCCACTTACCGGACCATGGTCGCGGTGGCGGCCCGCGCGAACCCCAACGCGGACCACGGCTGCCCCGTCCGCCCGCACCGGGTGACCTGCGTGGACCTGGCACGGCAGCTGCTCTGGGTCCAGCGCGACAGCACGGTCGTCTTCCCGCCCGTACCCGTCCGCACCGGCCGGGACGACGAGGAGACCCGGCCCGGCTGGCACGAGGTCTACTGGCGCAACAAGGACCACAAGTCCACGCTCTACGACGACGCCCCCATGCCCTACGCCCAGTTCTTCGACGAGGGCCAGGCGCTCCACGGACGCCCCGGAGACCTCTACGCCCACGGCGGCTCCGCCGGCTGCGTCAACCTCTCCGTCCCCGACGCCGAACGGCTGTGGGACCTGCTCACCGAGGGCGATGCCGTCTACGTATGGGGGACCAAGCCCGGCACCGAGGGCTGACACGCCGACAACCCCGACTCTTGGGACGGAACGGTGACACGTTCGTGCCATCCCGTGATCCCCGCCTGTGATTTCCTGGCAATAAGCGCGCGACTGCCCGCGCGCGGGGGACATGGGGAGAACAAGAGTGAACCTGCAGCCGATATGCGGCCGCGCCCGCACCGGCCTGCCGGCCCTCCTGCTGGGCGCGGCCCTGCTGTTCACCACCGCCTGCAGTGGCGGTGGCGGCAACGGTGGTGGCGCCGGCGGGAGCGGTGGTGGTGGCAACGGGGGTACCGGAACGACCGGCACCGAGGCGTCGAAGGCCGTCGTGAGCATCAAGCCGGACGACGGGGCCAAGGAGGTCGCCACCAGCGGCGTCCTCAAGATATCGAGCACCGGCGGCAAGCTCAGTACGGTGACCGTCGCCGACACCAAGGGCAACGCGGTGGACGGCAAGCTCGCCGAGGACGGCGCGAGCTGGGAGCCCTCCCGCAACCTCGCCTCCGCCACCGAGTACAAGGTCCACGCGGTGGCCAAGGACGAGGCCGGCCGGGAGTCCGCGAAGGACACCACGTTCACGACCCTCACCCCGGCCAACACCTTCATAGGCCAGTACACGCCCGAGGACGGCGCGACCGTCGGCGTGGGCATGCCGGTCTCGATCAACTTCTCCCGCGGCATCACCAACCCCGAGGCCGTCGAGAAGGCCATCACGGTGACGGCCGAGCCGGCCGTACCGGTCGAGGGCCACTGGTTCGGCAACGACCGCCTCGACTTCCGCCCCGAGAAGTACTGGGCCGCCGGCACCAAGGTCACCCTGAGGCTCGCACTCGACGGGGTCGAAGGCCGCCCGGGGGTCTACGGCAAGCAGACCCGTACGGTCACCTTCACCATCGGCCGCTCCCAGGTCACCACGGTCGACGCCGCGGAGCACGAGATGCAGGTCGTCCGCGACGGCCAGGTGGTCAAGAACATCCCGATCACCGCCGGCGCCCCCGCGAACACCACGTACAACGGGCAGATGGTCATCAGCGAGAAGTACAAGGTGACCCGGATGAACGGCGCGACGGTCGGCTTCGGCGGCGAGTACGACATCTCCGACGTCCCGCACGCGATGCGCCTGACCAACTCG
Source organism: Streptomyces sp. NPDC059443 (assembly GCF_042750105.1). NCBI lineage: Bacteria > Bacillati > Actinomycetota > Actinomycetes > Kitasatosporales > Streptomycetaceae > Streptomyces > Streptomyces sp. NPDC059443. The sequence goes on along the minus strand of NZ_JBHYVM010000014.1, from coordinate 40,515 downwards.
GGCACCTTCGTCCACGGCAACTACTGGGCCTCGTCGAGCACGTTCGGCAGCGAGAACGTCAGCCACGGCTGCGTGGGCCTGCGCGACGTGCGCGGCGCGGGCGACGACGACCAGCCGGCGGCGTGGTTCTACAACACCTCGCTGATCGGCGACGTGGTCATCGTGAAGAACTCCAAGGACAAGACGGTGGCCCCCGACAACGGCCTCAACGGCTGGAACATGGACTGGGCCGAGTGGATCAAGTAGTCCTCCGCGTCAAGTAGTCCTCCGTCGTACGGAGTCCGGGTGCGCCCGGTGCTGTGACCCACAGCACCGGGCGCACGTGCGTTAACCGGCGCTAACCTTCCCGTATGACCATCTCTCTCGAAGTCTCCGAAGGCGTCGGCACCATCCGTTTGGACCGGCCGCCCATGAACGCCCTGGACATCGCGACCCAGGACCGGCTGCGCGAGCTCGCGGTGGAGGCCACCGACCGGACCGACGTGCGTGCGGTCGTCCTCTACGGCGGCGAGAAGGTGTTCGCGGCCGGCGCGGACATCAAGGAGATGCAGACGATGGACCACGCGGGCATGGTCGCCCGGTCCCGCGGGCTGCAGGACGCCTTCACCGCCGTGGCCCGGATCCCCAAGCCCGTGGTCGCGGCGGTCACCGGCTACGCCCTGGGCGGCGGTTGCGAGCTGGCGCTGTGCGCCGACTACCGGATCGCCGGCGACAACGCGAAGCTCGGCCAGCCCGAGATCCTGCTCGGTCTGATCCCGGGCGCCGGCGGCACCCAGCGGCTGTCCCGGCTGATCGGCCCCTCCAAGGCCAAGGACCTCATCTTCACCGGCCGCATGGTCAAGGCCGAAGAGGCGCTCGCGCTCGGCCTCGTGGACCGGGTGGTGCCGGCCGCCGAGGTGTACGAGCAGGCGCACGCGTGGGCCGCGAAGCTGGCGCAGGGCCCGGCCCTGGCGCTGCGCGCGGCGAAGGAGTGCGTGGACGCGGGCCTGGAGGCCGACATCGACACCGGGCTGACCATCGAACGCAACTGGTTCGCGGGCCTGTTCGCCACCGAGGACCGCGAGCGCGGGATGCGCAGCTTCGTGGAAGAGGGCCCCGGCAAGGCCAAGTTCCTCTGAGACCGCTCGGTCCTCCCTGTGGGTGGATTAGCCAGGCCTTAAGGGAACCTTAAGGAGAATGAGTGATCCACTCAGGGTGATCACCTCCGTGCGGTGCGTTACCGCAGGTCAGGGTCGGTGCGGTGGCATCCGGATTGCCAAACGCATATGCCAAGACACCCCCTTGGAATCCATGATTCCGGGGGGTGTTTTCCTGCGGAACGGCCCGAACGGCCGTACCGGCCGTCCATGATGGGTGCATGGCGGGTCTGGAGGGTGTGGAACAGCCGCGGCAGCGCAGCAGCGCTTCCGCCGTGCGGCTCACGGCGGCCCCGGAAGACGAACAGGGCCTCAAGTTGCTGGAGTTGTACGGGAATCCAGCCGAGGCGGAAGTGACGCTGCCGTCCATGCCCGAATCGGCGGGCACGGCCCGCCGGCTCGCCCAGTGCGTGGTGGTGCGGCTCTGGGGGCTCTCGCCGCAGATCGCCGAGCACACCGTCCTGCTGGTCTCGGAGCTCGTCGGCAACGCCGTCCGGCACACCGGGGCCCGGTCCTTCGGTTTACGGATGCTCAGGCGCCGCGGCTGGATCCGCGTCGAGGTGCGTGATCCCTCGCGCGGGCTGCCCTGCCTGATGCCGGTCCACGAGCTGGACACCACCGGCCGGGGGCTCTTCCTGGTGGACAAGCTCTCGGACCGCTGGGGCGCGGACCTGCTGCCGCGCGGGAAGATCACCTGGTTCGAGATGCGGGTGGCCGACCGCTGACCGCCTGCCCCTGGAGCGCCGCCCCCTGGAACGCCAGAAACCCCCGGTCGCCGTGGTGGGGCGCTGTGGGGGTTTCATGGGTGTGCCGAGGATCGAAGGGGGTGTGATCCTCGGCAGGGACTTCGCTCGGGTCAACGGGAAGCCGTGATTCCGACTATGGCAGAAGAGGGACCAAATGCCAAAAGTCCCAAGTCGGGCATAAGTGTGCAAATAGTAAGAGTTTCTACCTAAATCTTAGGTGAGATGGGCCACTGGCCTCGTAATCAATGAATAAGTATCGATCGCTATGAGTGAATCGTTGACCACATAGCGGACGGACCCCCCGTCGGGCCGGATTGATCGAAGGTCCCGAATTGGGTCAATCATTACTTACAGGGGCATCCGCCCCTTAAATAGGCAGGTGCTCTGCTACCCGGACCGCCGATCCGCTCTCCTCGCCGGCGCGGCGGTCGCCGCCGGTGCCCTCACCGCCGCCTGCGGTACGGGCAGCCGTCCGGTGACACCGTCGCCGCCCGCGAAGGCCGCCCCGGACAAACCCGCCCCGGTCAAGGCGGCACCGGTCAAGGCGGCCCCCGCACCGCGCCGGTTCGCCGGACAGCCCGTCGAGATCGGAAACGGCCCGCGCGGGCGCCCCGCGGTCGCGCTGACCTTCCACGGCAACGGCGACCCCGCCATCGCCAAGGCGGTCCTCGCCGAGGCGGAGCGGGCGGGCGCGCGGGTCACCGTACTGGCCATCGGAACCTGGCTCGACGCCCACCCGGAGATGGCCCGCCGGGTCCTCGACGGCGGCCACGAGCTCGGCAACCACACCCAGCGCCACCTCGCGATCAACACCATGCCCGAGGCGGAGGCGTACGCCGAGATCACCGGCTGCGCCGACCGGCTCAAGCGGCTCACCGGGTCCATCGGCACCTGGTTCCGGCCGTCGCAGACCCAGTACGCCACCCCGCTCGTGCGAAAACTGGCCCAGCGGGCGGGCTACCCGCACGTCCTCTCGTACGACGTCGACTCCCTCGACTTCACCTCGCCCGGTGCCGCGGCCGTCATCCGCACCGTCATCGGCACGATCCAAGGCGGATCGGTGGTGAGCCTGCACTTCGGCTACGCGGACACGGTCGACGCGATGCCACCCCTCCTCGAAGAACTCGCGCGCCGCAAACTGCGCGCGGTGACCACCACGGAGCTGCTGACCCCATGACGACCACCCGACTTCCCCGCAAGGCCACCGCGCTGCTGGCCGGTCTGGTCCTCGCCGCCCTGGCCGGCTGCGGATCAGCCGACAAGGGACCCGCCGAGGCGCTCGGCTCGAAGGGGCCGGCCGTACCCGCCAAGGCCGTACCGGCCGTGCCGCCGGGCCTGGCCGGGATGCCGCCGCTCCTCGATCCCAACGACGTGTACGCCGCCGACCGGCCGAACAAGCTCTCCCCGGTGGTCAAGGACTTCCCGTCCCGCGTGTACGTACCGAACACCACCTCCAACACGGTGTCGGTCATCGACCCGGTGACGTACAAGGTCATCGACACCATCCCGGTCGGCGCCCAGCCCCAGCACGTGGTCCCCTCCTGGGACATGAAGACCCTCTGGGTCAACAACAACCGCGGCCACACGCTGACCCCGATCAACCCGGCCACCGGCGAGGCCGGCCCGCCCGTAGAGGTGCACGACCCGTACAACCTGTACTTCACGCCCAACGGCAAGTACGCGATCGTCATGGCCTCGATGGACAAGGAACTCGTCTTCCGCGACCCGCACACGATGGACCGGGTGAAGACCGTCCCGGTGAGCTGCTTCGGCGTCAACCACGCCGACTTCTCCGCCGACGGCCGCTACTTCATCGTGAGCTGCGAGTTCTCCGGCGAGCTGCTCAAGGTCGACACCGAGAAGATGGAGGTCATCGGCCAGCAGAAGCTGCCGTTCGAGGGCGCGATGCCGCAGGACGTCAAGGTCTCCCCGGACGGAAAGACCTTCTACGTCGCGGACATGATGGCGCACGGCATGTGGGTGCTCAGCGGCGACAAGTTCGACGAGCCCAAGCTGCTGCCCACCGGCAAGGGCTGCCACGGGCTGTACGTCAGCCGCGACTCCAAGGAGATGTACGTCTCCAACCGGGGCGAAGGGTCCATCTCCGTCTTCGACTTCAAGCAGAACAAGCTGACGAAGAAGTGGGAACTGCCCGACGGCGGCAGCCCCGACATGGGCGGGGTCTCGGCCGACGGCAAGGTGCTGTGGCTCTCGGGCCGCTACAACTCCGAGGTCTACGCGATCGACACCGTCACCGGCAAGGAGATCGCCAAGATCCCGGTGGGCGGCGGCCCCCACGGCCTCGCCGTGTACCCGCAGCCCGGCCGCTACTCGCTCGGCCACACCGGCATCTTCCGGTAGGAAGCCCGGTGCGCGCCGCGAAGGCGCCCCGGGAGCTCCGTGCGTACGGGCTCCCGGGGCGCGCCCCTCACCAGGCGACCGGGAGCCGCTCCGGGAGGCGCTTGATGAAGCCGGTGCGCCACACCAGGTTCTCCGCGGGCACCGCGAGCCGCAGCCCGGGCAGCCGCTCGACCAGCACCTCCAGCGCGATCTCGGCGTGCGCCCGGGCGAGGGCGGTCGCCGGGCAGAAGTGCCGTCCGGCGCCGAAGGCGAGATGGGCGCCCGGACTCTCGCGCTCCAGGTTCAGCTCGTCCGGGTGCTCGAAGGCCGCCGGGTCGAAGTTGGCGCCCTCCAGCAGGACGAGTACGAGCTCCCCCTCCTTGACCAGTACCTCGCCGACCTGGACGTCCGCCATGGCGATGCGCGGCAGCCCGTCGCCGACGGACAGGTTCCAGCGGAGCAGCTCGTCCACCGCCTTGCCCATGCGCTCTGGGTGCGCGCGCAGGTACCCGATGAGCTCGGGCCGTTGCAGCAGCGCGAGGACCGCGAGGGTCAGGAACGCGGAGGTGGAGACCGCGCCGGCGCCGAAGAGGGAGACGGCGACGGTGGCGAACATGTCGTCGGTCAGGTGCGCCGACTCCGGATCCGCCTCCCTCAGCCCGGCGAACGTGCCGAGTAGCCCCGTACGTTCCTCGGCGGGCAGCGCGAGCTGGACCCGGAGCCGCTCGGCGAAGTAGCCGACGTCCTTGTACCAGTTGAGCGCCGAGTCGGGGAAGGGCTCGCGCGCGGTCATGAACGCGACGTCCAGCCCCGACATCAGCCGCCGCCAGTCCTCGAACGGCACCCCCAGCACCTGGCAGTGCAGGGCCGCCGAGAACGGATCGGCGAACCCGGCCCGCAGGTCGGCGGGACCCCCCTCGGCCACGATCCCGTCGATGAGCTCCCCGGCCGCGGCGCGCAGCCGGTCCGCCAGGCCCTTCTGCCGCGGATTGAGCGCCTTCATGACCGCGTTGCGCAGTCCGGCGCTGTTGATGTTGCCCATGTTGTTGACGACCTCGGGCGGGATCGTCAGCGCGTACTGGCGCGGTACGCCGGCGTTCGCCGTGTCCCTGAGGCTGAAGCGCTCGTCCTCCAGCACCTGTCTGGCCAGCGCGTAGCTGCTCACCAGCCAGGCCGGATCCCCGGTGAGGGTACGGACCTTCGCGACCGGAGCCTTCTCGCGCAGCCAGGCGCACTCCTCGGGGAGCACGTCACCGCGCCGCGAGAGCGGGAAGTCGAGGAGCGGCTCGCCGGTCCGGGTCGGACCCTGTCCCTGTGGCTGCCCCTGCCCGGCGCCCTCAAGCTGCTCGACGGTCATCGGCGGTCCCTTCGGCTGGTGAGGTGGGCCTTACGACGGCATAAGCCTGGTTCCTGGTCGCGCGCAGTCCCCCGCCGCGGGCGAAGAGGACGTCCGTCAGCGGCATCTTGACGTGGTAGGCCGCCACCGAGGACGGCACGTCGAGAATGCTGGGGGTGTCGATGAAGAAGGGCAGTTCGGCTGCCATGTAATCGAAGCAGACCCGCAACTGCGAGTCCGTGATCGATTCACCTTCCGGCAACTTCGAACCGACAAAATGCAAGGCCATTTCCTCGCAGCCCTTGCGGAACTCGTCGTCGGTCTCCAGAAAATGCAGAACGCGCCGGTGGAGCAGCTGGTAGACGGGATTCCCCAGGAACTCCGAAAGCGCCCTCACGCGGATCTCGACGCTGGGGTTCCCCGATTCCTCGACGCCCTTGAGGATCCTGCGCCGGACCGCCTTTATCTCCTTCGCGGCACGCTTTCCGGCGTGCTCCTCGGTGTAGCCGAAGGCGGCGAACATCCGGTCCACGTGGAGGTCCGCGTAGACGAAGTCCACCTGTGCGAAGCGGGCCGTGGCCCATCGGGCGAGACTGCTGATGCGCTCGGAACTGAAGTAGCTGTTTCCAGGACTCACTCCGATGAGCACGTGGTCGCCGTCTTCCCAGATATGGCGGCAGGTGCGGGTGAAGGGCAGAACTTCGAATGATGCGTCAGCATGGATCGTCATCTGTGTGATCGCCCTTGTTGCCACTAGTCCCTGGGAGCCCTGCGCTCCTGGTGTGGCGGCAATGCCGGTACGTTATGCCGTGATCCCGGAGCGTGACAAGTGGAAGTTGGAATTGTTGGCAGTAATTATATATTCCACCCTACGGAAGGGTAATTGAATTCATATCTGCCGCCCGACCGGGACCCGGCGCGGGAGGGGTGTCCGGGTGCGGCTACCCTGAGCCGGTCAACAAGCACCAAGAAGGGGTGGACCCAGTGGCGGACATCGAGAGCGCACGGGCGACGTTCGGCAAGTTCGACGCGGACGGCGACGGCTTCGTCACGGCCGACGAGTACAGCGCTGCCATGAAGGCGATGGGTGACGCGTACGTCACCGGCGCGGTCGCGGAAGCCGTGATCGCCGCCAAGGACACCAACGGCGACGGCCTGCTGAGCTTCGACGAGTTCTGGGCCTCCCTGAACAAGTAAGCCCCGGGACAGGCCCCGCGCCGTCCCGCCGGCCCCCCGCCCGCCCCCCTGCCGGGGCAGGGCGCGGGGCCGGTCAGGCCGTGCCCCGGGCCTCTTCCGAGACCTCGGCTTCCATGCCCTCGGCTTCCATGTCCTCGACCTCGGCGAGCGCTTCCTCCAGCCAGGTCAGCCAGAAGCTCTCCAGGGCGATCCCGCCGTGCAGGACGAGCCGGCGCAGCCGGTCCTCGACGGAGTCCCGGCCCGGGGGGAAGTCCTTCGCCTCGATGGCCTCGTACTCCGCCAACTGGCTCCGGTGCAGGTTCAGATGGCGCCGCAGCTCGACCCCGAGTCCCTGCGGTCCGACCACGCCCGCGGCGCGGATCCGCAGCAGCAGGGGGTCGCGCATCGGCTTCGGGTCCTGGCTGTCGCCGACCCACCGGGCCAGCTCCGCGCTTCCGGCGGGCAGTACCTCGTACTCCTTCTTCTGCCCCCGTACGGGCACCTCGCTGGGCAGCGCCCGGATCAGCCCGGCGTCCTCCAGCCGGCCGAGCTCGCGGTAGATCTGCTGGTGCGTCGCGGACCAGAAGTACCCGATCGACTTGTCGAACCGCCGGGTCAGCTCCAGCCCGGACGAGGGCTTTTCGAGCAGGGCGGTGAGGATGGCGTGCGGGAGCGACATGCGGCCATCCTAGGTTCGGGCCGGATCCAGCACGGGTTCGGGCCGGATCCAGCACGGCGACGCCGCCCTGCTCCGGGCCCGGGCCCGTTCCCGGATGGATGCGGTCCGGTGGCCGTCGCGCCCGGCGGCGCCGAGGGTGGTGGCGTGGACTACTCCGACCTCACCGCCGTGTACGTCAACTGCACGCTCAAGCGGTCCCCCGAGCCCAGCAACACCGAGGGCCTGATCGCCAAGAGCCGCGCCGTGATGGAGGCCGCCGGAGCCCGGACCTCGCTCATCCGGGCCGTCGACCACGACATCGCCACGGGCGTCTGGCCGGACATGACCGAGCACGGTTGGGAGGAGGACCAGTGGCCGGTGCTCTACAGCCAGATCATGGACGCCGACATCCTCGTGCTGTGCGGCCCGATCTGGCTCGGGGACAACAGCTCGGTGATGAAGCAGGTCATCGAGCGGCTCTACGCCTGCTCCTCGATCCTGAACGAGCAGGGCCAGTACGCGTACTACGGGCGCGTCGGCGGGGCACTGATCACCGGGAACGAGGACGGCGTCAAACACTGCGCCATGAACATCCTCTACAGCCTCCAGCACCTCGGCTACGCGATCCCGCCGCAGGCCGACGCCGGATGGATCGGGGAGGCCGGGCCCGGACCCTCGTACCTCGACCCCGGCTCCGGCGGCCCCGAGAACGACTTCACCAACCGGAACACGGCCTTCATGAGCTGGAACCTCATGCACCTGGCGGCCCTGCTCAAACGGAACGGCGGGATCCCCGCGCACGGCAACCAGCGCTCGCAATGGGACGCGGGCTGCCGCTTCGACTTCCCCAACCCCGAGCACCGCTGACCCCCGGCCACCACGCACCCCCCCCAGGATCACCGGGGCCGCACCGGCCCCGCGCGGTACCTCACCTGGGCAGCAGGGCGTCCAGCTCGGCGTCGAGGTCGTAGTGGCGGTGCTCCTGGCCGCGCGGGACCATCGCGGTCAGCCGCCGGCACAGCTCGCGCACGTCCTTCGCGCGGGCGGACACCACGCAGCTCTGGCTGCCGTTGCTGAAGGCGAGGCAGATCCGAGGTTCGGTGCCCTGCCAGCGCGGCCACACCTGGATGTCACCCTCCCCGGTGGCGCAGGTCTGACCGTCGAGCAGCAGCTCCCGCGAGAACACCCAGTGCGCGAGGTGGAGTCCCGCGCCCTCGAAGTCGAGGGAGATCTCGTAGGGGCGGTCCGTGCGGTACACGAAGACGCCCCGCATCGGAATGGGAGCGGGGGCGGCCTCCAGCTGGAGCGGGAGGACCCGGTGTTCTGTGCCGGTCATACGGGCCGCCTCTCTCTCGGGGGTCGGGAAAACACACCCACTCGGGCAAGCTAGTCCACCCGAGGGCCTCATCCGCGGGGCAAAGGTCCCATCCGGACGGGTCCCTCGGCCTGTTTTCTCCCGAACGTGACAAGAACGCGACGAGCCCGCCCCGGAAAGGGGCGGGCTCGTCGCGTTCGTCGGGGTGATACGGGCTACGGCAGGGGGTTGTAGATGAAGGACTCGTGCGAGTTGGACTGGCCGATGGCGGTGAAGCCAGAACCGTTGGACTGCGCACCGTTGTTCTGGTTGGACGCACCGAAGCCGGAGGCGACCTGCTGAGCGGTGGAGGAGTTGCCGAGGTTGCTGCCGCCTACGCCGCTGCCGAGGATGTCGGCGAGGGCCGCGTTCGACGCGGTCCCGGCCGCACCGGCCCCGTTGTCGGCCCGGGCGACGCCGGAGAGCAGCGCGAAGGCGAAGGGGAGCGATGCGACAGCCGCCATCACGCGGATGCTGCGGGTGCTTGCCATGATTGAAGTCCTCCGGTTAAGCAAAAGGGCTGTGGTCCAAGACGGTTGGCCGAACCGCCGGGGGTGTGGACGCGACGTCGCACCTCCACCCTCGCGCAGGTGATCATCAAGAAACCAGCCCAGACCTGGTTGTTCCCCCTCAAGCGTGACCAACTCACACCCAAACCTCATATCCCCCCCAATCTCGAACTCAGTTACTGGCGTAACCCACCCAAGCGGGGGGGGGGGCGCGCCCCCGCGGGGGATGGGGGCGCGGGCCGGGGGGCGGCGGGGATCGGGGGCGGGAGGGGGGGCACAGATTATGAATGTCGCCCC
>NZ_JBHYVM010000014.1:18313-30953 GCF_042750105.1 Streptomyces sp. NPDC059443 | reverse complement strand
ACACCACACACACCACCCCCCCCCACACCTCTCGCGCCCCGCGCCCCACCCCCCCCCGCCGCGCGCCCCCCCGCGGCCCGGGGGGGGGGGGGGGCGCGGCCGCGGTGCTGTCGAGGACAGGGGCAGGGTCAGGTCAGCATTCGATGACGTTGACCGCCAGGCCGCCGCGGGCGGTTTCCTTGTACTTGACCTTCATGTCGGCGCCCGTCTCCTTCATGGTCTTGATGACCTTGTCGAGGGAGACCTTGTGGGTGCCGTCGCCGCGCATGGCCATCTTGGCCGCGGTGACGGCCTTGACGGCCGCCATGCCGTTGCGCTCGATGCAGGGGATCTGGACGAGGCCGCCGACCGGGTCGCAGGTCAGGCCGAGGTTGTGCTCCATGCCGATCTCGGCCGCGTTCTCGACCTGCTCCGGGGTGCCGCCCAGGACCTCCGCGAGGGCGCCGGCCGCCATCGAGCAGGCCGAGCCGACCTCGCCCTGGCAGCCGACCTCGGCGCCGGAGATCGAGGCGTTCTCCTTGAAGAGCATGCCGATCGCGCCCGCGGAGAGGAGGAAGCGGACCACGCCGTCCTCGTCCGCGCCGGGCACGAAGTTCATGTAGTAGTGCAGGACCGCCGGGATGATGCCCGCGGCGCCGTTGGTGGGGGCGGTGACGACCCGGCCGCCCGCCGCGTTCTCCTCGTTGACGGCCATCGCGTACAGCGTCGCCCACTCCATGGCGTGCGCCTGCGGGTCGCCCTCGGCGCGCAGCTGGCGGGCGGTGCCCGCGGCGCGCCGCTTGACCCGCAGACCGCCCGGCAGGATGCCCTCACGGGACATGCCGCGCGAGACGCAGGACTGCATGACGCGCCAGATTTCGAGGAGGCCCTCGCGGATCTCCTCCTCCGTGCGCCAGGCCTTCTCGTTCTCCAGCATCATCGAGGAGATCGACAGGCCGGTCTCGTTCGCGAGGCGGAGCATCTCGTCACCGCTGCGGAAGGGGTACTTCAGCGGGGTGTCGTCGAGCTTGATCCGGTCCTCGCCGACCGCGTCCTCGTCCACGACGAAGCCGCCGCCGACCGAGTAGTACGTCTTCTCCAGGAGCGGCGTGCCCGCGGCGTCGTACGCGAAGAGGGTCATGCCGTTCGCGTGGTACGGGAGGGACCTGCGGCGGTGCAGGATCAGCTGGTTCGGCTCGTCGAAGGCGATCTCGTGGACATCGCCTATTTCCGTGCCCAGCAGCCGCAGGCGGCCCGTCTTGCGGATGCGCTCGACCTCGTCGTCGGCGGTCTCCACGTTCACGGTGCGGGGGGAGTGGCCCTCCAGGCCGAGGAGGACGGCCTTGGGGGTGCCGTGGCCGTGGCCGGTCGCTCCGAGGGAGCCGAAGAGCTCGGCGCGGACGGAGACGGTCTGGGCGAGGAAACCATCCTTCTTGAGCCGGGTCACGAACATGCGCGCGGCGCGCATCGGGCCGACGGTGTGGGAGGAGGAAGGACCGATGCCGATCGAGAAGAGATCGAAGACGGAGATGGCCACGGTTGCGGACTCCTATGTCTGCTCGTGGGTGGGAGCGGGGCAGGGCGGGGAGGAGAGGGGAGCGATCGGGGTGATCTGCGGATTTTGTCCGACAGCCGAGCTTAACGCGGTGAGGTGAACAGCTCGGCCGCCGGACGGGTCGGGAGGGGGACGCCCGGGCGTGGGATCGGGCGTGGATCAGGCGTGGGTCAGTTCGCGCTCCGGTGTGGCGGCTGCGTCGGTCTCCCCGGCGGGGGCGGCGTCCAGGACCGGGTCCGGGCCCGGCAGGCCCGCGTGGTGGGCCTTGACCCCGGACCGTACGGCCCAGAAGTAGAAGCCCAGGGCCGAGACGGCGACGATGGCGATGTCCACGCCGCCCGGGATGACCCCGTGGCCGCCGAATTCCTTGCTGCCGAGCGCCGACAGCGTGCCCAGCCACAGCAGGAAGGCGATCATCCACCAGGCCGGGGCGAACTGCCCGGCCAGGTTCTTCTCGCCCTTGCGCTTGAGCACCACGGCCGCGATCGGGGCTGCGACCAGGGTGAGCAGCACCACCTTGCCGGTGTCCGGCCACTTGGACCAGTACAGGGCGCAGGCGGCGAAGGCGAAGGTGACCGGGCAGAGGATCTTCGCGGCCGGCAGGCGGAAGGGGCGCGGCAGCTCGGGCTTCGTCTCGCGGAAGACGCCGACCGCGATCGGGCCGATCAGGTACGAGACCACCATCGCGGCGGAGACCACGCTGGCCAGGGCCTCCCAGCTGTGGCCGACGGTGACCAGCAGCAGGATCGAGAAGCCGAGGTTCAGCCACATCGCGGGACGGGCGGTGCCGTACTTGGGGTGGACCTCGCGGATCTTCTTCGGGAAGAAGCCGGTGTCGGCGAGGTTCTGCGCCATGTACGAGGCCGAGGCGACGTTGCCGATGTTGGCTCCGGACGGCGAGATGAAGGCGCCGAACTGGAGCATGGTGACGACCCAGTGCAGCATCAGCATCTTGGCGAGGTCGGCGAACGGCGAGGCGAAGTTGATGCCGCTCCAGCCGCCGGCCTCGGCCAGCTTCTCCGGCGGGACACCGCCGATGAAGGCGATCTGCAGGGCCAGGTAGATGACCAGGCCGAGGGAGAGCGCGCCGACCAGGGCGAGCGGAATGGCGCGGCCGGGGTTCTTGGCGGCGCCGCCGAGGTTGACCACGGCCTGGAAGCCGTTGAAGGCGAAGACGACACCGGAGGTGGTGACGGCGGTCATGACCGCGGACCAGCCGTTGGGAGCGAAACCGCCGTGGTCGGTGAAGTTGCCGGTGTGGAAGCCGGAGGCGATCAGGGCGATCACGGCGAGCACCGGGATGGCGAACTTGACCAGGGTGAGCAGGTTGTTCGCCTTGGCGAGCAGCGCCACCGACCAGTAGCAGGCCAGCCACAGGGCCACGGTCAGGAACAGGGCCATCGCCATCCCGGAGGTGGTCAGGCCGCCGTTCTCGACCAGGCCCTTGGCCCAGCCGAAGTTCCAGGACGACATGTACTGGGTACCGGCGATGGACTCGATCGGGATCAGCGCGGCGATGGCGATCCAGACCGCCCAGCCGGTGATGAAGCCCAGCACCGGCCCGTGCGAGATGGTGCCGAAGCGGGCCATCGAGCCGGGCAGCGGGTAGGCCGCGCCCACTTCCGCGTAGGACATGGCGATCATGCCGATGAAGACGGCACCGATGACCCAGGCGATGATGGCCGCCGGCCCCGCGACCGCGGCCGCCTGGCCCGCGCCGAAGAGCCACCCGGAGCCGAAGATCGAGCCGAGCCCGATCATGATCAGGGCGAAGAGGCTGAGCCCCTTCCTGTTGGCCGCGCTCATGTCCATGAGGTGTGGTGTCCGTCCTGCCAGGGGGTGCGGGTGGTCCTTTATTCGGAGCCTATTTGCCATTTTTTGGCTAATTCAGTGGCAATGGGCCGCATCCACCTGGGGCTTTGGTCATGAGAAGGGCCCGGCCCTGTGCATAACAAGGCCGGGCCCTCCCGGGCCGGCGCCTAGAGCGTCGGGTACGCCCAGAGCGTCGGGACGCCTAGAGCGTCGGGTACAGCGGGAACTTCGCGGCGAGCGCCGAGACGCGCGCCTTCAGGTCGTCCGCGTCGTAGCTGGGCTTCAGCGCCTGCGCGATGATCTCGGCGACCTCGGTGAAGGCCTCGGCGTCGAAACCGCGGGTGGCCAGCGCCGGCGTGCCGATCCGCAGACCCGAGGTGACCATCGGCGGTCGCGGGTCGTTCGGGATGGCGTTGCGGTTGACCGTGATGCCGACCTCGTGGAGGCGGTCCTCGGCCTGCTGTCCGTCCAGCTCGGAGTTGCGCAGGTCGACCAGGACCAGGTGCACGTCGGTGCCGCCGGTGAGGACGTCCACGCCCACGGCCTTGACGTCGTCCTGGACCAGACGGGCGGCGAGGATCTTCGCGCCCTCCAGGGTGCGCTCCTGGCGCTCCTTGAACTCGGGCGAGGCCGCCACCAGGAAGGAGACCGCCTTGGCCGCGATCACGTGCTCCAGCGGACCGCCCTGCTGACCCGGGAAGACCGCGGAGTTGATCTTCTTGGCCAGCTCCTGCGTCGACAGGATGACACCGCCGCGCGGACCGCCCAGGGTCTTGTGCGTGGTGGTGGTGACCACGTGGGCGTGCGGCACCGGGTTCGGGTGCAGACCCGCGGCGACCAGGCCCGCGAAGTGCGCCATGTCGACCATCAGGTACGCGCCGACCTCGTCCGCGATGCGGCGGAAGGCGGCGAAGTCCAGCTGGCGCGGGTAGGCGGACCAGCCCGCGACGATCAGCTGCGGCTTGGACTCCTTGGCGAGGCGCTCGACCTCGGCCATGTCGACCTCGCCGGTCTCGTCGACGTGGTACGGGACCACGTTGTAGAGCTTGCCCGAGAAGTTGATCTTCATGCCGTGGGTCAGGTGACCACCGTGGGCCAGGTTCAGGCCCATGATCGTGTCGCCCGGCTTCAGCAGCGCGAACATCGCCGCCGCGTTGGCCTGCGCGCCCGAGTGGGGCTGCACGTTCGCGGCCTCGGCGCCGAACAGCGCCTTGATGCGGTCGATCGCGATCTGCTCGACGACGTCCACGTGCTCGCAGCCGCCGTAGTAGCGGCGGCCCGGGTAGCCCTCGGCGTACTTGTTGGTCAGGACCGAGCCCTGGGCCTCCATGACGGCGACCGGAGCGAAGTTCTCCGACGCGATCATTTCCAGGGTCGACTGCTGGCGCACGAGCTCGGCGTCGACGGCGGCGGCGACGGCGGGGTCGAGCTCATGGAGAGGGGTGTTCAGTACGGACATCAAGATCCCCTGGGGTCAGTTGTCGGAGTGGGTGAGCTCGGCGTACTGCTCGGCGGAGAGCAGGTCGGCCGGCTCGTCCGTGATGCGCACCTTGAACAGCCAGCCACCCTCGAAGGGGGCGGTGTTGACGAGCGCCGGGTCGTCGACGACGTCCTGGTTGGCCTCGACGACCTCACCGGTGACGGGGGAGTACAGGTCGCTGACCGACTTGGTCGACTCCAGCTCGCCACAGGTCTCGCCTGCGGTCACCGTGTCACCGACCTCGGGAAGCTGGGCGTAGACGACGTCACCGAGCGCGTTGGCCGCGAACTCCGTGATGCCGACCGTCGCGACGCCGTCCACGGCGGCCGACAGCCACTCGTGCTCCTTGCTGAAACGCAGCTGCTGGGGGTTGCTCATGGCCTGATTCTCCTGGATGCGGGGGAGTGGATCGAACAGTGGTCTTGCGTGCCGAGACGGGCTGAGACGGGCTGAGGCGGACTGTGACGGACCGGGACGGAGCGCGGGCGTGCGCCCGTACGGGAAGCCGCGAGGGCTGCCCGTACGGCCTCGATCCGTTACAGGGTTACTTCTGCCGCTTGTAGAAGGGCAGAGCCACGACCTCGTACGGCTCATGCGTACCGCGAATGTCCACGCCGACGCCGGAGGTGCCGGGCGCGGCGTACGCCGCGTCGACGTAGGCCATCGCGATCGGCTTGCCCAGCGTCGGGGACGGGGCGCCCGAGGTGACCTCGCCGATGACCTGGCCGTCGAAGGTGACGGAGAAGCCGGCGCGCGGGACGCGGCGGCCCTCGGCGATCAGACCGACCAGCTTGCGCGGCGGGTTGGAGGCGGCCCGCTCGGCGGCGGCCTCCAGGGCGGCCCGGCCGACGAACTCGCCCTCCTTCTCGAACTTCACGACCCGGCCCAGACCCGCGTCGAACGGGGTGAGGGAGGTGCTCAGCTCGTGCCCGTACAGCGGCATGCCCGCCTCCAGGCGCAGGGTGTCGCGGCAGGACAGACCGGCCGGGACCAGGCCGACGCCCTCGCCCGCCTTGGTCAGCGCCTGCCACAGCTGCACCGCGTGCTCGGGGGCGACGAACAGCTCGAAGCCGTCCTCGCCGGTGTACCCCGTACGCGCGATCAGCGCGGGCACCCCGGCGACCGTGCCGGGCAGGCCGGCGTAGTACTTCAGCCCGTCCAGGTCGGCGTCGGTGAGGGAGGCGAGGATGCCGGGGGACTCCGGACCCTGGACCGCGAGCAGCGCGTACGCGTCACGGTCGTCGCGGACCTCGGCGTCGAAGCCGGCGGCGCGCTCGGTGATCGCGTCGAGGACGACCTGGGCGTTGGAGGCGTTGGCGACGACCATGTACTCGGTCTCGCCCAGGCGGTAGACGATCAGGTCGTCGACGATGCCGCCGTCTTCCCGGCAGATGTGCGTGTAACGGGCGCGGCCGACGCCGACGGTGGAGATGTTGCCGACGAGCGCGTAGTCCAGGACCTTGACGGCCTCGGGGCCGGTCAGGGTGATCTCGCCCATGTGGGAGAGGTCGAACAGACCGGCCTTGGTGCGGACGGCGTTGTGCTCGTCGCGCTCGCTGGCGTACCGCAGGGGCATGTCCCAGCCCGCGAAATCGGTCATGGTCGCACCGAGCTCACGGTGCAGCGCATCGAGGGCGGTCAGGCGGGGGGCAGTGCTCATGGGTGTGGCTCCCGGGTCCCAGGGCATGACATGACGAGGAGGAGTTCCTCCCCATCTGTCATCGGAACCTGAGAGGTTCGCCGAGAGTTCCCCGCTTCCAGGGGAAGGTCTTCGACTTGCACCTTGGGTGGAGCCGACGCCGGTGCCCTCACGGGCGCCTGCGCGGCTCGCTTTTCAGATCTGCCTCATCCACGCGGTACGGGGCCTGAGAGATTCAAGGGAGGTACTTGCTCCTTCGGCGTCCGGTACGGCCTTTGGGGGCCGGTCGGAACTCTCCCGCGTGGATTCAAGCGGCCGGTATGCAGTTGGTGTCCAGATGGCGCACATCATTGCACGGCGTGCGGCCGAATGGGGGAGGGGGTCCGGAAGCGGAGCGGAACCGGGGACCCCGGATTACCGTCTCTTTACATTCAGGGGGAAGGGTCTTCGTGACCCGACGCGGGGGAGGCGATCACTGTGCGGAGATTCGGAGCGTGGGCGCCGGGGGCGCCGGCGGTGCCGGCGGCGCCGGCGGTGCCCGGGGTCCCGACGCAGCGCAGCGTCGTACGGGCAGCCGCGGTGGGGGCGGGGCCGGGGAGGGTACGGGACCTGCGCGGCCCCCGGGCCGGGACCGGCTCCGCGGCCCCCGGGCGGCTCCGCTTCGCCGACGGGGACATCGTGGTCGTCTCCGGACTGCCCGGCGGCGGCAAGACCACCCTGCTCAAGCGGGCCGCCGAAGGTGGCGGCATCGACTCCCAGGACGCGCGCGAGCGGTGGGAGCGCCGGATGCCGGCCGCGGTGCCCTACGCCGTCTACCGCCCGGCGGTCCGGATCGCGCACTACTGGGGGCTGTGGCGGGTGCTCCGCTCCGGCGCCTCGGCCGTGGTCCACGACTGCGGGACGCAGAGCTGGGTGCGGGCCCTCCTCGCCCGGGCCGCCCGGCGCCGGGGCCGCGCCCTGCACCTGGTGCTCCTGGACACCACCCCCGAGGAGGCCCGGGCCGGGCAGGCCGCGCGGGGCCGGGGCGTGTCGGCGTACGCCTTCGCCCGGCACCGGGTCGCGGTGGCCCGGCTGCTGCGCGAGGCGGAGTCGGGCCGTCCGCCGGCCGGCTGCGCCTCGGTGATCCTCCTGGACCGCCCGGCGGCCTCCCGTCTGACGGCGATCGGCTTCCAGCAGCTGTGCAGTGAGCCGCGCCACTAGTGGTCCCGCCCCGACGGACGGCCCGCCTCCGCCCGTTAACCTCGGGGCGGAACAAGGGCAAGCAAGCGGAGGCGTACATGTGGCCGGGTAACGAGCTGGAGCAGGTGCTCGGGGCGGCGCTGGGGCAGGCGGACGCCGGCGGGCGGATCCTCGAAGTGCTCGGGCGCAGCCACGTGTGGATCCCGCTGCCCGGGGGCGTGGCCAGCCTGGACCTGCCCACCATGGAGATCAACGGCGCCGCGTACGTGCCCGTCTACACCTCCGAGGAGCAGTTCCGCGCCTGCGCCGGGCCCGGCATGGACTTCGCCGTCGCCCCCGCCGTGGACTTCGCCCGGGGCCTGCCCCCGCAGCTGGGCATCGCGCTCAACCCCGAGGGGGCCGTCGGCGCGCCGCTGCCCCCGCCTGCCGTCGCGGAGCTCTGCCGCACCGGCCGCACCCCGCTCGACGGAACCGCCACCGGCGGCCGGGTCCGGCTCTTCGAGCCCGACTGGCAGCAGGACCCGGTGGACTTCCTGGCCGTCGCCGCGGAGGAGTTCCGCGCGACCGGAGCCGTCGCGGCCGCGTACCGCTGCCTCGCCAGCGTCGAGGGCGGGGCGCCGCAGCTGTACATCGGTGTCCGGCTGGTGGGATGGGAGCCCGCCATGCGGAACGCCCCGATGGACGCGCTGGGGCGCGCCCTGGCCCGCGTATCGGCGCCCTGGCCTGTGCAGTTGATCCTCCTGGACGGCGTCGAAGATCCGGTCGTCGACTTCATCGTTACGCGCGTACGCCCCTTCCACGTGCTGTAGGCACGCTTAAGCTGGTGGCGGACACGCGTGGGCGACGGGCGGACGAAGAGACGAAGAGGGGTACCGGGTGAGTGCGTCAGGCACGGCCGCGGTCGGGCAGGTCGAGCACATGCTGCGCCAGGTGACTCCCGGGCGCTACGAGAGCTACGAGTCACTCCTGCACGCCCTCGCCGAGGGCCGGCTGTGGATGCTGCTCTGGCAAGGGCAGCCCGGCTCCCCGGACGCCCAGTACGGCGGCATGGAGGTCGACGGCCTCGGGTACGCGCCCTGCGTGACCTCCCCCCAGGAGCTGGCCGCCAGCGGCTGGAACCGCGGCTACGAGGTGGTCACCGGCCGGGACATCGCCCGCGCCCTCTACCCCGACCGCTGGGGGCTGTGGCTCAACCCGCACGCCCAGGGCGGCGGCGTCGGCATTCCCTGGGCCGACCTGCGCCGGATCGCCACCGGCCTGGACCGGATGCCGGCCGGGCCGCTGCGGCTGTCCGAGCCCGCCATCGAGCTCCCGCAGTTCTACGGGCTGCTCACGCAGCACGCGCACCGCACGCCCGCCGTGCGCTCGCTGCGCCGCGCCTGGGTGCAGCCCGCGCTCGGGTCCCCGTACCTCGCCGTGGGGCTCGATCTGTACGACGCCTCCGCGCACGCGCTGGAGTCCGTACGGGAGATGATGCGCCAGTCGGTCGGCGTGGTCCCCGAGGGAGTGCCCGTGTGCACGGTCGCGCTCGCGGACGAGCACGACCCGGTGGCGATGTGGCTGCGTGCCCGCACCCGGCCGTTCTACGACCGTGAGGGACCGGCGCCCGCCTACTGAGACATCGGTATCAAGCCACCGAAGGCCGCACGGAACAGTCGTTCCGTGCGGCCTTTGCGTTGTCCTGATTTCGCCGCTGATGTGCGCCCAATAGGCATGGTAGTGGGCCGAGTTGGGCGCCATGTCCGATTCCGTACCGAACGGACGGTCTTGCTCCGCTGAGGTGGCAGTGAAGTCCGGATAACGGGAACCCGGCCCTCACATCACGGTTGCGCATCCATTCACCTGCGGGTCTGGCGGCTGATCGAGCGCCCGATGAAGACTCCCCACCCAAGAGCGGGTCAGTCCTCCAAAGTCTGGTTCGCCACGGGAAATTCGCTTGTCGTTTCGTACAGCACCACGTGCACCACCAGCAACGCCTGTACCGCCAGTGCCGAGCGCACACCGCACTCCGAGCGCCACTCCGCACCAACGCCGCCACAGCGGCGGGCATGGGCCGACCCGTCGGCCGAGAGGGGTCCCCACCACGATGACGGCACCACTGCATGACACGAGCGCGGAAGCACCCGCACCCGTGTCCGTAGCCGACGTCCCAGCCAAGGCCATCGAAGGCCGCTCGCCCGGCCGCATCGCATGGATGCGGCTCAAGCGCGACAAGATCGCGCTGACGGGCGGCGTGATCGTGATCTTCCTGATCCTGGTGGCGGTCTTCGCCCCGCTGATCGTGAGCCTGCTGGGCCACCCGCCCAACGAGTTCCACGAGGATCTGCTCGACCCGGAATTCGGCACGCCGCTCGGATCGTTCGGCGGCATCAGCTCCGACTACCTGCTGGGCGTCGAACCGACCAACGGGCGCGACGTGTTCAGCCGGATCGTCTTCGGCGCACGCATCTCCCTGGTCGTCGCCTTCCTCGCGGCCTTCGTCTCCGTCGTCCTCGGCAGCCTGCTGGGCGCCCTGGCCGGTTTCCTCGGAGGCTGGGTCGACGGCCTCATTAGCCGCACGATGGACCTGCTGCTGGCCTTCCCGCAGCTGCTCTTCACCATCTCGCTGGTCTCGGTGGTCCCCAACTCCCTCTGGGGCTTCACCGGTTCAGGCGTCCGCATGGGCGTGCTGATCGTCGTCATCGGCTTCTTCGGCTGGCCGTACATCGGCCGCATCGTGCGGGGCCAGACGATTTCGCTGCGCGAACGCGAGTACGTCGAGGCGGCCCGCAGCCTCGGGGCCGGCCGCGGCTACATCCTGATCAAGGAGCTGCTGCCGAACCTGGTCGCACCGATCCTCGTCTACACGACGCTGATCATCCCGACCAACATCCTGACGGAGGCGGCCCTCAGCTTCCTCGGTGCCGGCGTCAAGCCGCCCACGGCCTCCTGGGGAAAGATGCTTTCCGACGCCGTCCCCATCTACCAGGACGACCCCATGTACATGGTGGTTCCCGGTATGACGATCTTCATCACCGTCCTGGCGTTCAACCTCTTCGGGGACGGGCTGCGTGACGCACTCGACCCCAAGGGCAGCTGAACCGCTTCAACGATTCACCCACCAATGGAGGTTGGACAACGTGATCCGCAGAAAGCAGGCACTCGCGATCACCGCCGTGGTCGCTGCCCTGTCCATGTCGGCAGTGGCGTGCAGCAAGGCCGACGGCAGCAAGCCGGACGCCAAGCCGGCCGCCGGCGCCACGGGCTTCAACGCCGCGACCACCGGGGTCGTCAACCCGTCGACCACCAAGGGCGGAGAGCTCAAGCTCTGGTCCCCGCAGGACGTCGACTACCTCGACCCGGCGCGCGCCTACTACGGCTTCGTGTGGAACCTGCAGCGTCTCTACATACGCCAGCTGTTCGCGTACGACAGCAAGCCCGGCGCCGCCGGCACCAAGCTGGTCCCGGACCTCGCCGCGGCCGACCCGGTCGTGAGCAACGACGGCAAGACCTACACCGTCAAGATCAAGGACGGCGTGAAGTTCGAGGACGGCACGCCGATCACCTCGAAGGACTTCAAGTACGGCATCGAGCGCGTCTTCGCGCAGGACGTGCTGTCCGGCGGTCCCACGTACCTGATCGACACCCTCGACCAGGGCCAGAAGTACCCCGGCCCGTACAAGGACACCGACCCCAACAAGATGGGTCTGAAGGCCGTCGAGACGCCGGACGACAAGACGATCGTCTTCAACCTGGCTAGCCCCAACTCCGACTTCAAGTACCTGCTGGCCATGCCGTCCTCCTCGCCGGTCCCGGCGGGCAAGGACACGGGTGCCACGTACACCAACAAGCCCGTCTCCACCGGCCCCTACAAGGTCTCGGAGTTCACGGCGAGCAAGGGCGCGACCTTCGTCCGCAATGAGAACTGGGACCCGAAGACGGACACGATCCGTACGGGCCTTCCGGACACGGTCTCCTTCACGGTGACCACCAACCCGGACGACATGGACGCGCGTCTGCTCTCCGGTGACATCGACCTCGCGGTCGACGGCACGGGCATGCAGGCGGCCGGCAAGAACAAGGTCCTCAAGGACGACAAGCTCAAGGCCAACGCGGACAACCCGTTCACGGGCTACATCCGTTACTTCGCCTTCCCGACGACCGTCGCCCCGTTCGACAACGTCGAGTGCCGCAAGGCCGTCATCTACGCGGCTGACCCCAAGTCCCTGCAGACGGCCCGAGGCGGCCCGACCAGCGGTGACCTCGGTGCGAACATGCTGCCGCCCGGCATCCCCGGCGCCGACAAGAAGTACGACCCGTTCAACCTGACCAAGGGCGAGCCGCAGGTCGACAAGGCCAAGGAGGCCCTCAAGGCCTGCAACAAGCCGGACGGCTTCACGACCACCATCGCGGTCCGCAACAACCGCGCCCCCGAGGTCAAGACCGCCGAGTCCCTCCAGGCGGCGCTCGACAAGGTCGGCATCAAGGCCACGATCGACCAGTACGACGGCAAGCTCTCCGCTTCGGTCATCGGTTCGCCCGAGAACGTGAAGACCAAGGGCTACGGCATCATCGTGATGGGCTGGGGCGCCGACTACAACTCCGGCTCCGGCTTCCTCCAGCCGCTGGTCGACGGGTCGTTCATCCTGCCGAACGGCAACAACAACTACACCATGATCAACGACCCTGAGATCAACGGGCTGTTCAAGACCGCCGCTGCCGCCGCCACCCCGGACGCCGCCGCGCCGTTCTACACCCAGATCAACCAGAAGATCATGGAGAAGGCCCTCTACCTGCCGATCAACTTCGACAAGGCCTTCGTCTACCACAACCCGCGTCTGACCAACGTCTACTTCAACGACTCCATGGGCAAGATCGACCTTGCCACCCTCGGCGTCATGAAGTAGTCAGACCCGCCCCGGAGTCCGGGGCGCCCCCAGCCTCGGGCGGCCCCGCGCCCCCCCACCGCAGCCCCTACATGTTTAGCCAGCACCCCCCCATCCCAAATACGAAGGCG
>NZ_JBHYVM010000014.1:0-18303 GCF_042750105.1 Streptomyces sp. NPDC059443 | reverse complement strand
CCACACAAACACAATCAAACACCGACCCTCCCCCCCCCACCCCCCCCCGCCGCGGGGGGTGATATCGGAGCCGCCCCCCGCGGCGGCGGCGGCCCCGCCCCGCGGCGGCGGCCCCCCCGGCTCCCCGGCTCGTCAGACACAGCTGGTTACGCCTTCACCGCACATGCGCTAGTCCGAAGGGCAGGTGAAGGCCGCAGGCGGCGGCTGCCGTCCCCACAAGGGGCGGTGGCCGTCGGCCCGAGCGGCCGACTGCAGTGCTCGTCTACCTCATACGGCGACTTTTCAACGTCGCCGCAACGCTGCTGGTGGTCTCCGCGGTCACTTTCGGCATCTTCTTCGCGGTCCCGAAGCTGACCGGCAGCGACCCGGCGCTCATGTATGCCGGACGCGAGACCAACGCGACCGCCCTGGCGGGCATCCGGGTCAAGATGGGCTTCGACAAGCCCATCTCCGAGCAGTACCTGATCTTCATCAAGGGCATCTTCACCGGCCGCGACTACGACGCCGGCACCGAGATCACGCACTGCCCGGCACCGTGCTTCGGATACTCCTTCAAGACCGAGGTCCCGGTCTGGGACACCATGGTCGACCGCATGCCGGTCACCCTCTCGCTCGCCCTCGGGGCGGCCGTGATCTGGGTGATCGCGGGTGTGGCCACCGGGGTGATCTCCGCGCTCAGACGCCGGACCGCCGTCGACCGCACCGTCATGGTCGGCGCGCTCGCCGGCGTCTCCCTGCCGATCTTCTTCACCGGCATGGTGGCCCCCGCGATCTTCGTCTACAGCCTCGGCTGGCTGGACGTCTCCAACTACAAACCGCTCACCGAGGATCCGGTGGCCTGGATCAACTCCCTGATCCTGCCCTGGGTGACCCTGGCCTTCCTCTTCGCCGCCACCTACGCCCGCATCACCCGCGCCACGATGCTGGAAGTGCTCGGCGAGGACTACATCCGCACCGCCCGCGCCAAGGGCCTCAAGGAGGGCGTGGTCATCCGCAAGCACGCCCTGCGCTCCACCCTCACCCCGGTCGTCACGATGTTCGGCCTCGACCTCGGCGGACTCCTCGGCGGCGCGGTGCTCACCGAGACGACCTTCAACTTCCAGGGTCTGGGGACGGCCGCCGTCGCCGCCATCGGCGCGGGCGACCTCCCCGTCATCATGGGGGTCACCCTGCTCGCCGCGCTCTTCGTGGTGGTGGCCAACCTGATCGTGGACCTGCTGTACGCCGTCATCGACCCGCGCGTGAGGCTGACGTGACCGAGAACCACACCACCACCGACGCAGCCGACGCCGACGCGGTATCCGCGACCGCCCCCGCCTTCGTGCCCGAGCAGGGCGGGGCGCCGGGCCGGGCCTTCCTCTCGGTGCGCGACCTCAAGGTGCACTTCCCGACCGACGACGGTCTGGTCAAGTCCGTCGACGGGCTCTCCTTCGACCTGGAGCGCGGCAAGACCCTCGGCATCGTCGGCGAGTCCGGCTCCGGCAAGTCGGTCACCTCGCTCGCCATCATGGGCCTGCACCGCACCGGCCACGTCCGCAACCGTCCGCAGATCTCGGGCGAGGTCATCCTCGACGGCGAGGACCTCGTCAAGGCCGACGCGGACCACGTACGCACCCTGCGCGGGCGCAAGATGGCGATGGTCTTCCAGGACCCGCTGTCCGCGATGCACCCGTACTACTCGGTCGGCAAGCAGATCATCGAGGCCTACCGGACCCACCAGGACGTGGACAAGAAGACCGCGCGCAAGCGGGCGATCGAGATGCTCGACCGCGTCGGCATCCCGGAGCCGCACCAGCGCGTGGACTCGTACCCCCACGAGTTCTCCGGCGGCATGCGCCAGCGCGCGATGATCGCGATGTCGCTGGTCAACAACCCCGAACTGCTCATCGCCGACGAGCCGACCACCGCCCTGGACGTCACCGTCCAGGCGCAGATCCTGGACCTGATCCGCGATCTGCAGCGGGAGTTCGGCTCCGCGGTCATCATGATCACGCACGACCTCGGCGTGGTCGCCGAGATGGCCGACGACATCCTCGTGATGTACGGAGGCCGGTGCGTCGAGCGCGGCAGCGCCGAGAAGA
This sequence comes from Streptomyces sp. NPDC059443, assembly GCF_042750105.1. Classification (NCBI taxonomy): domain Bacteria; kingdom Bacillati; phylum Actinomycetota; class Actinomycetes; order Kitasatosporales; family Streptomycetaceae; genus Streptomyces; species Streptomyces sp. NPDC059443. Next base: position 16,222 of record NZ_JBHYVM010000014.1, on the reverse strand, counting down.
TCTTCTACGAGCCCCGGCACCCCTACACCTGGGGACTGCTCGGCTCGATGCCGCGCATCGACCGCGACCAGACCGACCGCCTCATCCCGGTCAAGGGTTCGCCGCCCAGCCTCATCAACATCCCGAGCGGCTGTGCCTTCCACCCGCGCTGCCCCTACGCCGACCTCCCCAAGGGCGGCGTCACCCGTACCCAGCGGCCCGAGCTGGCCCTGGTCGACGGATCCGCGGAGGGCGACGGCCGGCACTGGGCCGCCTGCCACCTCTCCCCGGAGCAGCGGAACCGGATCTGGACCGAAGAGATTGCGCCGAAGCTGTGAGCGATGAGAAGAAGACGGGCGAGACGGGTGCGGCCGCCGGAACGCTGCCCGCACAGGCGGCCGGTTCCCCCGAACCGCTGCTGAGGGTGACCGGCCTGGTCAAGCACTTCCCCATCACCAAGGGGCTGCTGCGCCGCCAGGTCGGGGCCGTGAAGGCCGTGGACGGGATCGACTTCGAGGTCTACCCCGGCGAGACCCTCGGCATCGTCGGCGAGTCCGGCTGTGGCAAGTCCACCATGGGCCGGCTGATCACGAGGCTGCTCGAACCGACCGGCGGCAAGGTCGAGTTCGAGGGCAAGGACATCACGCACCTGAGCGTCAGCGGCATGCGCCCGCTGCGCCGCGACGTGCAGATGATCTTCCAGGACCCGTACGGCTCGCTGAACCCGCGCCACACGGTGGGCACCATCGTCAGCGCGCCGTTCAAGCTCCAGGGGGTCCAGCCCGAGGGCGGCCTCAAGGCGGAGGTGCAGCGCCTCCTGTCCCTGGTGGGCCTCAACCCGGAGCACTACAACCGCTACCCGCACGAGTTCTCCGGCGGCCAGCGCCAGCGCATCGGCATCGCCCGCGCGCTGGCACTGAAGCCGAAGCTGGTCGTCGCGGACGAGCCGGTGTCGGCGCTGGACGTGTCGATCCAGGCCCAGGTGGTCAACCTGCTGGACGACCTCCAGCAGGAGCTCGGCCTCACGTACGTGATCATCGCGCACGACCTGTCGGTCATCCGGCACGTCTCGGACCGCATCGCGGTCATGTACCTCGGCAAGATCGTCGAGCTCGCCGACCGCAAGTCCCTGTACGAGGCGCCGATGCACCCGTACACCACGGCGCTGATGTCGGCCGTCCCGGTGCCGGACCCTCGCCGCCGCGGCGCGAAGAGCGGCCGCATCCTGCTCAAGGGCGACGTGCCGTCCCCGATCTCCCCGCCGGCCGGCTGCCGCTTCCACACGCGCTGCTGGAAGGCGACCCAGATCTGCACGACGCAGGAACCGCCGCTGGTCGCCCTCAAGACCGGCCACCAGGTCGCCTGCCACCACCCGGAGAACGCCCCGGACCAGGCCCCCGGCGACCCGGCCCTGCCGGGCGCGGCGGACGCGGTCGCGACGGTCTCGGACTGATTCCGACCGGGCGGGGCTGGATACATCCAGCCCCGCCGGGCAAGTCCGCCCCCGCCGGGCAAGTCCCCCCGCCGGGCAAATCCAGCCCCACGGGGCACATCCAGCCCCGCCGGCGTTTGAGGCGCGGGGGCCCGGGGGCTGGCCCCCGCAACGGCGCCGCACGGGCCCCACGGCCCACCCGTTCAGGCACGCCGCCAGGCGACCGGCACAATGGGCCCGTGCTCCACGATCTCTTCCCGCCCGGAATCCAGCACACCTTGGACCTCGCGGGCATCTTCGTCTTCGCCACGGCCGGCGCCCTGCTCGCCGTACGCAAGAACTTCGACGTCTTCGGCATCGCCGTCCTCGCGCTCGTCACCGCCCTCGGCGGCGGCCTCTTCCGCGACATCGTCATCGGGGCCACCCCTCCGGCTGCCTTCGGCGACCTCGGCTTCTTCGTGACCCCGCTGGTCGCGGCCGCGATCGTCTTCTTCCTGCACCCCGAGGTCCAGCGCATCAACCGCGCCATCAACGTCTTCGACGCGGCCGGCCTCGGGCTGTTCTGCGTGACGGGCACGACCAAGGCGTACGAGTACGGCCTCGGCCTCACCGCGTCCGCCGCGCTCGGCCTGGCGACGGCCGTCGGCGGGGGCGTGGTGCGCGACGTACTCGTCAACGAGGTGCCCTCGCTGCTGCGCGACCGCGAGATGTACGCCGTGCCGGCCGTCATCGGCGCCTCGATGGTGGCCCTCTTCATCAGCTTCGACGCCCTGAACGCCGTCACCACCGGCCTGGCGATCGTCACCACGTTCGTGCTGCGGCTGCTGGCGATCCGCTACCACTGGCGCGCTCCGCTCGCCTGGAACCGCCGCTCGGCCGTGGCGGAGGAGCCGTAGGCGACCCAGCCGCGCCCGCTGGCCGGCCGTGACAGGGCCGCAACCCAGGAAAGCTACCGCTTAGTAGTCAAGCGTTGTACCGTCGTTCCATGTCACACGCAGCTGCCAAGGCTTCCATCGGCGACAGCGAGTTCGACCGCGACACCGCCGTCACCGCCCGCGCGGGCGACCCCGGGGTGTACGACGCGGACCTCTCCGCCGGGTGGACGATCATCACCGCCGTCAACGGCGGCTACCTCCTGGCCCTCGTCGGCCGCGCCCTGTCGGCGGCCCTGCCGCACCCGGACCCGTTCACGGTCTCCGCGTACTACCTGACCTCCTCCGTGCCCGGCCCCGCCGTGATCCGCACCGAGGTCGCACGCGTCGGCAACTCGCTCTCCACCGGCCAGGCCTCCCTCTTCCAGTACGACGAGAGCGGCGCCGAGGTCGAGCGGCTGCGCGTCGTGGCCTCGTACGGGGACCTCTCCGAGCTCCCGGACGCCGTCCACACCACCGCCCGCCCGCCGGTCATGCCCGCCTACGAGGACTGCCTCGGCCCCGAGGCCGGCCCGGCCCCGATCCCCGGCAGCTCCGCGATCGTCGACCGGCTCCGGCTGCGTCTGGACCCCGCGACGGCCGGCTGGGCCGTCGGGCAGCCCTCGGGCAAGGGCGAGATGCGGTCCTGGTTCGAGCTCGCCGACGGGCGGGACGCGGACCCCCTCTCCCTGCTGCTGGCGGTGGACGCCCTCCCGCCGACCGTCTTCGACCTGGGGCTCGTCGGCTGGGCCCCCACGGTGGAACTCACCGCCCACGTCCGCGCCCGCCCCGCCCCCGGCCCGGTCCGCGTGTCCATCACCACCCGCAACCTGGCGGGCGGTTTCCTGGAGGAGGACGCGGAGGTCTGGGACTCGGCGGACCGCCTGGTGGCCCAGTCCCGCCAGCTGGCCCGCGTCCCGAGGGTCGCTCCGCAGTCCTGACGCGGGGCGGCTCCGCCGGGTGTCCCCGGGGGATCCCCCGGGAGCACACGGGGATCCCCCGTACCCCGTAGGCCCCCGAAGGGGGAATCCGCGGCACGGGGCCTCGTAGAATCGGGGGATCATGGCCTACCTCGACCACGCCGCCACCACTCCGATGCTCCCGGAGGCCGCTGCGGCGATGACCGCGCAGTTCGGCGTCACCGGCAACGCGTCCTCCCTGCACGCCGCCGGCCGCCGCGCCCGCCGCACCGTCGAGGAGGCCCGCGAGGCCCTCGCCGAGGCGCTCGGGGCCCGTCCGAGCGAGGTGGTGTTCACCGCGGGCGGCACGGAGGCCGACAACCTCGCCGTCAAGGGGCTCTACTGGGCCCGCCGCGACGCCGACCCCGCCAGGACCCGGATCCTCGCCAGCCCCGTGGAGCACCACGCCGTCCTCGACGCCGTGCACTGGCTCGCCGAGCACGAAGGGGCCCGGGTCGAGTACCTCCCCGTCGACCGCTACGGCCGCGTCCATCCCGAGGCCTTCCGCGAGGCGGTCGAACGCGACCCCGACGACGTGGCCCTCGCCACCGTCATGTGGGCCAACAACGAGATCGGCACCGTCATGCCGGTCGCGGAACTCGCCGCCATCGCCCGCGAATCCGGCATCCCGCTGCACTCCGACGCCGTCCAGGCCTTCGGCCAGCTCGACGTCCGCTTCGGTGACTCCGGGCTCGCCGCCATGACCGTCAGCGGCCACAAGGTCGGCGGACCCTACGGGATCGGCGCGCTGCTCCTCGGCCGAGACCAGAGCCCCGTACCCGTCCTGCACGGCGGCGGCCAGGAGCGGCACGTCCGCAGCGGCACCCTCGACGTCCCGGCCGTCGCCGCCTTCGCGGTGGCCGCCGTGCTCGCCGCCGAGCGGCGCGAACGGTTCGCCGCCGAGATCGGCGGGCTGCGCGACGAGCTCGTCGCCGCGGTGCTCCGGGAGGTCCCCGACGCGGTCCTCGGCGGAGACCCGGCCGACCGGCTCCCCGCCAACGCCCACTTCAGCTTCCCCGGCTGCGAGGGCGACTCCCTGCTCCTCCTCCTCGACGCCCAGGGCATCGAGTGCTCCACCGGCTCCGCCTGCACCGCGGGCGTGGCGCAGCCCAGCCACGTCCTGCTGGCCACCGGAACGGACCCGCAGCTGGCCCGCGGCACCCTGCGCTTCTCCCTCGGCCACACCTCCACCAAGGCCGACGTCGACGCGGTGGCCGCCGCCATCGGCCCGGCGGTGGCCCGCGCCCGCACGGCGGGCCTGAGCTAGGCCTTAGGCGACCTGGGCGGACTAGCGGACTAAGCGGCCTAGGCGCCAGGGGCCAGGGCGTCGCCGACGAGACGGATGTAGCGGTTCCAGTCCCAGTGGGGCCCGGGATCCGTGTGGTCGGTGCCCGGGACCTCGGAGTGGCCCAGGATGTGTTTGCGGTCGGCGGGTATGCCGTACCTCCGGCAGACGTCGGCGGCGAGCCGCGCCGAAGCCCCGTACATCGCGTCCGTGAAATCCTGCGGCCGGTCCACGAAGCCGACGTGCTCGATGCCGATGCTGCGCTCGTTCATGGAGCGGTTGCCCGAGTGGAAGGCCACGTCGAGCTCGCGCACCATCTGCTCTATGTGGCCGTCCTGGCCGACTATGTAGTGCGCCGAGGCCTTGTGGAACGGATTCTTGAAGGCGTCCACCGAGGTCTCGAAACTGCCCTGTGTGACATGGACGACGATCCGGTCCACGCGGTAGTCGGCGGGCCGGTCCGCGAGCCGCCAGTTCGCCGGCGAGGCCGCCGTCCACGAAGCCCCCGCGTGGTCCAGGGCGCCCTCCTGGCGCGGCTTGGACACCCCCGGCACCAGCCACCGGGCCCGCCCGATCTCCTCGCGCCCGGCGACCGCCGCCACCGCGAGGACCCCGAGCCCGCCGAACAGCACCGCCCTGCGCGTCCGCCCCGGCCGCTTGGCCCCCGTACCGCCGCCGCTACTGCTGCCCGTACCGGCCTTGCCGCCCTTGTCGCCCTTGCTCCCCATGGTGATCGCACCCCCTGCCCACGAGAACGCGCTGTGACCCGGCTCGGTTCCCCCGTACCCTGGACGGTGCTATGACTGAGAACCTGCCGAGCAGCCCCCGCCCCCTTCGCGTCCTGGCCGCCATGTCCGGCGGCGTGGACTCCGCCGTCGCCGCCGCCCGCGCGGTCGAAGCCGGGCACGACGTGACCGGTGTCCACCTCGCGCTCTCCGCGAACCCGCAGTCCTTCCGGACCGGCGCCCGCGGCTGCTGCACGATCGAGGACTCCCGCGACGCCCGCCGCGCCGCCGACGTCATCGGCATCCCCTTCTACGTCTGGGACCTCGCCGAGCGCTTCCGCGAGGACGTGGTCGAGGACTTCATCTCCGAGTACGAGGCCGGCCGCACCCCGAACCCGTGCCTGCGCTGCAACGAGAAGATCAAGTTCGCGGCGCTGCTCGACAAGGCCCTCGCCCTCGGCTTCGACGCCGTCTGCACCGGCCACTACGCCACCGTCGTCCTCAACGGGGACGGTACGCGCGAGCTGCACCGCGCCTCCGACATGGCCAAGGACCAGTCGTACGTCCTCGGCGTCCTCGACGAGAAGCAGCTCGCCCACGCCCTCTTCCCGCTCGGCGACACCCTCACCACCAAGGAAGAGATCCGCGCCGAGGCCGAGGAGCGGGGCCTCGCCGTCGCGAAGAAGCCCGACAGCCACGACATCTGTTTCATCGCCGACGGGGACACCCAGGGCTTCCTCGCCGGCCGCCTCGGCAAGGCCGAGGGTGACATCGTGGACGAGGCCACCGGCGAGAAGGTCGGCACCCACGAGGGCGCCTTCGGCTTCACCATCGGCCAGCGCAAGGGCCTGCGGATCGGCCACCCGGCCCCCGACGGCAAGCCGCGCTACGTCCTCGACATCTCCCCGGTGAACAACACCGTCACCGTGGGCCCCGTAGAGGCCCTCGACGTCACCGCCCTCACCGCGATCCGCCCCCGCTGGTGCGGCTCCACGGCCGCCGCCCCGGGCACGTACACCGCGCAGCTGCGCGCCCACGGCGGCGAGACCGAGGTCTTCGCCGAGCTGGTGGACGGCGAACTGCGGGTCTCCTTCTCGGAGCCGGTGCGCGGAGTGGCCCCCGGCCAGGCGATCGTGCTCTACGACGGCACCCGCGTGGTCGGCTCCGCGACCATCGCGACGACCACCCGGGCGACGGCGGCCGCCGCGGTCTGAGGAGGCGGTCAGGCCACCGTCAGGACGATCTTGCCGGTGGTCCGGCCCAGTTCGCCGATCTCGTGGGCCTTCGCGGCCTGCTCCAGCGGCAGCACCGTGTCGACGGCGGGGCGCAGGCTGCCCTCGTCGACCAGGGCCGCGATGGCCTTCAGCCCCGCGAAGTCCGGCTCCACCATCGTCCAGCCCGTGCGGAAGCCCTCCGCGTCGGCGGGGACCTGGTCGGGGCCGTTCAGCGTGATCAGGTGACCGCCGGGGCGCAGCACCTTCAAGGAGCGCGCTCCGTAGTCCCCGCCGACGGCGTCGATCACGACGTCCACGTCCGACACGGCGTCCTCGAAGTCCGTGGTCCGGTAGTCGATCAGTTCGTCGGCGCCGAGCGAGCGCAGGAACTCGTGCTTGGACGCGCTCGCGGTGCCGATCACGTACGCGCCCAGCGCCTTGGCGATCTGGACGGCGAAGTGCCCGACGCCGCCCGCCGCCGCGTGGACCAGCACCCGCTGCCCGGGCCGCAGCTCCGCCGTGTCCGTCAGCGACTGCCAGGCGGTCAGCGCGGCCAGGGGCAGCGCCGCGGCCTCGACGTGCGTCAGGGCGGCGGGCTTGCGGGCGAAGTGCCGCGCCGGGGCCGCCACGTACTCGGCGTAGCCGCCCGCCGGAACCGGGAAGCGCGGCATGCCGAAGACCTCGTCGCCCGGCTGGTAGAGGGTCACGCCGGGGCCGACGGCCGCGACCGTGCCGGAGACGTCCCAGCCGACCATCGGGACCGGCCCCCAGGGGATGAGCGCGCCGGAGGCCCGGGTCTTCCAGTCGACGGGGTTCACACCGGCCGCGTGGACCCGTACGAGGATCTCGTTGAAGCCCGGCTCCGGACGCTCGATCTCGGTCTCGGTGAGGACCTCGGGACCGCCCCACTGGCTGACGACGATGGCGCGCATGGTGTTTCTCCTTGAAGTGTCCGGTGCTGCTGTGGCACCAGCTTCGGCGCCGGAGCGCGACCGTGGTGTTGGCCGGATGGCCACCATGTGACAGGATCTGGCCATGCACCGCGTCGCCGTACTCGCCCTCGAAGGCGTTCCTCCGTTCGAGCTCGGAATGCCGTCCCGGGTCTTCGGCAATGCCTACGACGACGCCGGGAACGGGCTCTACGAGGTCACCGTCTGCACCGCCGACGGACAGCCCGTGACCAGCGACGCGGGCTTCACCATCGGTGTCTCCGCCGGCCCCGAGGCGCTCGCCGCGGCCGACACGGTGATCATTCCGCCCACCCATGCGATGGACGAGCTCACCCGCGGCGAGCCGCTGCCGCAGCCGCTGGCCGATGCCCTCGCCCTGATCCGCCCGGGCACCCGGATCGTTTCGATCTGCACCGGTTCGTACGTCCTGGCCGCCGCCGGACTGCTCGACGGACGGCCCGCCACCACGCACTGGTTCAAGGCGGCGGAGTTCCAGCGGGCCTTCCCGCGCGTGAAGCTCGACCCGGACGTGCTCTTCGTCGACGACGGCGACATCCTCACCTCGGCCGGGGTGGCCGCCGGCATCGACCTCCTGCTCCACCTGGTGCGCGCCGACCACGGAAGCTCCGTCGCGAACCTCACCGCGCGGCTGTGCGTGGTTCCGCCGTGGCGCGACGGCGGCCAGGCCCAGTACATCCTGCGGCCCGTCCCCGAACCCACCGTCGCCACGACCACCGCCACCCGCGCCTGGGCCCTGGAACGCCTCGCCGAGCCGGTCACCCTGTCCGAGCTGGCGGCCCATGCCCGCATGAGCCTGCGCACCTTCACCCGCCGCTTCCGCGACGAGGTAGGCATGACCCCGGTGCAGTGGCTCACCGCCCAACGGCTGGAGATCGCCCGCCACTTGCTGGAGTCCAGCGACCTCCCGGTCGACCTGGTCGCCCACCGGTCCGGCTTCGGCTCCGCGAACTCCCTGCGCCAGCACATGCGTTCCGCCCTCGGCATCTCCCCGATCGGCTACCGCCGCACCTTCCACATGACCTCGGAGGTAATCGACCGGGCGGCGGCCCGCTGACAGGATCGTCCCAACGGCCCGGAACACCGGGCTCCTTGACAGGGGAGACGAACATGACCGCGTACGCCATCGGACACCTGCGCCCCGAGACCATGAACGAAGACATCCTCCACTACATGGGCGTGGTCCAGTCGACGATGGACCCCTTCGAGGGCCGCTTCCTCGTGCACGGCAAGCAGGTCGAGGTCATGGAGGGCCCCTTCCCCGGCACGGTCGTCGTGATCGCCTTCCCGGACATCGAGAGCGCCCGCGCCTGGTACGCCTCCGACGCCTACCAGGCGATCCTCCCGGAGCGCACCCGCCACATAGCGGGCGAGGTCATCCTGGTCGAGGGCGTCGCCCCCGACTACGACGCGTCCGCGACGGCCGCCCGCCTCCGGGCGGAGGCCGGCCTCTGACGCCGGCCCCTGACGCCGGACCACGGGGTTCCGGCGGGCCCCCGGTCAGGGCCCGCCGGAACGAGCCCCCCGGTCCGAGCCCGCCGGGCCTCCGGCGCCGGCCGGGGTGCGAGCATGGGCGGTATGGCTACTCACCTGATCACCGGTGCCGGGTCCGGCATCGGCGCCGCCGTCGCGGACCGCCTGCACGCCCGTGGCGACGACCTCGTCCTGCTCGCACGCGACGCCGCCCGCGCGAAGCAGCTCACCGGGCGGTACCCCGGCTCCACCGCCCTCGTCGGGGACCTCGCCGACCCCGACCGGCTCTCCTGGGCGTTCTCCAAGCAGGCCATCCCCGAGCGCATCGACTCGCTCCTGCACATCGCCGGGATCGTGGACCTCGGGCCGGTGGGGGAGCTGCGCCCCAAGACCTGGCACCAGCAGCTCAACGTCAACCTCATCGCCCCCGCCGAGGTGACCCGCCTGCTGCTCCCCACCCTGCGCGCCTCCCACGCGACCGTGGTCTTCGTGAACTCCGGCGCCGGCCTCAACGCCCACGCCGAATGGAGCGCCTACGCCGCCTCCAAGCACGGGCTGAAGGCCCTCGCCGACTCCCTCCGCGAGGAGGAGAAGCCGAACGGGATCCGCGTCACGTCCGTCTACCCGGGCCGCACCGCCACCCCGATGCAGGCGAAGGTCCGCTCCCAGGAGGGCGAGTCCTACGACGCCGCCGACTGGATCGACGCCGAGTCCGTCGCGACGACCATCGTGATGGCCGTCGACCTGCCCCGTGACGCCGTGGTGAGCGACCTCAGCGTCAGGCCCGGACGATGAGCACGGGCCCCACCGGCGGAGCCACCGGCATCGGCTCGCTTCCCGGCGGCGACGCCCGCGAAGCCGCCAAGACGGTCACCGGTTCCTTCGAGGAGTTCCCGTACCTCGCCGAGCTGCCCGCCCGGGGGCCCGGCGCGGACATGATCGGCCGTTCCCTCGGGCTGCTCGTCGACATGTACGCGCACGTGGAGCCCAGCGGCTGGCGGCTCAGCGACCGGCCCGGCCGCGACAGCAAGCGGGCCCGCTCCTGGCTCGGCGAAGACCTCGACGCCCTGGAGGAGTTCACCCAGGGCTACCGGGGCCGGCTCAAGGTCCAGGCCGTCGGGCCGTGGACGCTCGCCGGCTCCCTGGAGCTGCACGGCGGCGAGGCCGTGCTCCAGGACCCGGGCGCCTGCCGGGACCTGGCCGGATCCCTCGCCGAAGGCGTGCGCGAGCACCTGGCCGATGTGCAGAAGCGCATCCCCGGTGCCGAGATCGTGCTCCAGTACGACGAGCCCTCGCTCACCGCCGTGCTCCTCGGCCGGGTCCGGTCGGCCAGCGGCTACCGCACCTACCGCGCCGTCGACCGGCAGGTGGTCGAAGGGACGCTGCGCGAGCTGTTCGCCGTCCACGACGGGGAGGTCATCGTGCACTCCTGCGCACCCGAGGTTCCCTTCGCACTGCTGAGGCGCGCCGGCGTCTCGGGCGTGTCGTTCGATTTCTCCCTGCTCACCGAGCGCGAGGATGACGCCATCGGGGAAGCCGTCGAAGGAGGTACGAAACTCTTCGCCGGAGTGGTGCCCGGGACCGACGGCCCGTTGTCAGACCCGGGCGGTAGCGTCATGGGTGTCAGGAAGCTCTGGCGCAGGCTGGGGCTGTCCCCGGGGACTCTGGCGGAGTCCGTCGTGGTCACCCCTTCGTGCGGTCTGGCGGGCGCTTCGCCCGCCTACGCGCGGGCGGTTCAGGCGCACTGCGTCAGGGCGGCGAGGTCGCTCGCCGACAACCCTGAGTGATGGATTGAGACGGGCCACGGGAGGACACGGCATGGCAGCCGAACAGAAGCAGGGCAGCGAGACGGCCGTACCGGCGGCGGCGCGCGAGCAGCACGCGCTGCTCGCCGAGCAGGTCGAGGAGCACCGCTTCCGGTACTACGTGAACGACCAGCCGGTCGTCAGCGACGCCGAGTTCGACAAGCTGCTGCGCTCCCTGGAGGCGCTGGAGGAGGAGCACCCGGAGCTCCGTACGCCCGATTCGCCCACCCAGAAGGTGGCCGGGGCGTACCAGACGGACTTCGCCTCCGTCGAGCACCGGGAGCGGATGCTCTCCCTCGACAACGCCTTCGACGACGAGGAACTGGCGGCCTGGGCCGAGCGCGTGGCCCGGGACGCCAACACCTCCGACTACCACTACCTGTGCGAGCTGAAGGTGGACGGCCTCGCCGTCAACCTCACCTATGAGAACGGCCGCCTGACCCGCGCCGCCACCCGCGGCGACGGCCGCACCGGCGAGGACATCACGCCCAACGTCCGCACCATCGCCGAGATCCCGGACCGCCTCAAGGGCGACCGGATCCCGGCCCTGGTCGAGATCCGCGGCGAGGTCTTCTTCCCGATGGAGAAGTTCGAGGAGCTCAACGCCCGCCTGGTAGAGGCCGGGGACAAGCCCTTCGCCAACCCGCGCAACGCGGCGGCCGGTTCGCTGCGCCAGAAGGACCCGAAGGTCACCGCCACCCGCCCGCTGCACATGGTGGTCCACGGCCTCGGCGCCCGCGAGGGCTTCGAGATCGACAAGCTCTCCCACGCCTACGAGCTGCTGCACGAATGGGGCCTGCCCACCGCCCGGCACAACAAGGCGGTGTCCACGCTCGCCGAGGTCCGGGAGTTCATCGCGTACTTCGGCGAGAACCGCCACTCCGTCGAGCACGAGATCGACGGGGTCGTCGTCAAGCTGGACGAGATCCCGCTCCAGGGCCGCCTCGGCTCCACGGCCCGCGCACCCCGCTGGGCCATCGCCTGGAAGTACGCCCCCGAAGAGGTCAACACCAAGCTGATCGACATCAAGGTCGGCGTGGGCCGCACCGGGCGCGTGACCCCGTACGCCCAGGTGGAGCCGGTGACGGTGGCGGGCTCGGAGGTGGAGTTCGCGACCCTGCACAACCAGGAGGTCGTCAAGGCCAAGGGCGTGCTCATCGGGGACACCGTCGTGCTGCGCAAGGCGGGCGACGTCATCCCCGAGATCCTCGGCCCGGTCGCGGACCTACGGGACGGCAGCGAGCGGGAGTTCGTCATGCCGGCCGAGTGCCCCGAGTGCGGGACGCCGCTGCGGCCGATGAAGGAGGGCGACATCGACCTGCGCTGCCCCAACGGGCAGACCTGCCCCGCACAGTTGCGCGAGCGGCTCTTCTACCTCGGCGGCCGCCAGTGCCTGGACATCGAGAACTTCGGCTCGGTGGCCGCGGCCGCGCTCACCCGCCCGCTGGAGCCGGCCGATCCGCCGCTGCGCGACGAGGGCGACCTCTTCGGCCTGACCATCGAACAGCTGCTCCCCATCAAGGCGTACGTCCTCGACCCGGACAGCGGGCTGCCCAAGCGGGACCCGAAGACGGGCGAGGAGAAGATCGTCATGGTCTTCGCCAACCAGAAGGGCGAGCCGAAGAAGAACGCCCTGTCGATGCTGGAGAACATCGCGGCCGCCAAGGACCGCCCGCTCGCCCGCATCATCAACGGCCTGTCGATCCGTCACGTGGGACCGGTCGCCGCGGAGGCGCTCGCCCGCGAGTTCCGGTCGATCGAGCGCATCGAACAGGCCACCGAGGAAGAACTGGCCGCCACCGACGGGGTCGGCGCGATCATCGCGGCCTCCCTCAAGGAATGGTTCTCGGTCGACTGGCACCAGGAAATCCTGCGCAAGTGGCGGGAAGCCGGTGTCCGGATGGAGGAGGAAGGTTCCGGCGAGGAAGAGGGCCCGCGTCCGCTGGAGGGGCTGACCGTGGTCGTCACCGGAACTTTGCAGAGCCACACCCGGGACGGCGCGAAGGAGGCCCTGCAGAGCCGCGGCGCCAAGGTGACCGGGTCGGTTTCGAAGAAGACCTCCTTCGTCGTGGTCGGTGACAATCCGGGCTCGAAGTACGACAAGGCAATGCAGTTGAAGCTTTCGGTCCTGGACGACGCCGGTTTCGCCGTCCTCCTCGAAGAGGGCCCCGACGCGGCCCGCGCGGCCGCGCTTCCGGTGGACGGCGCCGCCGAAGCGGAGTAGCGAAGGCGAACGGATGCGTGGCGTGCGGCCGTGGGAGCGGGCGCACGCCAGGCGCGGCGGCCGGTGGCATCCGCGGGTCAACGGCTGGTACACGACTGCCGCAAGGCCGGTAGAAGGCCGGTAGAGGGCAGGTACAAGGCCGGTACAAGGCTGGTCGAGGGGCGGCGGGCTGTCGGATCATCGGACGGGTGACTGGGGGGTCCTGGTCCAAACTCACCCGTTCGGCGGATACCGTACTGATGAGGATGGCTGGGTCGTATTCGGGCAACCGCCGCCGACCGCTGCCCCTGGGTGCCTCTCGCGTCCTACTGTTGAGGGGTGCGCCCGTCGTGCACGGCTGCTTGATGCGCTTCCAGCCGTGATGGCATGACATCGGGGCCATTGCGTGGCATCGGCATTGCCGGCTGTGAGAGGGACGGGCATGAAACCCACCGAAAGCGCCGACCCGTCACCAGATTTCGGCGGGGAACTCCCGCCGGTGCGGGCGGGCCGGCTCGGTGTCCTGGGGTCCAGGACACCGGATTCCCGGCCGCTCGGCACCCGACCGGGCGCGGGCGGAGCGGGACAGCGGCACGCCGCGCTGCCCTTCGGCATGGTGGGTCTCGCCGCCGTGGTGCTCGTCGTCGGCATCGTCACCGCGCTGACCAACCGTCACGCCCTGTTCCCCGGGGGCGCGGTCGGCTGGGCGCTCGCCCTGCTCACCGGCATCATCGTCGGCCACCTCGTCGCCCTCGGCCGCGACCGCTGGTGGGGCGGCACCGGATCGGGCGCCGCCCTCACCCTCGGCGTCCTCATCCTCTACGGATGGGTCCCCGCCGGCCTCGTCTCGCTCGCCGTGGTCACCCTCGTCGGCGCCGCCCGCCGCCACCGCTGGCGCCAGGGCCTGCTGCACGGCTCCACCGACATCCTCGGGATCGGCGCGGGCGCCCTCGTACTCGCCGCCTTCGGTCGGACACCCTCCGTCGAACACCCGTGGCTGCCCACCAGCTGGGGGATCGAGGCGGTCCCCGAAGTCATCCTGGTCGCCCTCGCGTACCTGCTCGTCACCCGCATCCTGCTGTGGCTCGCCCTCGCCCCGAGCGGCGGGGGACTGCCCACCGTCGCCCGCACCGCACTGGTGCGCCAGGCGCTGGTGGCCGTCGCCCTCCTCGGCATCGCCCCGCTGATCTGCGTGGTCGCCGAAGCGCAGCCGGTCCTGCTGCCGCTGTTCGCCGTACCGCTGATCGCCCTCGACTCCACCCTGTGGATCGCCCGCGCCCGCGCCGAGGAGCAGCTCCGCGACCCGTTGACCGGGCTGCCGAACCGGCAGTGGCTGCTGGAGCGCGCCTGGAGCGCCCTCGACCAGGCCGAACGCCTGGGCACCCGCTCGGCCCTCGTCCTGATCGACCTGGACCGCTTCCGCGCGGTCAACGACACCCTCGGCCACCTCGCCGGCGACCGGCTGCTCCTGCAGATCGCGGACCGGCTGCGCCAGGCCCTGCCCCCGGACGCCGAGGCCGCCCGCCTCGGCGGCGACGAGTTCGCCGTCCTGCTCCCCATCGCCGACTCCACCACCAGCGCCCAGCGGGTCGCCCGCAACCTGGTCGCGGAGCTCAGCTCCCCGCTCGACCTGGACGGCCTGACCCTGGTCCTGGAGGCCAGCGCCGGCCTCGCCGTCTTCCCCGACCACGCCCTCGACGCCGAAGGGCTGCTGCGCCGCGCCGACGTCGCCATGTACCAGGCGAAGCGGGACCGTACGGGCGTCGAGGTCTACGAGTCCAAGCGCGACAGCAACACCCCCGACCGGCTCGGCCTGCTGGGCGACCTGCGGCGCGCGCTCGACGCGGGCGAGGTGGAGCTCCACTACCAGCCGAAGGTCCGCTTCGACGGACAGGTGGCCGGACTGGAGGCGCTGGTCCGCTGGGTCCACCCGGAGCGCGGGCGGGTCTCCCCGGACGAGTTCATCGCCATCGCGGAAACCTCCGGCCTGATGCCGCACCTGACGGAGTACGTACTGGAGACCGCGCTCGCGCAGGTCGCCCGGTGGCGCGCCCAGGGCCTCAAGGTCCCGGTCGCCGTCAACGTCTCGCCGCGCGACGTCCACACCCCCGGCTTCGCGGGCGCGGTGGCGGCGCGGCTGGCCCGGCACGGGGTCCCGGCCAGCGGTCTCCAGCTGGAGATAACGGAACACGTGCTGCTGGAGGACCCGCAGCGGGCCGCCGACACGATGGCGGGGCTGACGGGCCACGGCGTGAAGATGTCCCTGGACGACTTCGGCACGGGCTACTCCTCCCTCGTCCACCTGCGGCGGCTGCCGGTCAGCGAGCTGAAGATCGACCGCTCGTTCGTGGCCCGGCTGGCGGTGGACGCGCAGGACGCGGAGATCGTCCGCTGCACGGTGGACCTCGCCCACTCGCTGGGCCTGCTGGTCGTCGCCGAGGGCGTCGAGGACGACGAGACGTGGGAGCGCCTGCGCGACCTCGGCTGCGACGCCGTCCAGGGCTGGCTGGTCGCCGCCGCGATGCCTCCGCAGGAGGCCACGGCCTGGCTGCTGGCCCGCGGCGAGCGCGGCTGGCGCCGCCCGGCGGACATCACGGCGGAGCTGGCGGCGGAGGCCGCGGCGGCCGCGCGGACGCAGTGAGGTACGTCGAAGCACCGGCGGTGCACCGGCCCGCGGCGGGCGACCCGCCGTCGGTGTTCCTGGCGGGCGGGATTACCCACTGCCCGGCGTGGCAGCCGGAGGCGGCCGCCGCGCTGGCGCGGTTCGTGGTCCTCAACCCCCGCCGGGCGGACTTCGACCTGTCCGACCCTTCGCAGACGGACGTCCAGATCGCGTGGGAGTACCGGCACCTGCTGCTGGCCGACGTGACGCTGTTCTGGTTCCCGGCGTGTGACGCCGCGCTGACGGTTCAGCCGATCACGCTGTACGAGCTCGGGGCGGCCGCGGCCGTACCGGCCCGGCGTGTCGTCGTCGGCGCCGCCCCGGGCTACCCGCGGCGCGCGGACGTCGTGGCGCAGCTCGCCCTGGCCCGCCCGGACCTCCCGGTCCACCGGACCCTGCCCGAGACGGTGGGCTCCGCCCACGCCCTCCTGACCAGCCTGGTCTGACGGCTGCTGCCCTGCGGTGCGTGTCCCCGACCCGCCCTTCCACCGTTCCCCGGGCTCTGCCCGGACCCGGTCCTCAAACGCCGGACGGGCTGAAACATCCAGCCTCGCCGGCGTTTGAGGCGCGGGGTATGGGGCGGAGCCCCAGGGAACGGTGGAAGGG
>NZ_JBHYVM010000013.1:51273-179684 GCF_042750105.1 Streptomyces sp. NPDC059443 | reverse complement strand
TGCGCTCGGCCGGGGCGCCTACGGCGCCTGGCTCTCCGCTTCGCTCCGAGCTATGGCCGGCCTTCGGCCGGAGTCCTGCGCTTCGCTTCGGACTGGCCCGGATTCCGCTGCGCTCCACCCGGGCGGGGCCCGCTTCGCGGGCCCATGGGCTCCCGCGCTTCGCGCGGGAGGTGACCCCGCTTCACGGGGTCCAGGCCTTCGGCCTGTTCAGGGTGTCCGCTTCGCTCCCACCCGGGCCCTTCCGGCTCCGCCTCCCAAGGCCAGGGCCCGCTCCGCGGTCCCTGCTGGCAGCAGTGAGATGGGGTGCGGGCTTCTCTCGACTGGCGGTCGGTGGGAGCGGACCGCCTGAACGGGGTCCGCTCCTCTTCCAACCTGCTGCGCTGCGAACTACTCCGGAAGGGGCTTGACGATCGTGTGCGTGATGACCTGCCCCGTGATCTGCTTCGACTCCAGCTTCTGAGTCCCCGCCACCAGAGTCGGCTTCTCCACCGGAACCTCCTCCGGGGTGGCCTCAACCTCTTGCTCGTCCGCCATGACGCTCTCCTTCTTCCACGTAACACTCAAGACTTGATCAACCTCCCCACAGCCCTCCCAGGTAACCGACGATTACAAGCCCTCAGCCGAGACAACAACCAGGCCAACACAGGCCTTTGGCCCGTTGGGGTGTCCGCTCCACTCCCACCCCTGGTCTTCCGGCTCCGCCTTCAGGGCCAGCCCGCTCCGCGGGCGGCCGGCAGCAGTAGGCGCGGGCTTGTCATCTCCTGATGACGGGGCTCTTCGCTCCCGCTCCCTGGTCCCTCCGGTCTCGCCTTCGGTCAGGGGCCCCTGTTGAACGAGGATCGTATGGAACCGGCGGGTTCGCGAAGGCATCGGTCGTATGCCACGCGTGCGGTTGGCACCCACACCACTTCTTGACCCGGCTGGCGTACGGGAGGCGCCGTGCATCCAGTCTTCCAGAACCCTGGCCCTGAGGCCACGAGGTTCTGACTCAAAATGAGAGTCGGATTGAGACTGGAAGCAAGGGCATGGTCCGCAGCGCCTGCCGATTGTGACCGGTGTCGCGCCTCAGTGAAACTGCGCAGCACCCAACCAACCTGCTTATGCAGGCTCAACGCTGAGAAGTCGCCGATCAAGGTCCAGATGCACGATGCCACCGTTCTGTTCACGAAGCTGGCGCCAGGCTGTGTAACCCGTGAGGATGGCTTGCTCCCAGTCTGCAGCCCGGCAGATGCTCACTTCCAGGTGTCCGGTCATGTGAGCGATGGTGGTCAGAAGTTCGTTGTCCACGTGCTTGATGTCGGCGAAATAGCGGTGGCGCGCGGCGTAGGAGAAGACAAGAGCCGAGATACCTTCCTCGATCGCGATGGCACGGCCACCGTCCTCGGCCTCGTCTGTCCGAGTGTCGCTCCTGCGCTTGCGGCCGAGAAGGAAGCGCGTAACCGGCGACCAGCCGAGCACTGCCGCGTGGGCTAGATGAAAGACATCGTGGAAGCGGTAGTCGTCTTCGATGTGGGAGGCACTGGTCAATGGGTCCCCGGCCGGTTTTCCATCCTCCCGTGTCACAAAAACTAGAGTGCGGCCATCGTCCCGGGTTGTGGGGGTGAAGGTGAGTCGCGTCTGACGTGGCAGACGCTCGTGTTCAGGAAAGTGATCATCGAAACGGGTGTGTTCGGCTTCTGGGGTCGTCCGCCAGCGATCCTTGGTCTTTTCCAGACTCGCGGCCGCGACGTCATCAAGGTCGAGGCCGAAGCGGTGAGCCAGGGCAGCTACGTACCACAGCACGTCGCCGAGCTCCTCTCGGAGCTGGAGCTTGCCCTGCTCAAAGGCGGGGCCGTCCCGCAGGCTCTTCTTGTAGGCGGTCGAGAGGGATCCAACTTCGCCGGCAAGCCCCAAGAGGGGCACAAGGACAGGGTCAGTGTCGTCCGCAGAGGGCTCCAGGGTTTTGATGGCAGCCTGCTGGTAGCGCTGGAAGTCCATATCCGCTCCCTTGTCTGATGTTGCGACACCCCTGTCGGGATTCGCGACGTTGTCGTATCCTAGGACAACACCGTTGGAAACGCAGACGATTGGGGGAAGTGCTGAGTACTGCGACGCCACGACTCGAAGAGATCACCTCGATCATCATCGAGCTTCTCGCCGAATTGCAGGGTCAGTCAGCTGCGGAGGTCCGCGCAGAGCTCGAAGAATCGGGAGCCGAGTTGCCAGTTGACTCACTCCTGATCGTGGAGATCCTCACCCGCATCGAGGAGCACTACTCCGTCACCATTCCCGCCGACCGTGAGTCGGCTCAGGCCACACGGTCTGTTCAATCCTTCGCTCGCGCGGTGCTAGAGGCCATCGTCGAAAGGCAGCAGTCATGACCCCTCCTTCTTCGGACGCCAGAGCACGCGACCCGGAGCTGATCCAGCTCGGGGAACGGCTCAAGAAGACCCGCGACTACCTCAACATGTCGCAGCAGTTCGTCTCCGACAACACCGGGATCCCCCGATCCGCGATCAGCGACATCGAACGCGGTGAGCGGCGGGTAGACAGCCTCGAACTGAAGAAGCTGGCCCGCCTGTACCGGCAGCCGGTTGCCTACCTTCTGGCCGATGAGAAGGACGCGGATGCCGGCGAGTACGCCCTGGCCGGACTACCGCGGGCGCTGGCCCAGCTGACCGACGGAGACCAGAAGACCGTGATGGAGTTCGCTGAGTACCTCTCGCTTCGCCGCGCGGCCGAACAGGAGGATGCCGGGCGGGACACCAAGCAGTGAACTGGGCAACAGCGCACCGTATCGCCGGGATCGCTGCTGTCCAAGCCCACCGTGATCTCGGCATTGACCGGACGCAGTACGTGCCGATGCACAAGGCGTTGAAGGTAGCTGGAGTGGTAGGCATGGCGCGGCCCATGCCACGGCTGTTTGGCGTCTACGTCTCCCCCTCTGACAACGGTCCAGCCGTGCTCCTCAACGCCGACCTCGACATCGTCACCCAGCGGCATACAGCTGCCCACGAACTAGGGCACCATCGTCTTCTTCACGGCACCTCAGCCGACGACAACCTCAGCCCGTTGCTCCGGTGGGGCAACGGCAGCTGGCCGGATCACGAGAAGACCGCGGAAGCCTTCGCCGCATGGTTCCTCATGCCCCGCCCAGCAGTGCTGCTCGGACTCGAGCGGATCAGTCAGGGGCCCCCGACCAGTCCAGAGCAGGTGTACCGACTAGCCAGGGATCTGGGTACGTCGTACGCGGGCACTGTGCGGCACCTACAACATCTCCGGCTGCTAGACGAAGGCCGGGCAAGCCGCTGGGTAAAGATCGCCCCAGCTGCTCTCCGCCACACTTTGACCGGCGGTGCCGCCCTGCCTGCGAACACGCATGTCCATGTGATCACCGCTGGCTCTCATCTTCAGCAACTGCACGCAGATGTCGGTGACGTCCTCCTCGTCCGTATCGACGGCGCCGGCTTCACCTCGTTGCCCAAAGGTCTTGCTCTCTGGACAACGGGGGCTCCCCCTGCTGCCGGCGAAGCGGCCGTGGTGAGCGAGGAACTCGATGGATCTGTTGTCCTACAGGTCTCAGTGCCCGGCCAGGACGAGCCACTACAGCTGGAAGTCATCCGGGACTCACCCCGCGCCGGTGTGGACGACGTATGGCCTGACTGACACGCACGGCCCCCGCTGGACCGCGCTTCATCCCCTTGCCATGCCAGGAGGTCTCATGATCAGCTTCGATGTCACAGGCCGTGATGTCACTCGCGCCTGGATCGCCGCCTGCAACGCCCTCGACCGCAAAGACAACCCGACCCGCACTGGCCTGCACACTGTCGTACGCATAACCAACCCGGCCTCCGACGACATCAGCTTCCGAGATGACCTGGACCGGCTGCGTACCGCCAAGAAGCACCAGCCTATCGAAACCGTCGCCAGTACGATCTTCCCCGCTGCGCTCGCAGCCCAGGCTGCTGACCATGCCAGCCTGGTAGCCCGGTATCGGGCGGCATATCCGAGGCTGAGGCGGTACCCGGGCAATGCTCACGGCACCTACTTCGGCCGACTCGTTTCCTACCCGGGCACGGAGAAGGGCCAGATTGACCAGATTGGCAACATCATCGGCCGGCTCCGTAAACAGGCGTCTTCCAAGGGGCCGATGACGGCCGCGTACGAGGCCGACCTGGCGCACCCCTCCGACGGCGAAGTGCCCGCCGAGGCACTCGTCCACGCCGCCGACCGCGACAACCTGTACCGGGGTTTCCCCTGTCTGAGCCACTGCTCCTTCCAGCTAGACCGCGACGGCAAGGTCCATGGCGCAGCGCTGTATCGCAGCCACTACATGTTCGAACGCGCCTACGGCAACTACCTGGGCCTCGGCCGGCTCCTGGCCTACATCGCCAACCAAGCAGGACTGACACCTGGCACTCTGACGGTCATCGCCGGGCACGCCCACCTGGACGGACCCATCGCTGCCCTTCGCCCACTGCTGAGCGGCACCACGCCGATGGCTGCATAGACAGCCTCAGCGGACCACGTCGTTGATTCCCCACTTCGGCGGGAACCAGGCCGGCACCGGTGCCGTCGTAGCGCGGTAGGTCTGCTTGATACGGCTGCGCCCGCTGATGCCTGCGACATCCGGGTGAGCAACGCGCGCGTATTTGTCGACCTCACAGAACAGGTTCTGGCAGTCGATCAGCTGCAGAGGCCGTCCTCGCAGTCCGGGGAAGACCAGACCCAGGCGGGCGAAGTGCTCGTCCTGGGTCTCGGCCATGTACCGGATAACGTCCGACTCGATGCCATCGGCTCTCGGACCGAAGCACTTGCGGATGCCGTCCCGTGCACCAGGGCCGGCCACCACGAAGTCCATCTCCGAGAACGGCATCTCGGCCGCATAGTTCAGGTCGATCACGAACTGGTAAGCCAGGAACGGGCCGAGGGCCGGATAGCTCAGCAGGACCTCGTAGGCATCCCTCAGGGTCGGTGCGGCAACGACCTTCTGCGGAGCATCGGAGGTCATCATCATCTCCAGCAGCCGCAGATGGTTGCGGTGCTTGCGCTCCTCGCCAAGCTGCGGCGGAGGCACGATGTAGGCAGCCGAGTACAGCCGCTCCCCCGCCGCGAACGTGCGTGACAGCACATCGTCATAGGCGCGGTAGTCATATCCGTCCCAGCGCAGCTCCCCCAGCGCGTCAGACAGCAGCCGCCAGGTGGACTCCTTGTTGAAGATCTTGAGCAGCAGAGTACGGAAGAAGACTTCCTCCCACTCTTGGTCGCCCTCGTAGATGACGTCACTGATCAAGAACTGGCTGACACGGTCAGCGGCGCGATAGCAGTTGGTGAAACGGTGCCGCATCAGAATCGGGTCGTCAGTCCACGGCTGGGCCTTCCCCGCCAGGCGGGCCTCATAGACGGCCTGCCGCGCGGCGGCAAAGCGCCAGTACGTGTCGAAGACCGGTGTCGGCTGTAGATCCCGGCCACCCACCCGCACTGGAATCACTGCGGGGCCGAGCCGTGCGGGAGCCTGACGGTCTTGCACCAACATCACCATGCACGCAATATATATTCGTTGTATACCCGCTGTCACCGAGGAGGAGCCATGGAGTTGCTGTGGCAGCAGCAACGCTGCACGACTTCCGTGCTCTGGCCCGAGGACGTCGACCGCAGGCTGAACATCCTGGTCCGCGCGGCTGCAGCAGCCGGCGAACGTACCTCCCGCGCCGAACTACTGGCAGCACTCGTAGCAGCCGTCGATGTCGCACCCGAGCAGGTGTCCGCCCTCCTGCACCACTACCGCAGCCTGCCCGCAGACGCACTCACCGGCGACGAACAACGCAACGACCTGCCCGTCGTACGCGCACCCGGACCACGCCGCGGCACGCCGACCTAACGAGCCTCCGCCCTCGCAGGTCACGTGGCAGAGGCGTCACCACGCCAGCTCACGTCTCCATGGGGATAGCGCATGGCGGCCCCGTTTGAGGTATTTCTTCCCGCTCCCCTGCTCGCGTACCTGCCGTGTGCCAGACCAGATGAGCAAGCAGCCTTCGTCCCCGCGGGACACCATGCACGGGGGATCACATCGTGGAGCGACGGATGGCCATGATCGCGCAAGACATTCATCCGCGCGTAGGGATCTTTCGCGTTGCTCCACTCCCCGGAGAAACGACCTGGTCGCTGGTGTGCCGGGCAGCCACGCGCTACGGCCTGGATCCCCGCTGGGTGATGGGGCAGTGGCAGTGCTGCTCGATACAGAGGGACAGAAGGTGGTGGCAGGCTTGTGCGGGGTAGATCAAGAGATTCTCCGACGAGCTTTGCCGTCCTGGGGGCAGTGGGAGGACCAGGGGACGGATGGGATTCCACAGGCTCTCTTGCGTGTCGGGGGTGCCGTCGTGAGGCCGGTGGCCTTCGGCTGTCGACTGTGTACTGCCCGGCGTTCCTGGGAGGCCGTACGGGCGGTCCGCTACGCCGAACGCTGGGATCGGGTGTGCTTGCGGCATGGCCGATGGGGGCTGGATGCGGACGCAGAGCATGGCATGGAAAAGCTCGACCTGCGAGGAACTCCCGAAGTCCTCGCGGCACAGCAGCGATGGGCGGGCGTGGATCGTCGTGCCCGTCGAGCTGGAGTGGAGCCCGCCAAGGTTTTCGGCCTCGCTCGGGCTGTGGTCTGCTGGTGGTGGGAGAAGGCTCTTGACTGGGACCAGGAGCAAATCTGGCCGACCCGGCTGCATCGGTTGGCGGGCGGGGACGCCGGGCCGCGGTTCTGGTGGTGGCGGGCCGTTGCCCGAGACGCGGCGGTCTTCCCTGAGGTGGTGGCTGTGGCGGACGCGTTGTCCGATCCGGCTATGGAGGAGCTGGCGTGGGCCGACAGCGGGCGTGAACGAATCCGTGCCCCCTCTCCGGGTGGCGCCTTCTTCCGAGAGCTGGGCGCGCGATTGGAGCGGCCGTGGCTGGGGCCGTTGGCGGCGCTGGACCACGGCGGGCCGCTTGTGGCCGGCTGGATGGGCGCAGTGATCCGCCAGCATCGAGGCACCGGTGACCCCAGCGGCTACGGGCGGGACCCGTGGCGGGTGAAACGGGAACACCAGCCCTCCTCAGTGGGGGCGCAGCTCCGCCGCCTAGCCGAGCGGGAGACCGGGACCATCAGCTGGCGCGCGGCTGTCCCAGAAGCCGATCGTGCCCGTATCCAGTGCCTGATCCGCGAGGTGGGACAACTCCTGGCCGACATCGACGTGCACGGCAGCCGTCCCGTCGCTGAGTCCAGCCGTGCCCTGCTGAGTGTCTTGGCGGAGGGCGGCGAACTGGTGAACCGGGCGCTGCTGGACGTCGCGGAGGCGGCCCTCCAGGCAGGCGTTCCGCCATCATCCGTGGGCGATTGGGGAAGGATCCCCGCTGGTGTCCTGGAGGAGCTGGCCGTACGTGCGCGGAGTGTGGATTGAGTGATGCGCTGGGGGGCCACGTCGTTCACAGCGACGGGCCAGACTTCAGGGCGCGTTCCAGCTTCTGGTCAGCCTGTCGCAAGGTGCCGGTCAGCGTTGCTTAGCAGGGATCCAGGGCCATGTCCCGGGCTTGGGTGGGAGTCCATTCGTTTGCGTGACGCCCTTTCAGGACCGGTGTTTCTGCGCACGGCTCACGTACTTGGCTAGCCGTATGAGTGGTCAAGGAGCAGTGAGCCTGGCGAGCCCGGGCTATGAGGCAGCTTTCGCGGACTGGTCGGGGCACGTGCGGCAGCTGCCGTGGTTTAAGGCTG
The DNA here is from genome assembly GCF_042750105.1 of Streptomyces sp. NPDC059443. Classification (NCBI taxonomy): domain Bacteria; kingdom Bacillati; phylum Actinomycetota; class Actinomycetes; order Kitasatosporales; family Streptomycetaceae; genus Streptomyces; species Streptomyces sp. NPDC059443. The sequence goes on along the minus strand of NZ_JBHYVM010000013.1, from coordinate 171,967 downwards.
CTGCGTCGGTGCGGTTCGAGGAGCTGTTGCCGGTCTCGGCGTTTCCCGTCGTGCCGGGTAAGCGGTGGGGTCCGGGGTGGTGGTCGTCGACGAGCGGGCGTCATGTGGCGCACGGGTCGGCGGCCATGGTCCTGCAGCTGATGCTCTCGACCGTGATCCTCGGGTGAGTGGGCTGGCGGGCCGTCCGGTGCGGCTGGTGCGGCGCGATGAGCAGGGCGCGGTGCGGTCCTGGGTACCGCAGCTCTTCGTCCGGTACAGCGACGGGACAGGGCTGCTGGCGGACTGCCCTGCGGTTGCTGATGCTGGCGGGGAGCGTGCCCGCCTGTCCGCAGTGCACGTCAGTGCCGCGTGCGCGGAGGTCGGCTGGGCCTACCGGCGGTTGGAGCCCGTCGGTCGGGCGCTGGCAGGCAATGTCCGTTGGCTGGCCGGCTACCGCCATCCCCGAAACAGTGGCGGTCCGGCCCGGATGGCGCTGGTGGAGAATTCCTTCCGGGCGCCGCGGCCACTTATCGAGGGAGTCCGGGCCATGGGTGACCCTCTCGTCATGTGGCCGGCTGTTTTCCATGCCCTGTGGTCGGGGCGCCTGTCCGTGCCGCTGTCGCGGCCGTTGCACGAGCGGGTCGTCGCCAGCCTGGGCAGCCGTGACTGCGTGGCGGATGGGGTGGAGCGGTGAGCCTCAATTCGGTACGGCGGCCGGTGGTCGCGGTGGGCGGGCACGTGGTCTTCGAGGGCCGCACCTGGCAGGTGGCGGGTATCGAGGGCCAGGTTGTCAGGCTGGTCGCCGAAGGAGGCGAGGTCGCTTCGCTGCTGGCCGGCTACCTGTGCGCGGCTGCCGATTTCGCGGTGGTGGGCGCCCGGCCCGCGGCAGAGGTTCCGCAGTGGGGTTGTTCGAAACGGTGCCTCTACGGGAGCAGGAACGGGCCCTGGCATGGCAGCGGCACCTTCAGGAGATCGAGTGCGGGCTGCCTGGCGGACCGGACAGTTCGGGGGTACCGCGGCCGGAGTACGCGCTGGAGCGTCCGATGGGCGAGCGGGTGGAGGCCAAAGCCAGTGAGCTGGCTTCGCTGGGCTGGGCTGGGCAGGTGTGAGCGTGCCGACTGTGCGCAGAATGCGCTCCCGCTATCGGCGGCAGGGGTTGTGGGGTCTGGTGGATCACCGCTCCACGAAGCCGTCGACGCGGACCGGGCGCGCTGATGAGAAGGTGGTCGTGGCGGTGTTGGAGGCGCTGCGGCGTCAGCGCGGCCGTTCCCGGGGCACGCTCACCGGCCTGCGGGAGATGACCCGGCAGGTCCTCACCGAGACTCATGGTGCCGGCATGGTGAAGTTGCCGCCGGTGTCCACGTTCAACCGGCTCGTACGGGGTCTGGCTGACGCGAGGGAGATGCCGGGACGTCCCGCGCGGACCGCGTCCAGCCCGGCCCGTCCCTTCACTCCGACCGCTGTGCTGCGGCCCGGTGAGCAGGTGATGCTGGATACGACGCGCCTCGACGTCATGGCCGTCTCCGACCGCGGTTTCACCGGGCGGCCCGAGCTGACGATCGCGCTGGATGTCGCCACCCGCAGCATCGTGGCCGCCGTCCTGCGGCCAGAAGGGACGAAGGCCGTCGACGCCGCGCTGCTGCTCGCCGAGATGGCCGTCCCGCATCCGATGCGTCCCAACTGGCCTGCCTGCCTGGAACTCGCGCAGGCGAGCGTCCCCTACGAGCGGCTCCTGGACGCCGACGCACGCCTGGAGCATGCTGCCGCCCGGCCGGTCATCGTCCCCGAGACCGTCGTCGTCGACCGGGGGAAGGTGTTCGTGTCGGCGGCGTTCCTCGCCGCGTGCGAGACGCTCGGGGTGAGCGTGTAGCCCGCACCGCCGCGCCAGCCCGCGGCCAAGGGACCCGTCGAGCGGACTTTCGCCTCGATCAACACCCTGTTCTGCCAGTACGTGGCCGGCTACACCGGTTCCAACGTCGTCCAGCGCGGCCGCGACGTGGAGAGCGAAGCATGCTGGACTGTGCCGCAGTTGCAGGACCTGCTGGATGAGTGGATCGCCGCAGGATTTACCGACCGTGAGTTGTGCTGCCCGTGATGTCCGTCTGGGCCTGTGACGTGGACGTCGCGGGTTCGTTTACCGACCGGGACCGGGACGTCCGTCATGTTCCGGAGTCGGTACGGAGGACGAGTGGCACGGCACGTCATCATCGGGGACTTGAGGGTCCAGCAGATCGAGCGGAAGGGCGGGCGGAAGTCCTGGACGATCCTGTGGCCCGAGGGCACGGTTCACGTTGAGGTGGACAGGTTCCTGCGGCAGCACGACGGCTTGGGCACGCAGCGGACCTACGCGTATCTGCTGGTGGACCATCTGCGCTGGCTGGAGCGTGAGTGCCTGGCGTTCAGCACGGTTCAACTAAGGGACCTGGAACGGTACATGGGCATGGTCGGGGCCGAGGTCCGCATGCCGCTCGGGGAGCCGTGGCGAGTGGGCAAGCGCCCCTACGGCCGGTCCGCCCTGTCGGCGGCGGCCTCCTGCGTGAAGGGCTTCTACCTGCACCAAGCGTCCCTCGGCGTCAACGTCGGGCTCGGGGAGAAGCTCGACGGCACTCGGCTGCCGTCACGGGTGGACCGTCACCGCTCGCTCCTGGGGCACGTGAAGACGGCCATGCCAGCGAACCCGCTCGCGCCGAAGGGACCGCACCGCCGGCACCCGAAGATGCTGCCGGACGGCGCCCGCGAGCGACTGCTGGAGACGGTGAACTCGGCCCGGGACCGGCTGCTGGTGACCTGGCTGGCCGACGGCGGCCTGCGGATCGGCGAACTCTGCGGGTTGCACCTGGTGGACCTGCACCTGCGCGAGAACTCAGCCTGCGGCGAGTTCCGCAGCCCTCACCTACACGTCTGCCACCGGCCGGACAACCCGAACCGAGCCGAGGCGAAGACCAAGCACCCCTGGCGCATCGAGCACGGCACGGTGACCGGCGGGCTGATCAAGCGGGTCAGCCCGGCGATGGTGCACACCTACTTCGAGTACCTCACCGGCGGTGAGTATCCGCGCGGTGACGCCGGGCACGGAATGCTCCTGGTCCAGCTCCACGGCCCCGGGACCGGGCAGCCGTGGGCACCGGTCGGGGCCCGCCGGATGCTCGGCCGCGCCGGGAAACGCTCCGGCCTGGGCCTGGTGAAACCCCATGCCTTCCGCCACAACTTCACCAGCGCGGTTCTCGACGCATCGGACGGCAACCTGCTGATTGCCCGCGACGCCGGCGGCTGGGCCTCGGCCGCCACGGTCGACGAGGTCTACGGTCACGTCGACATCCACGATCCCGCCTTTGATGCGGCCCTGCGCACTGTCCGGGGTGAGCCGAAGTGACCGTGACGACCCTGTTGCCGCAGCAGGACACCCGCACCGGCCGGGACCGGCTGGAAGCCCTGACCGCGTTGATCAGCACCCCATCGTTCGACCAGCTGTTCCGCCCCGACATCGTCAAGGTCCCGCCGAACCACCCGGTCTACCGGTGGAACTGCCTGGCGGCGGAGTGCGAGAGGTCCACGATGGGGCACGGCGACCTGTGCTCAACCCACGAGATGCTCTGGCGCGAGCACCGCGACCGGGGAGGAGCACGAGCCGAGTTCCTCCGCACCGCGCCGCCCGCCGGCCCCGGGGAGGGGGTCGAGCAACGCTCCTGCCAGATCTGCCCGGGGCGTCCCTCCCGTCACCGCACGCTGGAGCTCTGCCACTACCACGAGTTCCGTTGGTACAACCATCGCGGCCGCCGCAGCGGCGACGCCGACTTCGACGCCTGGCTCCTCGATCAGCACGCGCTGCCCGACTTCGGCAGTTGCCGGGTCCAGGTCTGCCCGGAACTGGCGGACTCCCCGCTCGGGCTGTGTTTCCGGCACGAGCGCCGCTACCGCAGGGACGGCAGACCTGGTGGAGCGGCCCTGCCGTCGCAGTGGGGCACCCGCTACGGGCGCCGAGGGCTGGTCGCGCCGGTCAGCTACCAGGACAGGCACGCCTTCCAGCGCTGGTGCGCGACCGCCCCGGCCGTGCTCCGCCCCGCGCAGGTCAACCTCCGGGGCCTACATCCGCTGCTGCGGGCCGAGATCAAGTGGGGCATGTTCGCCTATACCCAGAAGGCGCACGGCCGCTGGGAACTGGTCACCTGGCAAGGCCTGGCAAACTTCGCCCGCGAGCACGGCCTGCGGTCGCTGACGGACACGGGTCCCGAGGAGGAACGGCTTCTGCAGAAGGCGGTCAGCCGCGAGGCAGTCCACATTGCCCGGGCCGTGACCGACTGGCTGCAACCCCTCTACGTGACGCCGACCGAGACGCGCGAGCTCGGATACATCCTCACCGAGCACTTCGGGCGGAAACTGACCGGCCGCTCGGTCCACATGGACCTCACCGGCGTCTCCCAGCGATGGCTGCGCGACCTGATCTGGGACCACTTGGTCGCGATCCTGCGTTCTCCCAGCTGCCCGCGCAGTGGAGGCACCTTCGACGACATGCGCCGAGCCGGTCTGGAGCTGAGCACCTTCCTGGAACTCCACGCTCCCGCCGGCGGCCACGACCCGCGGGCTCTGACGGCCGACCACATGCACCAGTTCGTCGCCGACCAGCGGCAACGCGAGCGGGACGGCCTCGTCTCGCTGGCGGCCAGAGGCGTCCACGGCAAGCCGTCGATCGTGACCGCCAACACCCGACAGCGCGTCTTCCACCGCACACGGCGGCTCCTGCGCGGCGCACTGGAGTCGGGGGAGGCCGAACGCCTCGGCCTGGACCGGGCCTTCATCGCGGCCATGCCTGCCCCGGGGCGGATGATCAGCCGCTCTCGGCAGCCGTTCGCCGACAGTGTCGCCCGCGCGCTCGCCGATGAGACCAACCTGAGCCGGCTCGCCGAGACCCACGACCCGTTCGACCGCGGCTTGAGGACGCCTGGGAGACCATCCTCGTCACCGGCCGCCGCTGCGGCGAGGTCCTCCATCTCCGCCTTGACTGCCTCGGCCGCTACGGCGGGCTGCCGATGCTCTGGCACGACCAGACCAAAGTCGGCAACTACGACCAGGCCCTGCGGATCCCCGAGCGCGTCCACCAGCTCTTGGAAGTCCGCCAGCACAAGACCCTGACCTTGTTCGAGGCCCGGAACAACCGGCCGCCCGACGTCGAGGAACGCGCCCACATGGCGCTGTTCCCCACCAACATCCGCAACCGCGACGGACGTCAGCCGCTGAGCTACAAGTGGTTCCACAAGGGCTTCAAGCCCTGGATCGACGACCTCGACATCGGCCGCGGGGTTCCCCACCAGGCCCGCCACTCGCTGGCGACCAGCCTGCTGCGGGCCGGCGCGACCTTGACCCACGTCCGCCGCTACCTCGGCCACGTCTCCGAGCGGATGGCCGAGCACTACATCCACCTGACCCAGTCCGACCTGGAGGACGTCCTGCAGCACGTCTGGGTCGCTGGCCCCGGCACCGCCAGCCCCGGCGAACTCCTCACCGAACCGACGACGCCGCTCACCCGCGAGCAGGCCCAGGCCATCGCCGTCGACCTGTCCCGCCGCAGCACCCCGGCCAAGGGCGGCTTCTGCACCTTCCAACCCGTCGTCGACGGCGGCGCCTGCCCGTGGAACCTCGACTGCCACAACTGCGACAAGTTCGTTCTCTCCGGCGCCGACCTCCTCTACTGGCGGCGCAAGCGCGAGCAGTAGCGGCTGCTGGCCGAAGGCGCCCCAGACGACACCACCGCCGACTACCTCCACCGCTACTTCGAGCCCACCGCTCGCGCCATCGACGGCCTTGAGAAAGCCCTCGCCGGACTGGGCCTCCTCGACGACGCCCTTGCCCTGGACCTGCGCAAACCCCAGGACTACTTTCAGCGGATCTGGTCCACCGCGTTCCGCGCGGCAGACCTCGCCGAGGCCGGCTCGGAGTGCGCGGACGACATGGCAGGGCAGGTCGCATGAACACCAACACCATCCCCCGGGACCGCACCGCCGCGGCTCTCGCCGCTCGGCACCGCAAGACACAGACCGCGCTCGGACGCGTCCGTGAGGCCATCACCCGCCTCCGCCGGGAGAAGGCCCAGGTCAGCGTCGCCGCTGTCGCCCGCCGCGCGGACGTCTCCCGCACCTTCCTCTACGACAACCCCGAAGCCAGAGCCGCTGTCGCCGCAGCGCTGGCCGAGGCCGGCGACCACCGCCACCGAAGCCTCGCCGAGCAGGAGGACGAGCGCGAGGCGACCTGGCGTGAACGCGCGCTGAACGCCGAGGAAGCCCTCAAGGCCGCCCACGCCGAGATCCAGTCCCAGCGCATCCGAATCGGTGAACTCCTTGGCCAGGTCCGCGACTTGCAAGCCGAGTGGACAGAAGAAACCCTCCAACGGATCACCACCGAGAACACCACCCTCAAGCAGCGCGTCCGCCAGCTCACCACCGACAACCGCACCCTCGACGAACGACTCAAGGCAGCCCGCTCCAACCTCCGCTTCCAGGACCGCCGCGTCGCCGACCTTGAAGCCCAGATCGCGGCTCCGGCGGGCTGATCCGACGTGACCGGTGGCCGCCGCGCCCGTGGCGGGGCGGCCACCGGGGGTAATGCAGACTTGGCCGATGCTGTTGACGTTCATCGCAGAGGTCGCGGACGAGCCCTTGGTCCTGGACCCGGGCAACCAGGCGACCGAGTCGCAGACCAACACCTGGCATCTCAGCGCCGACGCCGAGGAGCGGGCGACGCTGTCCGTGGAGGAGGTGGCTGCCGCCTTCGAGAGCACAGCGAGGGCGTTGCGTGACCGCATCCGGGCCCTCGGTCTGCACGGGTCCGCCACCTTCTACGTCTGGCACGACGAGCAAGCCGGACAACTGCGCTGTTCGACTTCCTCCCAGCCCCCGGAATCGCTCCCGTTCGGTGGCAACTACGTGCTGACCGAGACGCTCGAACCGATCATCACCAGCTTCCTCGACGACAGTGATCCCGGCTCGGTGCCGTGGACCGAACTCACATCATTCGAGTCCGATGGCCAGGACCGGGCGGAAGCCGTGCCGCCGCCGTTCCCGGTCTGGACGCGTCAAATCGGGCGCGATACCTGAACAGCCCCCGGTCTCGAAGCCGGGGAAAGCCAGTAGCCGCACCAGCCGGGGTCATGCGAACATCCCCAGCATGGAGCCCCAGGACAACCAAGTCGCAGGCGAGGTGCTGCACGGGCGCGGCTGGCGCAAGGCGTTCACCGTCACAGAGATGGTTGACCAGTGGGCCTCGCTCGTCGGGACCGTCGAGAACGGCTACGAGGACTTCATCGACGAGTACACCAACGACCTCTACAGCCGGAACTGGCTCCACGAGGCGTGGGTTCTCCTGCCTGGGCACGTGCTCGTGGCCTGGAACCAGCGGATCCAGGAACTCGACGACCGCTTCCGGGCAGCGACCGCCTTCGACGACGGCCAGGCACTGTCCCAGTTCCACTCAATCAGCCGTTTCGATCCCGACGACATGTGGTGGTGGCGCCGCCACCCGCGGATTCTCGTCGGAGACCTCGGCCGCGCGCTCCGCTCAGCCGGAGCAGTCGACGCGCCCTCAGACCCTTGACCAGCCTCGGAAGCTGGCACGCGCGGAGCCGGGTCAGCCCTTGTCGCAGGCGCGACTTATCGTGGTCGGGTGAAGAAGTGGCTCCGCTGTTACTGGGATGAAGAAGGCATTTGGTTCTACTTCGAACTCGATGCCGACGGACAAGTGACCCGACAGGTCGAGCTCCAGGAACCCGACCGGACGCCCCTGGCGGCGGCGTCACTCGACGAGTGGCTACACGCGCAGGAGACCAGCCGTCTCGCGGAGTACGAAGCCAAGTACGGGCTGACCGCGGAGCTGCCCTTCCAGGAATGGGAAGGGCATGAACCCCAGTGGCTGTCAGTCGAGGAGTTCGAGGGCGTCTGGGCGGCTACACGCGAGCAGATCGAACTGCGTTCCTGCTGAACCGGGTCGGACTGGTTGTTGGACCGGGACGGGCTCCAGGACCATCTCAGCCGACGAACTCGAGAACCATCCCATCGGGCGACACCAGAAGTGCGTGAGGCACCGTCACGGACATGTAGTCTATGAATCGTCGCAGTTCAGAGCCGGTATCCGAGCTCCTGCGGTCGGTAAATTTGGCTGGCAGCCCCGGCCTCATGACGGGTTACGGCATCCGATGATGGCCAAGGCCTCGTTGTCACCGAACGAGATGTGGGCCGCGCTCATCGAGGCATGCGGATACCTCCCCGTCCCGCTGACCGGGCGCGACTACGTCGAGCTGCTGCCCACACGCTGGCAGCAGATCACTGACCGCGGTATCCGTATCGACCACCGCACCTACGACGCCGGCGTCCTGAACCCGCACCGTGGGCATTCCTCCGGTGTCCAGGCACGCGGCGGGAAATGGGAAGTCCACCACAACCCTCACGACGCACGGCAGGTCTGGGTCCGCCTCCCGGACGGAGAACTCTGCGAGATCCCCTGGATCCACCACGACTACGTCGATCAGCCGTTCAGCGACCACACCTGGCAGCACCTGAAGGTGGAGGTCGGGCGACGAGGTGACACCGAGCAGTACGAGGCCGATCTCGCCGAAGCACTCAGCGACATTCTCACGCGCGCCCGCACCGGATCAGACTCCCGCTCGGAAGCGGGCGTGAAGACAAGTGCGGGCAGTAGCCAGAGCAACGCCGACGTCCCTGCTCGGCCAGCCACCCTTGAGGGTGTCATTACACCCGTGCCGGACCACCCGGAGGGTCCAGAAGACGGCAGGCACCCAGAGCGCCAGGCCGCCGACTCTGCACCCGCCAGCACCGACGCGGAAAGCCTGGACGACCTCGACGAGGCTGACGACAGCGCAGAGGACCAAGACTGGACCCAGGCCGCGGCAGCCGGCGGGTTCGGCGTCTACGACGCGCAGCGGGAGGCCGAACAGTGGTGAACCCCTAACCGGCACAGGACACCTATACCGTCGGCCATCCGTCACCGGCGACTTGGCAGGGCTGGCAGCGGTTCGTCGACACCCCGCCTCCTGCGCCTCCCACCCCGGGAGCAGCGCCGCGCAGCGTGGAAGAGCATCTCGCCTACCACTCCCAGTTCGTCACCGTACGCACCCCGGCCATCGAGTCGATCTCCCAGACTGTGCGGATCCTGATGGTCCTGAGTCGTCATCAGGAGGCGAACGCCCGTCCCTGTCTGATCGTCACCGGTCCCCCGACCACCGGGAAAACCACCGCGCTCCTGCAGGTCGGGAGGACCTGCCACCTCGCCGAGATGGCCCGTACCGGTATCCGCGACCGGCTACCCGTGGCTTACATCCTTGTCCCGCCCGGGGCGAGCGCGAAGACCCTGGTTGGGGAGTTCGCCCGCTTCCTCGGTATCCCGATTACCACCCGCATGACTCAGGCACAGATCATGAGCGCGGTCTGCGATACCTACACCAGAGCAGGCGTCCAACTCATCATGATCGACGAGATCCATCGGCTCAACCCCCGCACCACTACCGGCGCCGAAGCCATTGACCTCCTCAAAGACCTCACCGAACGTATCGCCGCGACGTTCGTCTACGCCGGCATCGATGTCACCACCACGCCTCTGTTCACCGGGACGGGAGGTGTGCAGCTCGCCGGCCGTACCACCCTCATCGACTGCGACATCATTCCCGCCCGTCGCGGCACCAGCCAACCGTTCCGCGACCTCGTCGCGGCCATGGAACCTTGCCTGGACCTGAGCGGACACCGGCCCGGAAGCCTGGTGCGCCTGGCGCCGTACCTCCACGCGCGGACCGGTGGACGCATCGGGAGCCTCGCCCGGCTCCTGCGCCAGGCCGCCATCACAGCGATCCTCAACGGCACCGAACGCATCACCAAAGCCAGCCTGGACGCCGTCGTCCTCGACCACATCGCCGAAGAACACCACCGGCCGGCATCCCCACACCGCGCTCGCCAACGCCGCGCCCAACCCGGTGCGCCGGAACGAGGGCAGCCCTCCTCCCGCCGGAGCCCGCAATGACAACAGTCTCCGCAACGCCGGGACAGGCACCGCCGCCAGCGTCGGGCGCTCTACGCGTCAGACCGCTCCCCCACGAATCCACCGCGTCCTACCTCCACCGCCTCGCCACCTGCTATCAACTGGGCGCGCGTCAGCTCCTCGAAGGGATTGGCGTCCGCGTCCACGGCCATCCGGACCGCATGCCCGGAGCCGGCGAGATCGCCCTCTCCCCTACCGCCCTCCACCGCCTCGCCGCCTTCACCCGTATCCCCCACCAGCACCTCCCGCAGGACAGGCTCCTGCTCCACAAGAAGCACGCCAGCCCTGACACCGCGCACTTGCCCACGGCCCGCTGGCACACCCTCGAGTACGCCTCACAGCCCACCCGGACCTGTCGGGAGTGCACTCTGCGCCGTACACACGGGACCAGCAGCCAGGCATGGGCCTTCTACCCCGAGTACCAGCGTCTTTGCCCACGCCACCACCAGTGGTTCACCCCGCGCCAGGAACCCCACACCCTCAACACCAGTGCGCTGCCCGAACTCACGGCCGCCCACCATAACCACCGACGGCTCCAGCGCCGACCCAATGCTCTCGTGGCCTGGATCTGGGCCTCAGCGATCACAACCGACTGGTACGACCACCAGCAACACCTCACCCACCGCTGGCACACCCGCCTCGCCCGCCTCGCCCGCACCAACCCGCCACCCGCCGCCGGCCGGTCCTGGGCCCTGGCCGGACGCGACACGGTCACCTACCCCGAAACCGTCGCCCTCGCCCGCCACCTCGCCCACACCCGACTCCCCCACCACCTTGACCCCACCGCGCGCCAAAAGACGCGGAAGGCATTCCTCGGCCACACCGCCCACAACCTCGGCCTCGCCCGCCTCACCCCCGCACCAGACGACCTCCTCTGGCAATGGATCCACGCCCACACCTGCTGAGCAAAGACCCGTACCGCAGCCTCATGGCAGGTCAAAGACACGCCAAGCTCTATTGCCGCGCTGGCGTTGCATACCCATGGAGCCACCTGTACAGCTCTTCGTAACTGTTGGACATCCGCAGCGAGACCCCGCTTGGGCTGATATCGATGACCTCGGTCGATGAGCCCAGGGGCGTGTAGGGAACGTGGGGAAGGCACACCACGCCAAGGATTCGACGGTAGCCCCGCACGTCGTAGTTGGCTCCCTGGGGATTCTCCCGAAGCTTGCTCAAAACCGTCTGCCACTTGCCTACTGCGCCCTCCACGAGGGTGCTGACACTACGGACAGCACTGTGATCCCCAGCGTCGTACGTCTCGGTGTAGGGGCGGCTCTTGCACGAGACGATCAGCAGGGTGTCGCCCCAATCGCCAACGGCGTCCAGGTCAGTGAAAGCGGACCCACCAATCAGTTTGGGCTTGAGTCCTCGGAGTGGAACTCTGGGTGAGGGACACCATGGAGACTCGTTGATGAGGTCCTGCACCGTCTCCTCAAAATGGTCACCGCGGATGTTGACGACAGGGCCCTGCCCAGGCGGAGCAATCGTGCACAGGCGCAGTAGATGGCGGGTTGCTGCGTCGAAGTCCACCAGCACGTCCTCGCCTGCCTGGTACAAGACTGGCGATGGGGTCAGTGGCCAAATGGTGCCCGACAGGCCCTCCAGCAGCTCCAGCACCTGATCCGCGTCGCTCAGGGGCTGGGTTGGGAACCAGGCATCGAGATCCTCTCGCAGCATCGGCAGAGCACGAGTGAGCATGTCGGTCAGGATGTTCCGTCGTAGGGACACGTAGCCGTAGCGGGACAGGCTGATCCACCCGTTGGAGGTGTAGGCATTCATGTAAATGATGAGTGCCTGGAGCAACGCGACGAGAGCTGGAAGCTGGGGCTGCCACCACTGCCCAGGATGGCGGTTGGTGAGTGCCAATAGCGCACGCAGATTCCCGAGAGACAAACCGTCAGGGACATAGCGGCCCCAGACCGTGATCGGCTTCTTGTCACGAGGAACGCCCTGCCATGAAGGAACTCCTTGCCAGGCAGGCAGACTGCGGGCGACGAGGGCCAGGAGCGGGTCCCCGTCTCGGTGATCGCCAGACAGGACCCTTGTACCCGGGGCAAGCAAGCCGGCACCGTGCTCGGCCACCCGCTGGTCATATAGCGCGATCGCGTCACTCAATGCCCGATCGGGAAGATGCGCAGGCAGCAGGGCGCCAGCTGGCTCGAAGGACATTCCCTTGCCTGCTTGGCGCAGCCGGGAGTGGACATCGCTGAGGACAACCGTCGTTGCCGCAAAGCGCAGAACCCGGCGTACGACGCCATCGGTGACCGGGAACGCGATCTGCTGCTGCTCACGAGGAAGACCCGGGCAGGTCTTACGGCTGGTGGCCGCCATGATCTCCATCAGACCCCGGTCGTACGGGCCGGTTGTGGCCAGGGCGCCATCGAAGAGATCAGGCAGACGGCGTAGGTACCACAACCACTGCACGGGCGAGTACGACTGCGCCAGAGCACACAGATCCGCCTCCAGGGCCTCGCGTACGGACGTGAAGTACTGGCCTGCCTCCAACGGAGTCATCGTGCCGCCCGGCAGCGGACACTGGGCGATGGCGTTCTCGATAGCACGTGGTCCCCAGAGAGACACGACCGAAGGCCACTCGGTCTCAGCTATGGACTGAAACGTCGTCGCGGACGGATCAAGAGCAGCTCGCTTGGGGTGCTCACTCAATCGACGGTGTGCGTTCACCACCACACCATCTCAGGACGCCCACGCAGCCAGCAGCCATCTGAAGCATGAGCCGCTGCGTGCAGCAGATGACGACGAATGCTCTTTTAGGGCGCCCAGTACACCTGCACAGAAATCCAACACAACTGAGCACAACGGCGGAATTCACCCAACCTGCGAAAACCGCAGTTCACACCCTCAAGGCCGAGCCAGGCAACATCAACCCGAGGGGCCACGACCCAGCACCTCCAACCAATCCAGCCGACAGCAGGACCAGTCAAACTGAACACCCCCAGGTCCAATGCCCGGCACAGTCACTACACCGATGCCCGGTCACACCGGCGGCGAGCAGCTGTAGGGATGTCCTACGCTCCGGACTGACTCTGGTTCCGCTGCGCTCCACCAGAGCGGAGCCGGTGCGCGGCCCAGGCTCCCGCACTTCGCGCGGGAAGTGACCCCGTTTCACGGGGTCCGGGCCTCCGGCCCGATGGGACGGGTCTCGCTCCGCTCCCCCACCTACTCTTCACTCCGGACAGGTTCGGGGTTTCGCTTCGCTACACCCCGAACGGCCCGCTACGCGGGCCAGGGTGACCCAGTTTCACGGGGTCCGGGCCTCCGGCCCGTTGGGGTGGGGTCCGCTTCGCTCCCCCCACCCCGGCTCTTCCGGCTCTGCCTCCAGGGCCAGCCCGCTATGCGGGCAGCCTGGTCCGGAACCACCCTTCGCCTCGCATCAGGTTTTATGCGGGGTCAGAGAGTCGCCTACCATCACCCACCTGTCCGTCAGGGCTACTGGGTCTGCCAAAGCTGGTTCCACTGCGGACCCGCGCCACACGTCCACTGCCTTACCTCAGCCCCATTAGCCTGACTCCAGTCGGCAACTTCAAGGCACTTGTCAGTGTGTTGCGCAAGGAGGGCATACCCAGATCCCTTGGGGTTCGGCCAGAGATAGAACTGCTGGTTCGCCCCACCCGTACAATCCCACTGCCGAGCAGGAGCGCCATCGTCGCTACGCCAGTCGGCAATCTCAAGACACTTGCCACTGTTTACGTTCCGCAGAGTCACAACATGATTCGCGGAATCACCTACATAAGTGAAAACCCAGGCCTGATTTGCCTGCCCCCCGCCACCACAGTTCCACTGCCGAGCAGGAGCGCCATTGTCGCTACGCCAGTCGGCAATCTCAAGACATTTCGAACTGTGTGAGGCATACAGTGTTTCAACGGTCCAGCTCGCGGACGCTGACGAAGCCGGAAGGAATACAGTTATGGCAGCCACCGCCATAACTACACCACACACCCGGCGAACCCAACGTGAAATACTCAGCATAATACTCCCCCCACCTCATGAGGGTGGCACCTCCAGCCCTCAACGATCAACCACATCCTAACTTGATCTTGAAGCTTCCCGGCAACGATCCACGTCCCTTTCGGTGCGATCTCTCGCTTTCATTCGAGCCGACTGGTGGTGGCCCTACCCGAGACGCTGTAGGCGCCGCTCGTCCGAGGGGCTGCTGGACATGGACCGGGTGCCAATCATGCTGTCGACCGCCCCGAGGATCGAAGGGAGGCAGCTGCTCGGGGCATCGCTGTCCAGGGTGATATCGAACATCGCCCGCAAGGGGTGCGCCGCCGGGGCGTTGGTCATCCAGGCGGCCAGGAGGAAGAACGAACTCGGCTCGTTCATCTGGTGCCCCTGTGGCCATGCCGGACGGGAAGACGCTGCCCGGCGACGCGGCCAGGCTCCTCCCGCCGGACGGGCGAGCCAGGCCGATGACGTCCGCAGAGCGGACAACCGTGTCTGTGGACTCGACGATCGTGCGTGCCCACCAGCACGCGGCCGGGGCCCGCAAGAAGGGGCCCCGGCCGACGAGCCCGGTGACCATGCCATCGGCCGTTCGCGCGGCGGACTGACCACAATTCACCTCGCTGCCGACCGCGGCTGCCGGCTGTTGGCCTTCGTGCTCACCGCCAGCCAGGCCGGCGACGCACCTGCCTTCCCGGACATCATGGCCAGACTGCGCGTCCCACGCCGGCGCGGCAGACCTCGCACCAGGCCGGATGTAGTCCTAGCCGACAAGGCGTACTCCTCACGCGCCATTCGCGACCACCTGAGCAAGCGCGGTATCCGGGCGGTGATCCTCATCCCGGCGGACTAGCGGGGCCATCGACTGCGTCGAGGCAGCCGCGGTGGCCGGCCCCCGGCTTTCGACCGCGAGGCGTACAAGGAGCGCAACACCGTCGAGCGGTGCATCAACCGCTTGAAGCAGTGGCGCGGCATCGCCACCCGCTATGAGAAGACCGCGACCATCTACCTGGCCGGACTCCACGTCGCAGGCATCTTCCTCTGGTCTGCGAGATGAAGCCGTTCTATGCCGAGACCGTCTCTTCCCAGCACAACCGCAGCTGTGCCTGCAGGCCAGAGACGGATGCTGCGTCGCAGGACATGACGATTACGAGCCTGCTGAGGTCCATGCCCTCGGGCCGCTGTGTGGAGGACCATCTCTGTCCTGCCCGTAGAAGCGTCCTGAAGAGCAGCCGCCGTTCGGCGGCATCGCCCGAGAGTGCCTCATCCGCGGCCTCGACGATCAGTACGTAGTGGTCCGCGGGCAGCCACTTCAGGTCGCGCAGACAGTCGGAGAGGGCATCCCAGTTCCAACCGAAGTAATCCGGCAGCTTCAAGCCGTCGTAAAACTGCTGGAAGACGGAGTCCGTGTCGCGCATCTCCCGGCCGTCGAGCCGCGCTACGTACGTCCCGCCGGTCATGGGAAGCAGCAAATCGACAGGCAGGGCACCTTGCTCCAGAACGACATGCACCCAGGGCGCGAAGTCCACGGCCGTCCTCCCTCCAGTGACCCAGGACATCCACCGCCGTCAAAGCCAGTGACGGCAGCGAGCAGCAAAGTCTAGATCCAAACGAAACGGCCTAGCCGCCGGCGCGCCAGCACGGACGCAGCGCGGGCCGCCACCAGTTAGGTGGCGGCCGGGCCGCTGAACCGGCGGGTCAGTGACTGGTGAGCGATCGGGTGCGCAGTTCCGCGCACCGGATTCCGCCCCCGGGGTGCCACTCCATCACCGGGCCGGCTGCGTCCCCGTGCTCCGCGCACCAGGACACCGGGACCAGGCCCCCGCAGTCGTACCGGCGGCACGCGCACCCCTGCGCCGAGCCGGCGTACGGCACGCCGTGCCGGACTACCCCGCCCGCAGTCTCCTCTGCGGTGCCGCGCAGGCCGGCGGGCCAGGCCAGCGTGACTCGCAGGCCGCCGGACCCCGACCAGAACCGCTCGATCACCCGCACCTCTCCCAGTACCGCCAACGGCCCCGTGCCCGGCGCCGTCAGCCGGCTCACTGATGCCCCCAAATGCTCGGCCGCCAGCTCGTTGGCCTCTGCGTCCGTGAACCACCCGGACAGCTGGTCCTCGCCTTCGGCGTCCTCGGCCAGGACCAGGTGCGGGTCATCGAGCCGGAACCGAGCTGTACAGTGCCCGGCGCCGACCAGGACCAGCGAGGCCGACGGCATGGCCACGGGTACCCCGATCTTGTCGTGGTCGAGCAGCCAGGCGACCACCGCCGGCCGGTCGAACTGCGGATGTACCTCCGTGCCGCCGGCCGGGGCGGGGAAGTCTGCGTGGCGGCGGCGCCAGTTCGCCACTGCGGCCCGGCCCACCCGGGCCATCCGCGCCACCTCCCGCAGCAGCACCCTGTCCCGGCCGGGGGCAACCGAGGTGAGGGCGGCGAGCGGGGAGCGGCGGCCCGCAGGGACGGCGTACACCGCCCGCCAGTCGACCCAGGGGCGGACGACAGGGAGCAGGGCAACGTCCTCGGCCGAGTACAGCGGCACCGTGGTGACGCCGCCCTGCCGCTTGTAGTCGATCTCCACCGATCCCACCGGGGCGACCCAACCGAGCCTGACGACCTGGTCGAAGTCCACGCGACGGACACCCAAGCGCACCGCGCTCTGGTACGGGCCCAGGGGCACGTGCCGGTCGAGGAGGGCGGGCAGGTCCCGGCGGCGCGCGAGGGCGGCCACCTGGTCCGGGTGGACGTCGGGGAACTCCATGTCGCCGCCGAGGCGGACCAACAGGCCAGCTCCGGCGAGGTGCCCGACCGCCGCAGCGGTCACCCTCGGCCGACACCGCAACGGCGCCCCCAAGGCCTCCGTGAACTGCCGCCGCCCCGGCCCCGATCGGGCCCCGCAGCGCAGCCCGGACCGCCTCCGGGTCGGCAGCCTCCACCACCGCCCGCGACCACAACCCCGGGCCGGCGTCCGCCGGGGGTGATGGCGCTTCCTGAAATCGGCCACCCGGTGCTCAGGGCGGCTCCACACCTGCTCACTGAGTCTCCCCAGCAACGCGCGAGCTGACCTGGGGTCGCGCGGCACAGCGGAGGGGCCGGCCGATAGCCAGCCAGGTCCAGGGGCGGGCTGAGCTGTCCAGGGTGGGCGAAGCCCAGCGCGAAGCGCCGCCGAAGGCGCCCTTGACCGCTCGGCACGGCCCGCACACTCCGCAGTCGGTCGGCCCCGACTCCACCACCTGGACCGCGCTCGCGCTCGCTCCCCACTCGCTTCAGAGACGGAGCAAGTGAGGCGAGGAGTAGGGGTGGTCGTTTCCAAGGCTCTGGCCGGAGTTCCGTGATTTCCGAGGTCAGGGCTCGTGTGCGGGAACGTTCCGGCAGGGCATGCCTCGTTGGTGGGGGGTCGGCTCGCTGGATGATGTGTTGTTCCCGGACGTCGATGTGCGCCTGGAGGCGGTGGAGTTCACCGCGGAGGTCTTGGTCGTGGTGGCCACCGCCGTCCCTACCCGACTGGCCCTGCGCACCCGCGCCCTCGACCTGGCCGGTATCCGCGAATAGCCGCACTCAGGCGTCCGAGTCGAGGAGGTGCTCGTCGACCTCCTTGAACGACCACGTACCGGCGGTGCGGGTGAACACCCAGACCAGGTCGAAGCGGTCCGGCCAGGCGGCGGGGGCCCCGCTCCGCGGGGCGAGGGCCTTCACGATCTCGGGGATCCGGGAGTGCTCCCAGCAGATCAGCACGGGGCCGGAGGACGCCGAGACGGCCGCCGCCAGGTCGGCTTCCTTCGACTCGGCGTAGGTGAGATCGACGGTCAGGCCGAGCCGCTTCGCCAGTGGGGTGACAGTCTGTCGCATCCGGTGGCCGCCGGCGTCCGGGCCCTGGTCGGTGGCGGCGTACACCTTGGCGGGCCGCACCAGGCCGGGGGCCGGCTGCGGGGCGAACAGACGTGGCAGCGCTTCGGCCCGGGCCCAGCCCCGGTCGGTCAGGGAGTGGCTGTCCCGCTTGCCGTTGTCGTCCTTGCCCGGCTCGCTGCCGGTGGGCTTCTCACCGTGCCGGATGATCATCACGACCAGGTCGCCGCTGCCGCTGCCGCCGGTGCCGTCCGCCCGGGGCGTCGTGCCCGGGGACGGGCTCGTGACCTGCTCGGACCGCGGCGTGGCGTCGCCCTCGCCCTTGGAGCCGCAGCCGGCCAGCAGTAGCGACATCGCCCCCAGGCCCCCGATCACACTGCGGCGACTGAGCGCGGAAGACCGCCCCTCGTACCCGTACCCCATGCCCCACGACTCCCCGTTCGGTGCGCGCCTCTGTCCCATCAGCGCAGAGGAGCAACATCGACAGCGTAGGGGAGGCCTCGTGACCTCCCCTACGCCGCCGTCGGGTCAGCGGACCAGCAGCGTCCGGGTGTGCTCCTGGCGCACGGCCTGAAGGGAGCACGGGTCGAGGCCGAGCAGGCTCAGGACGGTCGGCGCGATCTCCTTCGTCTCGACCTTCACCGGCAGCCGCAGTCCGCGAGGAGTCGAGGCGCCCGAGATGACCAGCGGGACGTTGAGATCGTCGGCCGAGCTGCCGCCGTGCTCGGCGATCTTCTTGGTGCCGCCGGTGGAGACGACGCCGTACTGTCCGGTCTCCATACCGTTGAGCGCCGCTCAGAATGATTCGGTGCCCAGTTGCTGCTCAGTCCGTCAACTCTTCCTCCTCTTCCACCCGGTGGATATGGATGTACCGTCCAGTTGGCCGGTCGAGTACCAGCATGATGGGCTCGGGTGCGCCTGGCGGCGGCTCCTCGATGTCGGTCAAAACCCAGTCGCAGTCCTCCCCAGTCGCAGTCCTCCCCAGGCGCTGACCCGCTCGGGCGTGGGGCCAGGCTCTGTGGGATAGACGCGGCCATAACCGTGTCGTCTGGCACATCCGCCAAGGCTCTCCTTAAGCGGCCTACCGTCCATGCCTCGACGGTGTGGTGGTAGCCCTCCGAGCTGATACGACGGTTGCTCATCCTCTGCTCTCCTCCGTCTGCCGGACCGTACGCCCGGCGGCACCCTGCCTAACCCGTCCGCCCGCCGAATCGTTCGGCGCAGTACTGGCCAGCCGCTCAGTCACCACACCTGACGGCCAGCCGTGGCCGACCCCGCAGTCGTTCTGATCTGGGATTTCACGGAACTCCGGCCAGAGCCTCCGCGGCTGTGACCGCGCTTCCGTGATGGCTATGGCTGGATGAGGATTCGGGCTCTCAGTACGCGGAACGAGGCTCGGCCGTACATCTGCCGCTTGATCGTCTTGATGCGGTTGACGTGGCCTTCTGCGACGCCGGAGCTGTACTGCAAGGTCAGGCCGGCTGTCACAGCGTCGATGTCGAACTTCATGAACCGGGCGAACCCGCGGATCGGCTGAGGTGCGTCACGCTCCGCTTCGCTGATCCAGTCGGGCACAGATGGCCGGTGCGGTCGCGGACCATTTCGGTGAACCGCTGCGCGATCTCCCGGGCGCGGGAGATGTCTGGGCAGGCCAGGCAGACCTCGCCGAGGCGGACCTCGTCGTCTTCGCTCAACGACTCACGGTGACGCATGATCCAGGACGTGATCGCGCGGGGGCTCGGAATCGGCGCCGGCGCGGGTATCGCAGTGCCGTCCCGAAGAGTCGCGACGTAGCGGCGGACCGTCTGAACCGTGCCCCCGAATCCACGCTCCCGGACCTCGCGGAAGAGCCGGCTCGCGTCCGTGCAGCCGTTGTGGAAGCGGGCTTGGAGGTAAGGGTGAAAGGGTGTGAGGAGCCCCGTTCGGCGATGCCGGGCGGATTCAATGAGCACGGCGAGGTCGGTGTCCCGGAAGTGCCGCACTGTCTTGCGGTCCATATCCAAGCGGCGCGCGATCGCGCTGATCGTCCATCCTTTGTCCACCAGGTCGAGGATGTCTGCGTGCCGGTTGAGGGTCCGCTCGACGATGGCGCTCTTCGGCAGCGTGGCCGGCTGATCCGGCACCCAGGTGTCGGGGACCGGGGCGTCAGGTCGAGCCAGCTCCTGAGCGTGTTTCCGCAGGCAGCTGCGGTGCTGGTGACATGTCTTCTCCACCACAACGGATAGGTTCTGCAGCAGATGCCACCGGTCGGCCACTTCGATCGCCCCGGTGGCGGCCTGCTTGATAGCGCGGGTGTAGCCGGTGGCCCGGTCACGGCAGATGACCTCCGCTCCGGGATGCGCCTCCAGCCAGGCAAGGAAAGTTTCCGAGCTGCGGTCGGGCAGAACGTCGAACGGCTTGCCCCGTTCCACGTCCACGAGCACCGTTCCGTAGGTGTGGCCACGCCTGAAGGCAAAGTCATCAACTCCCAGGACCCGAGGAGACCGGGTCGGCACTACCGGCGCCGACAGCAGACGGATGAGCGAAGTCCGCCGGCCGGACAACGCCAGCCGTCGGCAGAGACGTTCTCCCGGGCGGCCCCCAAGCTCGACGGCCACGAATCGCGCAAGATCACGCATGGCCACCGACGACTGACCGTGTGACCTCGTGAAACCTTCGATCTGCTCAACGAAAGTCCGTCGGCGGCACCTCAGCTCGTCACAGAGGAACCGCCTCACCCGTAGTCGGACGAGCACCTCTCGACCGCCGACAGGCCGATCAGCCAGCCGCCGCCAGTACCGACTGTGAACCCGTCGTGCACCGTTTCCGCAGTCCGGACAACGGCCAGGAGGAGCGGTACCAACCGCGTCGACAAACAGGATCCGGCCCGCAGCATGCACTCGTTCGATCCTCAGCTCAATCCCCGGAAACAGGACGCCCGACAGCCCACGCAACCCCATACAGAAGTTGTGCCGCGAGGAAACGATCCGGCATGCCGGCCCTACGCGCGCGGCCCGTAGGGTCGCTGAATGCCGTGCGCCTCCAACGCACTCTCGTAGCGGTCCAGCAGTTCATCGAAGTTGGCCAGGAGGAATGTGGCAACCTCGTGGGCCTCATCGACGTCGCCCTGGGCGCACGCCGCTACTATTTCGGCAACGTCGCTGCGGATGCTCGACAGCGAGTCACCCTGGACGAGCACCCCCGGGAAGCGACGTGGGGGCAGACGCACAACCGCGTCGTTGCCTGCATCCGTGAACAGCTCAGCCTCAATGAGTTCCATCGGGCCATCCAACAGCAGACGCCGGACCGCACCCAACCGTAGCCATCACGGAAGCGCGGTCACAGCCGTTTCCGGCTCTGTCCGGGATTTCGTGAACGCTCTTCGGGCGGCGCTCAATCGCACCCGACCGACCGCGCGGAAACCCGTTGGCTGTCGGTGTTCCCTGCTGGAACGATCCTAGGATGACCGACCACCGTGACGCCGTCCTCCGCCTGTGGGGTCGCCAGCTCTACGAGCGTCAGGGCGAGCCACTCGCCTGGGCGGAGGCGGTCCTGGAGGCCACCGGGCGCCCGCCGCACGCCGCCACCGCGGCGATGTCCGGCCGACTCGACGCCCTCGCTGATTCCCCATCGGACCACGCACAGCTGCTGTTCCGTACGGTCGCCAAGCTGGCCGCGAACCTGCGGGGCGACGGCCGCTACGACGCGGACGTCGGCACCCGAATCGGCCCACTGGCCCTGCGGTTGGGCGAGCTCGAACCAGCGCTCGCCGGCCTGATCGGGGACGCGCTCGGCCACCTGCCGGACGGTCCTACATCCCTCGTCACCGTCCACGCCTCCGAGCTGAGCGGGAACCGTATGATCCGGCTGCGGGCGATCGACGCCCTGCTGGAGTGGGCCGAGCTCGGCCATCCGCAGGCCCGGGCGGCCCTGTCCGAGGTCGCCTCCGACCACCGGACGCAGGATGTCACCGTCTGGACCAAGGCACTCAACCGGATC
The DNA here is from genome assembly GCF_042750105.1 of Streptomyces sp. NPDC059443. Lineage (NCBI taxonomy): Bacteria > Bacillati > Actinomycetota > Actinomycetes > Kitasatosporales > Streptomycetaceae > Streptomyces > Streptomyces sp. NPDC059443. The sequence goes on along the minus strand of NZ_JBHYVM010000013.1, from coordinate 150,173 downwards.
TCCCTGTTCGGCGACGCGAGCGTCGAACCGGGCCTACTGCGCGCGCTCGCCGACACCGGGCACCGCGGGGTGCGGTGGTCGGCGCTCGCCTGTGCCGAACTCGGCTTCCGCCGGGCCGTTCCGCTGATCACCGCCCTGCTGGAGCATCACGATCCGATGGTCCGCGAGGGTGCCTGCGAGGCGCTCGGCCTCTTTCAGGAACAGGCCGCCGTACCCGCCCTGACAGCCCGGCTGAACGACGAGACCAACTGGGTACGCAGCAGAGCCGCCCTGGCCCTCGGCCAAATCGGCGGCGACCGGGCACTCGCTGCGCTCTGGCAGGCCATGATCGAACGCCGGAACCCGAAGGCCAGTCATCTCGCCTCAGCTATCGCCACCTTCGGCCCGCCGGTGGTGGACGACCTGATCGCCCTCACCACCGATCCCGACCCGGACCTCCGAGCACTGGCCTGCCGCGCTCTCGGCTCCACCGCCGACGACCGGGCCCTGCCAGCACTGGAACACCTCGCCGCCCACGACCTCGCCAGAACCACCCTCGGCGGCCTCGTGGCAACCGCCGCCGAGCAGGGACTGCGGACCGCGCACCGCATGCGCGCGCGCACCGCATCGACCTGAGCTCGGCCCTTCAGGGTCCTCACGCGTCGTCGCGAACATGTACGCAACTCATTGCCGCAGCTCAGAGCTCGTCTAGTCATCAGGTCGATCGGTAAACCCACCGACCTCCTCGCCCTCCAACGGGCACGGGAGAAGACTTACGCCCAGCTCGCGCACACCCCCGCCGGGGCCGGCACAGCCGCCCTGCGGCGCGCCCTGGTCCTCCCGGACTTTCCGCCTCGCCACCCACCCGTACTGGGCCTCTCCCGCCCAGTGGTCGGACCGGTGGCGCCGAGCTACGCCGCACCGCCCGCACCCACACCCCCGCCGCCACGGACCGGAGCGCAGCATGAGCGAGCAGACCCCCACCGCCACCCGCCCGCGCCCAGCCCTGGCCACGTGGGCACCCAGTCAAACCGGATCCTGCGCACGCTGCCACCAGCCCATATGCCGCTACCGGGTGGGTGGGAACCCCCTCTGCAAGGGCTGCCAAAGCGAGCGTGACGAGCGACCCAGGCCTTCGCCTCGGCCTCCGCGCTGGGCACGGGTGCCCGGGAGGGAGACGTGCTCGTAGCGGGCCTGAGCAGCGCGCTCCTTGAACTCGGACTGGGTCGGCCGGCTCTCGGCGGGCGCCTCGACCCTTGCGGATCGTCGTGTTGTTCTCGGCCGCCAGCAGGGTCAGACGGTCACGCGTGGCAGCGCTTACCAGTCTGAGTACGAGAGCGGGTTGTCTGCCGGGTGCGGAGCCGTAAGGGTGGACGTATGCGTCGACTCCTGCTGCTCGCTCCGCTGTTGCTGTTCACCGTCGGCTGCGGGGTGGTGGACTCCTCCGATGGCAAAGCGACGGACGTCGCACGGGAGGTGGCCAGGAAGGCGGGCCAGCGGCTCTACGGCCAGAGTCCGCGCACCGCGGAGGAGGTCGGGCGCTCCGCTTCCCGCATCGACGGGGTGGAGGTACTGCGGGTGAAAGGTACGTCGACACACGACAGGGACGGCGTCGTTGTCGTCGTCCGCACCTCCGGCTCGGGGTACAAAGGATGGCTCGCCCCTGAAGAAGTCTCCGTGCGGCGCTGTTTCGCGGTACGGGTATCGCCCAAGTCCGAGTGGGGTGAGGTTCCCCGTGACGTGGACTGCCCGGACGGGCCCGCGCTGACCTTCGCCCCGCCACCGAAACCACCCCGACTGCCCTACGAGGAGCTCCGCACGAAGCTTCCCCAGGTACCGGAGGGCAGCCTGGCGGATGAGGGCGAAGTGCGGCGTACGCTCGCCGCTCTGGACCTGGATCCGGCGATCCTCACGGAGGTGAAGGCGGACGGCGGCAGGGTCGGCGTTCTCCTGTTGGTCAAGGGCAACGGCTTCGACGAGCAGGACTGCCTTCTTGCCCGCGTGAGCCCCGGCGACACTGCGGTGTGGGTGCCGCCCCGGATCCACCGGATGCCCGGAGAGGGCGGCTGCACCGTCTCCAACGCCTTGGACCCGAAACCCTCACCGCACTGAACGGGGTGCCTGGCACTCCCCGGCCACAGGCTTGCGCACCGCCGCCATCAGGCGCGGCCAGGGGTCTCCTAGGTGATGCCGAGGTCTCCAGCGGAGGTCGCGGCGAGGGCTACAACCTGCAGCACGGCAGCGGCGGCGCGCGTGGAGCCGCCGCTGACACACACCACGGCCATCGCGGCACCACCCACAGACCCCCGCCCGGAGCAACACGTCGAGAGCCGGGCCTACCCGACGTGCGGCACGCTCCCCTACGTCTCCCCCGCGGACCGGTGGCGCCCGTGCAGTGCTCCGCTCCGGCCGGCGCTGCCCTTCCGCCCGCAGCCCCCACCGCCGACGCTGGCTTCACCGAGAACCACGCGAGGCGGCCCGCTGCGGCGGGCGTGGTGGCGGAGCGGGAACGGGCCGCCGGGGAGACCGTTACCCGGGACGCGGGCGCGGAGGGGGCAAAGGGCGGTGTCGTCAGGCAGTGCAGGGTCGCGTCCACGAGGCGCCCCAGGGTGGTGGAGGACGGGCCGTCTTTCCCAGAGGTGTCGGCCTGGAGGCGGGCCAGGTGCGCGGCGAGGAGGCCGGTGCCGCCCTGGTCGCGAATCCGGGCCATGCGGGCCGCGAGCAGGGGCCACGGGCGGGAGCCGACCAGCATGCCCGCCCCCGTCTCGGGCAGGACGTCCTTGACGACTCCGACGATCGCCGCGTGCGCGAGCCGGTTGGCGCCGAGCTGTTCCAGCGCCTTCGCGCGGTCGCCGAGGTCCAGATCCCAATGCACGGCCAAGCCCCGGGTCAACGGGCGCCAGGAACACTTCGCGTCCACGCTGACGGGCGGCGCCCACGGATCGACGGCGTCGGCGCGGGCCGGCTGCCGGTCCGCGTCCACGCCAGGGACCGCTGGGACACGGCGAGCCGCTTCTCGCCCCTGAGCACCGAGGAGGCGCGCCGGGCCCTGGCCAAGGGCATACCCGGCTGCCCGCAGTGCCGTCCTCACATCACCCTCGGAGTGCGCTGGCCGGACCGAGGACCCGGAGGGCGGAAAGCAGCGTCCTTGGGCTGCCGTGTGAAGAACCCAGCCCGTTCGCTTTCGCCGATCCTCCGCCCTCCCGCGTCGGCCGCGCTGACCAGCGCGGCCACTCCTCGACCGGAATGTCCAGGCTCAGGCCCGTCAGGACGTTGGCTCGGGCCGTTCGTCGTCCTCGACGGCGGCGGCCGGTCCGCAGGGGGGAGGCCGCCGCCTGTGGGGTCACAGGGTGTCTTCGGCCTTGATGACGCCGCCCTGGACGACGAACTCCTGGTCCGAGGAGGTGCTGCACTGCGACACGCGCACTCTGTCGTCGTTGTTGCGTGTCGGTCCCATGTCCAGGCAGGTCTCACGGCTCGTGCCGATCGTGTCCCTGAAGACGAAGCGGCCGTCGCGTACGACCCACAGTTGGTGGCGCAGGAACGCACCGGTGCCGCACGGCTCCAGATCGACGTACTTGCCGTCCTCGATTTCCATGGCGGTCAGGCACATCTCCTGGCTGGTGCCGAACGTGTCACCTCTGATGATCTTTCCGCCGTCGATGACGAAGCGCTGGTTGACGTCACCCGGGGCGCACTCCCAGATCCGGATGCTGCTCAAAGTGGCGCGGGAATCGGAGGACACGCACATCGGCTTGCTCGGCGCGGTCCGCACGTTCAGCGTGGCATCGGCCGTCAGCGGAACGCCGGCAGCCGCGTCGGTGTAGCTGAGCCTGCCGGAACCGGGGGACAGCGTGGTCTCCGCCGGGGCCGTGCGCGCCACCGTCACCTGCGGCGAAAACCGCATGTACGTGTTGGTCGGCCAGCCGCTGACTCCACCGTTGACCCCGTAGCCGTCGCAGGTCAGCGTGGTGTCGGAGTTACTGCGTACGCAGTTGCGCAGGCCCAGGTTGTTGGGGGCCCAGCTGGATCCAGGGACGCCGAACTCGCTGGGCACGATGCTCTGCGCGGGGAAAGTGGTGTTGGCGGGGGCGGTGAAGGTGATCTGGACACCGCTCGCCGGCACCGTCGAGTTCCCCCCGGTGTTCTGGTAGGTCCAGGGCACCGCTCCGGTTTCGCCACGGGCAAGCGTCACCAGCGTCGGCACATCCCGGCCGACCAGGGGCTGCGCGGCGGCCGGCGAAGCCGCGAGGATCCCCCAGGCCAATGCGGCCAGGACGCTTCCCGTCAGACCGGCCAGCCTGGTCGTCGAATGATTCACGGACACATCTCCGTTCCTTGCGGCGCAGGGGGACGTGGACGTCGAAGACCTCTGACGAGGCCGCCCTGCGAAGAATGATCAAACTGGACGTCTGCTGGGGGGCGGGAGCGTTGAGGTCACGCACGGATTGATCCGAACGTGTCGCTGTGACCGCCTTCCTGCGTTCCCGTGCGGCGAGGAGGCGCGGGCCTTGCCATCGTCTGCCCGGCCCACCCCACAGCACCTGGTGGCCACCGGCTCCGGACGCAGCACTCAGCACTCAGCACTCAGCACTCCGGCATACCTCCGGAACCGGGCCTGACACCTCAGGTCAGGGCGTGGTGAGGGTCGGGTTCTTGACCACCTTCGCGCAGATCGCGTACGCCTTCAGGGTTCCCGCGTTGCTGGGGTCGGCGTTCGTCGCGAACGCCCACCAGCGTTCCCCGCTGATCGGCGCACTCGCCGTCAAGTGGTAACGGTCGGCGTAGGAGTTCCCCGCGGTCACGATGGCCCCGCCCCCGGTGCGGGTCTCCCCCGCCGGGCACTCCGCCACCGCCGCCGCCCGCCCCGGGTAGCCACCGGCAGCCGGCGGAATGGTGACCTCCGCGCCCTCTACCACACGCACCACATCGTCAGCCTGCGCCAGACCAGCGCCCCCGAACACCATCACGACAGCTGCAGCGGCCACGAACGACTTCTTCAGCACAGCGATCCACCTTCACTCGAACGGGAAAAGAAGAGCGGGTACCGCACCCTCGGCACCACCCACGCCCACCCAACCCCAGCCCCCACACACAACCCGCGTTCCCACCCCCGGCCGGCACGCACGTTCACCGCAGAAACGATTGTCATTACCGCAAACAGCCCTGCGCACGCCCGGGAACCATCCACCTTGGACAATCAGGGGCAACTACGGCCCAGCGGCGTCCGCGCTGCCGGCCGCCGTCGTGAACATCCCCGCAGGGACGGCAGCCGTACCGCCTCCCGAACTGCCGCCAAAACGCAGCTCCCTGTCGCGTACGGAGCCAGCCTGAAATGTCGCCGAGTTCCGAGAGCCGAGCATCTTTCGCCACGTCCGACCAGGCCCGCGTGTCAGCGCGGCCTGAGGGGGGGATGGGAGCGGGTGCGCGCGGTTGCGACGCACACCACTACGCCGTGCAACTGCGCGTACCCGACCTCCCAGGCAGGACCAACCCCCCTGCGGCCCGATCCTCCAGGCGCCTAACGAATGGTCTGGACTTCGAAGTCCATCGGCGTCCCCCCGGCCACGCAGCGCAGCTGCAAGAAACTGACGGGGCGAAGCACGACGTCGCTCTCGTTGGAGGAGGTGCTGCGGACGGTCAACCCGGTCCTTCGGGGCTGGTCCACCTATTTCCGCTACGGCGCATCCAAGAAGACGTTCTCCTACTCGGCTGGTACGCGTGGTGGAGACTGATCCATTGGATTCGCTACAAGCATCCCCGTGTGACCTGGAAACAGTTGCGCCACCGCTACTACGGAGCGGACCGCATCGCTGAGGGCGGGCTCGTCCTCTACAACCCGGCGAAGATGCGGGTCGAGCGATACCGCTTCCGCGGAGCGCAGATCAGCACGCCTTACAACATCGACGAGGTCAATCCAGACGGAGCACGCTTCCGCCGGACCACCCACGACGATGTGGCCTTCGTCGGCCAGGTTAGCGAATACCTCGCCTGATTCATTGAGTCACGTGGAGAGCCGGATGCTCGGCCAACGGGCACGTCCGGTTCGGCGGGCGGGGATGGGAAAACCGACACCTGAAAGGGTGCACGGCGTCCCGTCCCCGACCCAACACATGGAACTCGACCGCCGCGGCGCCGAACTCCTCTTCCAAGTTTTGACGGAGCGGGAGGAAAAGAACAGTGTGGCGATCGCCTCGAACGAGTCGTTCGGCAAAGCGCACATGTTCCGGCGAACCTGTGCCAGGCGGCGCCGAAACCATCCAGGTTCGGCCAGGCTCAGGTTTTCTCCAGGGGACGGCTCTTGTGCCAGACCTCTCTGAGGGCTTCGAGTTCGAAGCGGGGAAAGTGCTCGCCCCACTTGCCGCGATACCCGCTCTCGCCGTACTTCCGCGCGACCTCGTCGAAACATCGGACCACAGCGCGAGCCACAGTGCCGATGCTTTGTTGGCTCGACCAGATTTCGGTTCCAGCGTTGTCGTGGTTGCTGCCGTCGGCCAGTTCCAGCACACGAATCCACACGTCGGTGCCCTCGCGGTAGAGGATCCAGCGGAAGGCGGTGGGTTCCGCCTCGAACTGCACGCGTACCTCCGCCTCACCGGTGACGAGGCGGAGGTACGCCGTCAGTAGGTCCTCGGGGGCTGTGGAGATGTATGAGGCTGTGACCTCGGCTTCCGCCTGATGATCGGCGATGGTGCAGTCGGCCCATCCCCGCCCGCTGAGAGTCCAAACGAGCTGCATGTCACCCACGATGACCGGCCTCCTGGCCGAGGAAGTGCCGGACATCGGCTGCGAGAGTGGACATCTGCTCGCCGGCTTCCAGCCAGGTGGTGACGGATGCCTCCCAGCTACCAACGGATATTTTCCAAGGACGTAGTGTCCAGGTCAGCCCAACATGGCCGCCCGAGCGGAAGACCGCTCTGACGGTGAGATCGCGGTCGTTGGTCTGCCAGACACGCTCTCCATCCCAGCCGCGGAAGTCCTCGGAGAGCTTCTCCAGGAAAGGAGCCAGGTCGGCGCCCCAGTTCCAGGCTGCCACGCCGTCCAGGCGAGCGTTCAGGCCGGCCGCGCATGCCTCGATGGCGTAGTGGACGCAGTCTTCGTCTTCGTCGAAGAGGTCGCAGAGCTTCACTGAGACGGCCCGGTCGTCCTGGCAGCGGACGGTCAATTCGGCTGGTTCTTCGCGGGCGGCGTCTCGGGAGCTCATCCAGAAACACTAGGTCAAGGAGGTGCTTGTCGTCACCGTGATTGCAGGTCAGGCAGGCGGCCGGGGTCGACGTGGTCGGCGAGATAGATCATGGTGGCCTCGGGGTCCATGCCGAACGCGGCGGCGACGAGTTTGGGATCCATGGTGTTGACCAGATCAAGTAGTCGAGTGCAGCGGATCATGCGGGGCGGGAAGCCGCACGCGTCGAGGACGTGACTGACATAGGCGGTGGACGCTGGGCCCCGGCCGGACTTCGTCTGGCGGGTGACCATCACATGCGGGTTGTCCGTCCGCTGACCTTCACGGTGGGCCAGGCAGCGTTCCAGCACTGCCCAGGACGCCGGATCCAGAGGAATTGGATGCGGGCGGGCGCCCAGCCGGGCGGTCCGTGCACGAAAGTCGAGGGCGTCGCTCTGCAGCATCTTGACCTCTCGGCTTGAGGCGCCGTGCAACAGCGCGAACATGCCCAGCAGGGCTTCGTGCGGGTGGACGGCCGGATCCGTTGTCCAGCGGCGGAACAACACACGTTGCTGGTCAAGCGTCAGCGTCGCACCGGTGAAGCCGCTCGGTCCTCGGGCTGTCAGACCTTGGGCGGGATCGATGAGGACGATCTTCCGGGAACGCGCGAAGCGGAAGAACTGCCTGAGGACGACCAGGCGTCGCTTTCGGGCCTTGGGTGTGCCGGCCAGGAAGGTTTCGAGATCGTGCACGTCGGTCAGTGCCCAGTCCCGCTTGCCGCGCTCACCGGCGAGAAACACGGAGAGATCACGCACGGTGGCAAGTGCGGTTTCGATGGTGGCATCGGTGCGAGGCAGCGTTCCGGCACGCCGGGATCGCTCACGCGAACGGATCATGAAGTCGGCGAAAGCCTCCACTGCGGGTTGCAGGGGGTCGGGCACCGCGAGGATGCGGCGTTGTCGGCGGCCGGCTGCGAGCCGCTCGGCCTGGTCGGTGGCCATGGCCAGACCGCGACTGGTGAAGAAGGTCTCCAAAGCACGGGCGAGGGAGCCCATCGAGCGGCCCGGGCGGCGGGAGCGTTCGAGTACGGACTGGGGGAGGTTGGGCTGGCTGTCCAGGAGAAGCCGCCCGAGGGAAGTGATCATCGTGCAGGCCCGGCCGACGGAGTACTTGGCGGCGAGATCTGTCGTGAAGTCCTGCAGCCAGTCGGGCGGATTGTCGAGTTCGGCGATGAGGTTCTCGGCTCGGACGAAGGGGCGGTCGGGGTGGCGCTGCCAGCAGGCTGAGCACAGTCCCAGCCCTGCGTGCTTCCGTACTCTGCCGCATTGCTCGCAGGCACGGGGTGGCTGTTTGGCCTGCCGGGGACGCGAGCAGTGCCCGCACCAGCCGGTGTCCTCTCGGAGATATCCGGGTCGGCTGCAGCGAGGGCACGTGGCCTTGGCGGCGTCGCGTTCGGACTCCCGCAGGCAAGTGCGGCAGAGAGCCGAGGATTTGCTCCGCACCGGCTGTCCGCATGCGGTGCATACGCGTGAGCAGGTGATGCACCGGCCGGTGTCTGCTTGGAGGACGCGCTGCTGGCCGCACCGGGGACAAGCGGACCGGGTCGCGGCCTCCCTCTGCTGGGCAGTGCAGCGGCAGCAGTAGTGCCGGTCGATGAATCCGACCGGGGCTCCGCAGCCGGTGCAGTCGCTCTGTTTGACGCCCACGATTCCGCCCTCTCCAGGTCACAGAGGCGGCATCGAACGGCCCCGCGCGGAGACTGCCTTCGGCAGGTCGGCGACCGGCCGAATCGGGGCCGCGGGACGTTCGACGGGGGTGGTGTCGACTTCGAACAGGTCGTTGGGAGTGCAGTCCAGCGCGGTGCACAACGCGATCAGCGTGGACATCTTCACCTGGGATGGCTCTTTGCTGAACAGCGCGGACACCGACGCGGAGGACATTTGCAGTCCGGCGCGTTCGGCCAGCAGCCGCTGCAGCTGGGTGCCGGTCCAGATCTCGCGCTGGGCGGCGGCCATCCGCAGACGCCATCGGATCTTCATGCGGAGCTGTCCCCCTCGGCGGTGAGTTCGCTGAGCGTGGTTGTCACTGCACGGCGATAGGCATCCTCGATGAACGTTGCGGAGGGACGGACGTATCTCATGGTCGAGCTGACCGTCCAGTGGCCAAGGAGTTGCTGGATCGCCACCAGGTCCACGCCGCGCTCGTAGTTGTGGGTCGCGCAGGCCCGCCGCAGAGCATGCGGACTGAACCGGTCCGTCGCCGGGCGGCCTTCGAGTTCCATCAGATACCGCAGGCGGTTGCGGATCGTCCCGCGGTGCAGACTGCCACCGGACTCGTCCGCGAATAGCACCGGTGAGTCGGGGAACTTGCTGCGGACGTCGTCGAGAAACCAGTGCAGGACGAGGTCGAGTCCGTCCAGCATCGGCACCCAGCGCGGCCGGGGCCCGGAGGTGCGAGCGCCTTTGCCGAACCGCACGTGGAGTTTTCCGAACGGTCCCCGCGTGAAGTGAAGGTCCGGGCGGTCCAGAAGCGACACCTCTTCGGACCTCAGGCCGGCGTGATAGAGGGTCCGGAACATCGCATAGTCACGGGCAGCGGGTGCGTACTTCCGGGCGGTGGCGATCCGGGCCTTGAGAAAGTCGAAGAACTCCGCGACCCGCTCGGGGGTCGGTGGCGGCAGCTGGGCCGGGGAGTCGTCCCCGACATGCCGGGACGCGTTGAACTCATCGACCGGGCAGACCAGGCGGACGCCGAAACCGGCTTCGATCTCGACGGCCTTGCGGACCTGCAGAAACCGGTGGAAGCCCTTGAAGATCTGCACATACTCGCGCCGGGTCGAGGCAGCCCGCCCGGCAAGGGCCAGGTTGCCGACGACACGGTCGATGTCTTCGGGGGTGACGTCCCAGGCGGGCCGGCCCAGCGCGGTGAGCGTCCGTTCCAACAAGCCGATGTCGTTCTCGACCGTCACCGGACTGAACCCACGCGCCCGCCACGAGGCAACGAACGCCTCAACGCAGTCGGCCTGAAACTCCCACGGATCGGCGGTCACCGGCTCCAGCAAGACGGCACCACCCTGGACCACCCTCAACTGGGATGTCACCGGCACACCTTCCTCGCACCTGACCGATCAAGGCAGCACCTGGAGAATCCGGGCACCACCACGAAGACCAACGAGGACAGCAGAAGATGGATACGGGCCGGTGGCAGCGGCGATCCACGAAAAGGAACATGTGCCAGCCCCAGATGGCTGGACAAAGACCTTCACCGACCCCCGGCTCTGCGCGGCCATCGTGGACCGACTCACCTTCGGCGGCAACATCATCGAGACCGGCACCGACTCTTACCGCCTCGCCACCACCCGCGCCCGCGCCGAACAACAAGCCGCCGGCTGACCACGAACCGAACACCATCGATGTCGGGACGGTCAGCTGGCAAACACTCGCCGCACCTTTTCGAGACGAGCACGCTGATCATCGATCCAGCCGGTCGCCGGGAAGAGGGGAAAGCTGACCGTCACCTGCGACGACGGGCCGTCATGGAGCGACACCCCGATCACACCAGGGCTCAGCGGCTTGATCTTGAACTGGACCGTCCGACCCGAGTTCAGCCACGACACGAACCGACCTGCGGCGAGCTCCTCAAGGGCCTCCTGCCAGTCATCGAGGTCATCGGACATGACATAAACGGGGAAGCTGCCCTTGACGGTCTCGGTCTCCACAACGAACTCGCAGTCCAGACAGTCCCTGCCAGGAGCTGGCAGCTCCAACACACGCAGAGAGACAACGTGACCGCTCGTCCCCGGCGGATCCGCCAGATGAATCAGCTCGCCCAGCTCGTCTTCCATGACAGCCCCTCTCCGTCGACCTCGAACAGAGGCATCATTCCTGAGCTCCTCGGCAAGCACGGCGCCGAGGTGGGTGTTGCTGATTCTCACCAACATTCCGCAGCCTGCTGATCACCTGCCGCTGCCGAAACCCCTCGACAATCGTTCCTCGTTGTCACCTACGCAGCCAGACCAGCTCGTTTCACGGAGGACACATGCCGCAGGACATCGAGTTCCACCTCCCCTTCCCCACCGCGCTCAACCCAAACCTGGCAGCCGCCCGGGAGCGGAATCTGGCCTGGGTGCAGGATGTGGGCCTCGTCGGGGAGGGCCGCTCACTGGAGTGGTACGCCTCCTGGGACATGCCGCGTCTGGCCGCCGCCGGAGTGCCCTACGCCCAAGGGCCGGCGCTGGACTTGTGCGCGGACTCGATGGCGTTGTTCTTCGTCTTCGACGACCAGTTCGACGGGGCGCTGGGCCAGGACCCTGCCCGGGCCGCGGCCGTGTGCCAGACGATGACCGACATCGTCCACGGCACCCTCCCCGGACCGGGCGCGGACGCGTGCTCGCGGGCGTTCGCCGACATCTGGGCGCGCAGCATTGACGGCGCGCATCCCGGCTGGGTCGTTCGGTGTGCGCACGAGTGGGAGTACTACTTCGCCACCCAGGCCCACGAGGCCATAGGCCGCCTGCGCGGCACGCCCGCCGACATGGAGACCTACCTGCAGGTGAGGCGCGGCATCGCCGGCACCGACCTGCCGCTCTCGCTGGGCGAGAGAGCCGCCGGCATCCACATACCGGCGGCGGCCTTCCACAGTCCGCAGCTGCGCATCATGCGCCAGGCCGCCATAGACGTCACCTTCATGTGCAACGACGTCTACTCCTTGGAGAAGGAAGAAGCCCGCGGCGATATGGACATCCTCGTCCTCGTCATCGAACACTAGCAACCGTGCAGCCGTGAGGAAGCCATCGCCGGAGCCCGACAGGAAGTCCGCCGTCGGGTCGTACGGTTCCGGGAACTCGCCCTCCAGGTCCCCGGGCTGTGTGCGGATCTGGGCCTGACCGACCGGGAGGCCGGTGCCGTGGACACGTACGTGGAGGTCATGGGCGCGTGGATGAGCGGCTACCACGCCTGGCAGACCCAAACCCGGCGCTACACCAACGCACCCCACGTCCTGCCCCACACCGGCCCCGGCCACTTCGAACAAGTCCTCGGCACCTAGCCGCATCCACGCGCAGCGGCGGGGCTTACGCCGTCGGCCGGCAGGATCCCTGTTCCCAGCCGGGAACGCTCAGCCCGGTGAACCTCCCGTACCGTGCCTGCGTCTTCTCGCTCGACTGTCCCTACACGCGCAGGAGAAGAGGCCGTTGATTGAAAAGGACGTTGAGCGGACCGACGAACGGACTGATGGCCCGGGGCCCCGGTGGGCGGGCCTCGGGACGTGGGGGGCCATCGGACTGGTCGTCTTCGGGATTCTCTGGGCAGTGTGGGTCTTCCTCCGGCTTCCCGGCGCCCCGGAAAACCCGGCGACCGGCTACTACCAGGCCGCCAAGGTCCTCGCCGTCGGCCTGGTACTCGCAGGCAGCTCCCTGCTGAGCCGTCGCCGTCGTGCCCGGTGAGCACCGCCAGACCAGGCGACCTCCCAAATTGCTGGCCGAACTCGCAGAATCTGCCAACAACTAGGAGAACTTGACACGCGCGGATGACGAACAGTGTCTCGCGCCCCTGCCCGCGTTGCTTGAGTGCCTAACCCCCTGATGACCGGATCAGTCCGCTGGCGGACCCGATGCGGCCTGTCTCCCGGCCGCCCGCGCGGGGCAGACTTGGGGACATGAACCGAGCACTGATCGTCATCGATGTCCAGGAGTCCTTCCGCGCCGAGCCGCTGTGGGAAACGATCTCCGACCCGAATATCGCCGAGAAAGTGAATCGCCTGGTCCGGATCTCCCGGCAGGCTGGGGACCTGGTGGTGTGGGTGCTGCACTCCGAGCCCGGCGCTGGCGATGTCTTCGACCCGGCCCTCGGCCATGTCCGGCTGATGGCGGAGCTGGAGCGGGTGGAGGGGGAGCCGGTGATCCACAAGACCTCGCACAACGCCTTCACCACCACCAACCTGCAGCAGCTCCTCACCGGGCACGGCATCCGCGAGCTCACCGTCTGCGGTATCCGTACCGAGCAGTGCGCGGAGACGACTACCCGCGTCGCATGCGACCTCGGCTACGAGGTCACCTTCGTGATCGACGCGACCGCGACGCATCCCATTCCCCACCGCGACGCCCCCGCGGACCAGAGCGTCGCCGATCTGCTTGCCGACCCCCGCACGTTGCCGTCCGCGGAGGTCATCAGGCGCACCGAGTACGCGCTCGCCGGACGCTTCGCCACCATCGCGACGATCGACGAGCTGGAGGCCACGGCGGAACCCGTACGATGACCGAATCGTGAGCCTCATCGTCTTCTTCCTGGTTCCCGGAGTCCAATTGCTGGACCTGGCCGGCCCTGCGCAGGTGTTCTCCACTGCGGCCGACTTCGGGCACGCCTACACGCTCTCCTACGTCGCCGAGCAGCCGCAGGTCTCCACCGCCCAGGGTCTGCCGCTGCTGGCCGGGCTCGAGTGGCCCGAGCTCGGTCCCGAAGATCTGATCGTGGTGCCCGGCTGGTGGCCGGGTGTCCTGGCCGACGGCCCCGCCATCGGCGCGGCCTCCCTCCTGGTCCTCCGGGAACACCACGCACGGGGTGGGACGGTGGCCAGCGTCTGCGCCGGAGCCGATGCGCTCGGCCAGGCCGGCCTGCTCGACGGCCGCCGCTGCACCACTCACCACGAGCTGCAGGACGAATTGGCCCTGCGCCACCCCGGGGCGGTGGTCGTCCGCGACGTCCTGTTCACCGCCGACGACCGGGTGATCACCTCGGCCGGTATCGCCAGCGGCATCGATCTGGCCCTGCACCTGGTCGCGACCCGGCACGGCCCGGCCGCCGCCGCCCAAGTGGCCCGGGACATGGTCGTCTACGCCCGCCGCAACGGCCATGACCCGCAGTCCAGCGCGATGCTCCGACACCGGTCCCACCTCGACGACACCGTGCACCGAGCCCAAGACCTCATCGACACCCACTTCGACCAACCACTCCCCCTGCCGACCCTCGCCGCGGCCGTCGGCGTGAGCGAACGCACCCTCACCCGCCTCTTCAGCCGTGCCACCGGGCTCACCCCCCTGCGCTACCAGCAGACCCTCCGCCTTGAACGCGCCCAACACCTCATCAGCCAAGGCGCAACGATCGATGCTGCTGCCCGCGCGGTCGGATTCGAGGACCCCCGCATGCTGCGCCGCCTCCGCGCCCGCACGGCCTAACCCGTCGGGTCCCACGGGTGCCGGCACCGCAATCCTCCCTCGGTTCCGGCACCCCAGCCCTTTCCTGCCCCTACCGTCTACGCGGCACGAGTCCGGTTTCGAAGGCGATGATCGCCAGGTGGACGCGGTCCCGAGCCTCGAGCTTGGCGAACAGACGCGCGACATGGGTCTTCGCGGTCGCCGCGCTGATCACCAGCCGCTCGGCTATCTCAGTGTTCGACAGTCCCTGTCCGACCAGTGCCAGCACCTCGCGCTCCCGGCCGGTGATCCCCGCGATGGGACTCGAGTCCGCGGCGGGCCCGGCGTCCGGTTCGGGGGCCGCGGGGCCGGACGTTCCGGCGAAGTCCGCGATCAGCCGTCGGGTCACGCTCGGCGCGATCAGCGCGTCGCCCGCGGCCACCACGCGGATCGCTTCCAGGATCGCGTCCAGGGCCATGCTCTTGAGCAGGAATCCGCTGGCCCCGGCGCGCAGTGCACCGTAGACGTACTCGTCGTGGTCGAAGGTCGTCAGCACCAAGACCTTGGGCGGGTCCGGCTCGGCGGTCGCCTGTCGGGTCGCCTCGATCCCGTCCATGCCCGGCATCCGAATGTCCATCACCACGACGTCCGGCCGCAGTTCACGCACCAGGCGCACCGCCTCGCGGCCGTCGCCGGCCTCGCCGACCACCTCCAGGTCGTCGGTGTCGCCGATCAGGATCCCGAGCCCGACCAACATCAGCGGCTGATCGTCGACCAGCAGTACCCGTACGCTCATGCCGGAAGCCTCGCCGTCACCCGGAAGCCGCCCTCCGGACGCCGGTCCGCGCTGAACTGGCCGGACAGCAACGTCACCCGCTCGCGCATGCCGAGCAGGCCGTAGCCGCTCCCGCCGGCCGCTGCCGAGGGCCTCGGACGGCCGGGCCCGCCGAGCCCGTCGTTCCCGTCGTCCACCACCTCGATCGTCACTCCTTCCAGCTCGTAACCGACTGCGACCCGGCACGTCCGCGCCCCGGAATGCCGCACCACGTTCGTCACCGACTCCTGGATGATCCGGAACGCCGACAGTTCGATCTCCGGCGGCAGCGGACGCCGCTCGCCCCGCCAGGTCACATGGACCCGCACCCCGGCGCCGGCCGTGCGTTCGGCGAGCTGAGGGACGTCGGCCAGGCTGCCCGCTGGCGCCAGCGGAGCGGCCTGCGGCATGGCGTCGTCCGGCTCGGCGCGGCGTAGCGCCCCGAGCATGCGCTGCAGTTCGAGCAGCGTCTCCCGGCTGGTGGTCTCGATGCCGCACAGCGCCTGCCGCGTCTGCTCGGGCTTGGTCTCCACGACCCGCGCCGCCGCTCCCGACAGCACCGTGATGATCCCGATGCTGTGCGCGACGCTGTCGTGCAGCTCGCGGGCGATCCGCAGCCGCTCGGCCATGACGACGCGGGCCGCGGTCTGCTCCTGCAGGGCTTCCTGGTATTCACGGCGTTTGCGGTACACCCCTCCGAAGACCCACGCGACCGCGAACCACAACGCGAACTGCCCGGCCCACTGGGACGCGTCGCCGACGTTCTGCCCGCTGATGTGGATGTCGTTGAAGAACGCGGCCGCGACGGCCGCGACGGAGCCGACGGCGGCAGCCTTGGGCCGCCGGACGGCGAGGTACCCGCCCAAGCCGACGAGCAGGACGAACACGATGAAGGGCCTCGCGCCGAAGGCGTCGCCGAGGACTGCTTCGCCCAGGACCGCCGCGAAGACCGCCGCCGGCAGACGGCGCACCAGTAGAACCGGCAGGGCGAGCACGACGCAGAGACCGAGCATCTGGAAGGCCCCGAGGGCGGGGAACCGGAACAGGCCGTCGTAGTGCGCCCAATCAGTGGGCAGCATCGTCAAGGCGAGAACCAGCGCGTACAAGCATGCGGTGGCCAGCACCACGGCCTGTGACATCAGCCAGGTCACGCGCTTCGATGTCGACAGACGCTGGAGAAGCTGTTCCATACGGAGATCGTATGCAGTGGCGTCGGCTCTGCGCGTCGCCCCGGGGATGTACGTCGGATACACCCCCGGGGCGATGGCCTGGGAAGAGGTGACATCCGCCGGCCGACGCGGTGGATCGTGGTCCGTTCCTAGGTTCATGGTCATGACGAATGCACCGATGATCGATCTTCGCGACACGACAAAGAAGTACGACGACGGCCCGCCCGCACTGGCCGGCGTCACCTTGTCCGTGGCAGCTGGTGAGTGCGTGGCGATCCTCGGCCATTCCGGCAGCGGCAAGTCCACGCTGCTGAACCTGATCGCGGGTCTGGACAAGCCTTCCAGTGGCACCGTGACCGTCGACGGCACCCGCGTCGACCAGCTCGGCGAGGCCGGTTCGGCGAAGTACCGCCGGGCCTCCATCGGCATGATCTTCCAGTTCTTCAACCTGCTGGACGACCTGACCGTGTTGGACAACGTCATGGTTCCGGCGCAGCTGGCCGGGATGGGCAAGGGCGAAGCGAAGCGGCGGGCCGTCGAGCTGCTCGACTCGCTGGGCATCGACCGGCATGTCAAGGCCTATCCGCAGCGGCTGTCCGGCGGGGAACGGCAGCGGGTGGCGGTGGCCAGGGCCCTGATGAACAAGCCGGCGCTGCTGCTGGCCGATGAGCCGACCGGCGCTCTGGACTCGGGCTCGGCCGAGGACGTGCGCGAGCTGCTGCTGGACCTGAACAGCGAGGGCCAGACCATCCTGCTGGTCACCCACGACGTGCAGTTGGCCGCGAGCACCGCGCGCCGCACGATCGAGTTGGTGGACGGCGCGGTCGAGCGGGACGTCGTCAACGACGGCAGCGGTGCCGACCTGGCCGCCCGCACACCGCTGACCCGTGCGGTGGGAGAGGTCCGATGACACTGCGCAAGCCGCCGATGCCCCGGCGCGTCTTCGAGGTCGGCCCTGACGATGTTCGCCGCCGGGCCGTGGCCCGCCTGCTGCCGGCGGTGAGCCGGTGAGCGCCTTGGGCAAGGTCGTACGTTCCGGCGTGGGCCGCCGTCGGGCCCAGTCCTTCGTCATGGCCCTGACCACGTTTGCCGCGGTGACGTCCTCAGTACTCTCCCTCGGCCTGCTGGCCGTCGTGCAGGACCCGTTCGAGCACGCCTTCAGTGCTCGGAACGGGGCGCACCTGGCGGTCCAGTTCGACGGCTCGAAGGCCACGGCCGCGCAGGCCGCCGCCACCGCGCACGCCGCCGGCGTCACCGAGGCAGCCGGGCCCTACCCGGTCGCCGCCGCCCTGGACACGACGATCGGCACGGACTGCTCCAAGAAGGATCGGGCCGGTCACGACAACGGTCCGATCACCGTCACCACCCGGCCCTACCTGGGTAGCACCTCCGGGATGGACCAACTCGTGCTGACCCAGGGGCGCTGGCCGACCAGCCCGGGCGAGATCGCCCTGCCGTGGCAGCACTATGCCGCCGACTGCTTCGGCGATTCGGTGGTGTTCTCCTCCCTGCCGGGCAAGCCGTCGTTCAAGGTCGTCGGCTTCGGCGGCTCGGTGACCAACAGCGCGACCGCCTTCGCCACCTCCGACGGTTTCGCGCGGCTCACCGCCGCCGGTGCCAAGTCCGACGTCCAGATGCTCTACCGGTTCGCCATGGCCGGGACCGCCGCCGACATCGCCACCGACAAGCAGGCGGTGGCCGCCGTCGCGCCGGCCGGCGCGGTCGAGGGCGGACAGTCGTACCTGACCTCGGAGCAGCAGGCGACCGGCAACGCCAAGACCTACGTGCCGTTCCTGATCGGCTTCGGGATCCTCGGGCTGTTCATGTCGGTGCTGATCATCTCGATCGTGGTCAGCGGGGCTGTGACCTCGGGAATCCGGCGCATCGGGATTCTGAAGTCGTTGGGCTTCACCCCTTCGCAGGTGGCCCGTGCCTACACCACGCAGGCCATGATCCCGGCGACACTCGGCCTGGTGCTCGGCACGGTTTTCGGCAACCTCCTGGCCGTGCCGATCCTGGACGGGGCCACCAAGGAGCTCGGCGCGGCCAGTGCCACGATTCCGTTGTGGGTCAGCGCCGTGGTGCCGCTGGGCACCCTGCTGATCGTCGGCGTCACGGCTTTGATCCCGGCACTGCGGGCCGGCCGGATGCCGACGGTGCGGGCTCTGGTGGTCGGCCGCGCCCCCAAGGCCGGGGGCGGTCGGGCGGCGCAGCGTCTGGCCTCGCGGCTGCCGCTGCCCCGGGCCATGTCGCTGGGGCTGGCCCAGCCGTTCGCCCGGCCGGCCCGGGCCGTACTGGTCGGTGCGGCGGTGCTGTTCGGCGTGGTGAGTGTCACGTTCGCGGTGGGGCTGGAGACCGGGTTCAACAAGTACCTGGACACCAGCACCTCAGGCTTCAACGTCGGGCCGGAGTTCGTGATACCCACAGCCGACGTGGGCGTGCCCTGGGGTCTCTACGGTCCCAACGACCCGCGCAACCCGCACCTGGACGCCGCCAAGGTGGCCGCCGCGCTCGCCGAGATCCCGGGCACGAAGACCGCGTTCGGCTGGGGCGACAGCGGCGCGACCATGGTCGCCGCCCCGCCTGGCGGCGAACCGGCGAGGGTGTTCACGGTCACCGGCGACTTCTCCTGGACGCACCTGGAGCTGCTGTCCGGCCGCTGGTACTCGGCGCCCGGCGAGGCCGTGGTCGGCGACAAGCTGGCTTCGGCGGTGGGGATCCACGTCGGTGACGACGTCACCGTGGTGCAGCAGAACAAGCAACTGTTGCTGAAGGTCGTCGGCATCAACTTCGACACCAACGTGGGCGACTACACGGTCATGACGGATGCGGCCACCTTCACCGCCGCCGGTCTGACCCCGCACATCGACCAGTTCAACGTCGAGCTGGCCTCGAACGTCAGCGGACCGGACTGGTCCACCTCGGCCGCCGCCGCGCTGACCCCGCTGAACGCCTCGGTCCAGTCGAACTCGGGCGGGGGCAAGAACATCGTGGTGATCACCATGGGCGCCCTGGTGGCCACGCTCACGCTGATGATGATCGCGGTCGCCGCGCTCGGGGTGCTGAGCATGGTGGTGCAGGACACCCGGGAGCGGGTTCACGACCTGGGGATCTTCAAGGCCCTCGGGATGACGCCCAAGCAGACCATTGCGATGGTGCTGACCTCGGTGACACTCACCGGCCTGATCGGCGGGCTGATCGGGGTCCCGCTCGGGGTCGCGGTGGAGAAAGCGACGCTGACCTCGATGGGGAACGCGATCGGCCGGCACCTGCCGCCGAGCGTGTCCCACGTCTACACCGCCGGGCTGCTCATCCCCCTGCTGGCCGGCGGGATCGTGATCGCCCTGCTCGGCGCATTGCTACCGGCCAGCTGGGCTGCACGGACCCGGACCGCCACCGCGCTGCGGACCGAGTAGCACCGAGCAGAGCCGCCGGTCGCCACAGCAAAACGGCCCGCGGTCCCCCGCGCCCCGCCATCGTCGGCGGGGAAGGGGCCGATGGGCTGGCGCAGGGTGATGTAGCGGACCGGGGCATCGACGACCTCGCCTCCAGCCCTGCGCAGGCGCCTACGTGCAGCTGCGTCGGGCCGTACCTCTTCGGACTGCCACGCAGGGCCGGGGGCTCGGCCGGGCCCCGCGGGTGCTGATCACCGAGTTGCTCACGAAGAAGCCCGGCCGGCACGGGGGTGGTTGGGCGCGGGGATCTCGACGAGGTGGCCGTACCCGGAGGCGAGGGCTTCGGCAGCGGCGGCTGGCAGGCCGTAGGCGTCGACGTAGCCGCGGCACATGGCCTCCTGGGCTCCGGGCGGGGCGACCGGCGGGAGGGTGCGCGAAGGCTTCGGAGAGCGGCATGAGGTCGTGGCCGGTGTCAGCCATCTACGCACCCCGTTGCGGTGCGGGCGCCGGCACCACCACCACCACCACCGGCACCGGCACCGGCACCGGCACCGAGCACGGTCCAGGCGGCGTGGGCGTAGTCAGCCGGGGTCGCGGCCGGGTGGTGGACGCGGGTGAGTGCGGCCAGCAGCGCGGTGTAGTGCGGGTCCGTGTCGGTCGCTAGGGCCTGTCTCTTGGGTGGGTCGGTCAGTTGATCGGACATGTCTGTCCGATTAGTGATTACTGATGCGATGTGGGCTCGGATCGAGCCGTTGATGCCGGCCGATCCGGTCCGGGGGCGGCGGTGGGCTGACCACCGTCGCACTCTTGAGGCCGTTGCGTGGAAGTACCGCACCTGCTCGCCTTGGCGAGATCTGCCGGACGAACTGGGCTCGTTCCAGACAGCTCATAAGCGGCTGATCAGGTGGGCCGTCGACGGCACCTGGGAACGGATCTTCACCGCCGTTCTGACGACGGCCGACGCTGGCGACGACATCGGCTGGACCGTGTCGGTGGACTCCACCGTCTGCCGGGCCCATCAGCATGCCGCCGGGGCCAGGAAAAGGGGGCGCCCGGCAGGGCGGAACCCGACCATCATGCACTCGGACGCTCCCGCGGCGGCCTGAGTACGAAAGTTCATCTGGCCAGCGACAGCCGTGCCCGGCCGTTAGGCTTCCACGTCACCGCAGGTCAGGCCGGTGATGGGCCAGCCTTCGAGGCTGTCATGGCAAGGATCCGGGTCCCGCGGAGCGGCATTGGGAGACCCAGAACCCGACCGGTCGCTGTTCTTGCAGATCGCGCCTATTCATCCCGTGCGATTCGCCGACATCTGCGTCGACGCGGCATCAAGGCGGTCATTCCCCAGCCCGCTGACCAGGTCGGTCACAGCTTGAAGCGGGGCCGTGCCGGAGGCAGGCCACCCTGTTTCGACAGTGATACCTACAAGCAGCGGAACGCCGTTGAACGATGCATCAACCGGCTCAAGCAGTGGCGAGGTCTGGCCATGCGAACGGACAAGCTCGCCATGGCTTACCAAGCCGCCTTTCACCTCGCCGCCATCCTGATCTGGGTCCGGCGATAGCCTGCTGGGCCTCTCGTCCACCCGCCCACGGCACTCAGCAGTTGCCGTGATGGTTCACTTGCCGGACAGCTCGTGGACGGCCGGGGAGGGTGTGTGGAAGAGCCAGGATTCCGTGTGCTGCTGACAGAAGCAGGCGACCGGAACATGGAGGCAGTCCGTGCGATACGGACGGTCACCGGCCTCAGCCTGTGGAACAGCAAGCTTCTGCTTGCCGCCGCACCCGTAGAGGTCGAGGCAGCCGGCTGGTTCGAAGCCGCTGTCGAGGCGGCTCGGACCCTTGAGGACGCAGGCGCCCGCACCAGGCTGCTCTGCGATTGCTGCGGCCGCCCCATTAGACGTGGAGCCTTCCCCCTCACCTCGGCGCAGTGCACAGACCCGCGGCCCCTGGAGATCTGCTGGGCAAATGGTCTGCCCACAACGATCTGAAATCGGCCCAGTTCGGTCTGAGAGACAGGCCCTAGCCACAATTCTTCAGCCGGCTTCAGGCTGTCGGCCCATTCTTGATCGAATGGGGCAATCTCTGCTGCCGGGGGCGCTTTCGCCGTATCGCCTCGCGCCCCCATCAGCTGCACGTGCGGCTGGGCGTGTCGAACGGAGATGAGTGGGAAGCCAGATGAAGAAGCCTGCGAAGTTCGTTCTCGGCGCTGTTTCGGCCATGGTTGCCGCCGGGGCCCTGGTCGCCGCCGGACCGGCCACCCCGGCCGCCCCGCAGACCCGTACCTACAGTGCGGCCAACGGTGATACCCCGCCCGCGGAGCTCATAGGCCCGAACGGCGAGAAGCCCGTCGAGTGGGGCATTGCGGCCTTCGACCCGAACTCCGGGTCTCCGGCCCTGGAGAGCGTCGGCGGTGGCACGTGGCACCGCGGCACGGTGGCTGACGGTGGCTACAAGGGGTGCTATTCGAACTACATCCACCCCAAGAAGAAGCACTCGGCCAGCGTTGCCATCGCGGACAAGACCGATAAGGACATCAAGGACCCCGACATCTGGGCCAAGGCCTACGCCACGAGCGGCTGGGCCTACAAGTGCAACGCCTACTGGGGTGTTTACTAAAAACACCCGTACCTCACGGACTGAAGGTCTGACACTCGCGCCGATCACGCGAGCAGTCGGGCCTTCGCCGTTTCCCGCATCCCAGACAGGCTCAGACAGGCTCAGACAGGCTCAGACAGGACGGGTGGATCCCCTTCGTGCGCTCTTCAATCTCGAACATCACATTTTCCCTCGCGGTCGGACTGGCCGTCGGAACGTCCGGGCCGCTCCTGCAGTCCATGGGCGATCCGGTGAGCCATGTGGCGAGCATCGCCCTCGTCGCGGGGTGGATGTACGCACTGATCGCCTTCGGTGTCGGGTGGGCGGCCCGGTCCAAGAGAGGAGCCGCCCTCACGGCCCTGGCGACGCTGGTGGTCGCCGTCGTCGCCTATTACGGGACGAAGGCGGCCCAAGGAGGCTTCAGGGCTCCGGACTTCGACGACCCGGCCAACGCGGACGGGTTCTTCGCATGGAACGAGTTCCTGTCCGTGATCGTGGTGTGGTGCGTCTTCGCCGTCCTGCTGGGGCCGCTCTGCGGACTCGCCGGCCACCTCTCCCGCACGGGGTCCCGGACCCTTCGGCCGCTCCTGCGGCTGCCCTGCCGGCTCCTGGTCCCGGCCGTGGTCGTCTTCGAGACCAGCCTTCGGCTGATCCACGAGCCTGACGGGCAGGACGGTGCGGTGGTGCGCCCGGTTTGGATCGTCACCCGCCTCCTGGCCGTGGCGGTCGCCCTCGTCCTCGTCGCCACGGCGGTCGTCGCCACGAGGCGCGATCGGGACGGAGGCGCGGAACGCGGGGGTACGGACGTGGGTTCCGGTCCGCGCTGAACTGGGCCTTGGCCAGCTGGTGGCCATCAGCCACGATCATCACGTCCGCTCCGTCCGTTCCCCGCACGCTCAGAGGAACGGCCGGCCGCCTGCGAGCGCGGCAGGCGGCCGAGGTGGTCGGCGGCAGCAGGACTTCGTCCAGCCGCAGCCTCGAACTGCTCCAGCGTGGCGTCCACGATCCACTCGGAGTCGGGCAGCACCAGCACGCAGTGCCCGTTCCACGAGGTGCCCGTCCAGCTCGGCGTGAGCGAGCCGTAACGGGTCCCGCTCCCATCCTTGTTCCGGACCGCACCCGAATGCCCCACACGCCTCGATGCCAACAAAGGACGCGGGAGCCAGTCGAGCAGTGTGCTGTCCTCGGCACGTACCTCGATACACCACTGTCCGAGGGTGTCGATCCCGAAGTCGACCCGCTGCGGCCTGAGGACGTCAACGACCGGCACCGTGCCGGGCACGGTCTTGTCGTACATGAACGTGCTGTAGCCGGCCGTTGGAGGTGACATCCGCGAAGCGGCCCCCCTCGGGGGGCCGCTCTCGTTACTTGGCGGTGCGGTAGCTGCGCGCTTCCAGGGGGAGCTCGGTGTTCTGACGGAGCGACGTTGTGATGCTGCGTGTCATGGGGTGAGGCGGCGTTCGTCCAGGGTCTTCTGGACCGCGGCCATGCGCTGCTGGTACCACTGCTTGATGTCCGCCCACTTGGCCGGGTCCTTCGCGATGGTCTCGCGTTCCAGGCGAGACTCCGTCTCGTAGGAGACGGTGACGACGCCGCTGCTGGTCGTGCACTGGGCGTCGGCGGTCGCCAGTTTTGCCTCCGCCGATCCCGGGCCG
Organism: Streptomyces sp. NPDC059443; assembly: GCF_042750105.1. NCBI lineage: Bacteria > Bacillati > Actinomycetota > Actinomycetes > Kitasatosporales > Streptomycetaceae > Streptomyces > Streptomyces sp. NPDC059443. The sequence goes on along the minus strand of NZ_JBHYVM010000013.1, from coordinate 126,276 downwards.
GGGTCGGGCCGTGTCTTGCCGAGTGCTTCGCTCAGGGAATCGGAGGCGGCGAAGTTCAAGTTGCCCTTCGTGCGGCTGTCGGGGAAGCGGTACCCCTTGCCGGCCATGCACGTCGTCCACGCCCGCTGGGCGGCTTGGGTCTTCGGGTCATCGTTCGTCTTCCTGAGAAGGCCCGAGGAGATGGCCTGCGTATCCATGACGATCCGCGCCTTGTCCTTCTGGCTGATACCCGGGATCCCGAAGATATTGTCGTTGGCCTCCTGCGCGCAGCCGCCGGGCGGGACGGGCTTCCCCTTGTAGGTGGGGGCGGTGCCGCTCATGAGCACCGGGTCCATGGTGATCTGGCTACCGGAGCCCTTGGGGCCGGCGATGTCGTCACCAGGCCACCAGTACCCGTGCTGACCGGCCCAGCCGTCATCGTGGACGCCGTAGCGCAGGGTCAGGATCGAGGCGGGCCCGTGGAATGAGGGTTTGACCAGGCCGGTGTCATCCACGTAGCGGTTCAGGCAGCTGGACAGCACCGCGTAGTAGGCGACCTCGATCTTGTGGTGGTCCCAGTTGGACGGGGAGTAGTCCTCGAACGGCAGCCGCATCCCTGCGGGCAGTTCCGGGCCTCCGGCCGGGGGCTCCCACACCGTGCTGGCGTCCTGTGTCGGTGACGCGGTACCGGACGGGTGACTGGTTGCTCCGCTGGAGGAGGAGCAACCGGTGACAGCCACCAGGGCCAGGGTGGCGATACCGGCGAGCGTACGGGGGTGGGCCATCAGCACGCCTCGCCAAGGCCGCCGCACGCCCCGGAGGCGTTGTCGTTCTTCAGCGTCTCGTTCAGGTTGTAGCCGTCGTTCTGGACGTACCATTCCCGGTCACCCTTGTAGCCGCTGTTCACGAACAGGACGAAGGCGTGCTGGCCCATGTAGCCGTTCATGATGGAGGCGGTGTTGTTCTTCACCTTCTGGCCGTACCCGGGCATCCCCTGACCGTTGTTGAAGGTGTGGCCCGCGTAGTTGTAGTGCCGGGCGTCGGGGCCGTTCTTGGGGTAGTTCGCGTTCTTCAGGCCGGAGTTGTAGTAGAGGCAGATCTGCCCGGCGGCGCACAGGTTGTTACCCAGGACGGAGTTCGCCGCAGCGATCGCTGCGGACTCTCCCATGGAGGCCGGGGCGTAGTACTTCTTGCCGTCTTTGATCACAGTGATCGTCGGAACGATTCCGCCCTTGTCGTTCGGCGGGGCGATGCCCAGGCGCTGTTCCTCGGCGTCTTTGGCCGCCTTGTGCTGGAGGTGTTCGGCGCTGAGCTTGCCGTCCGCGAGGTCGAGCTGGTGCTGAGCGCTGAGCGGATCGGGGTCGCGCGGCGGCTGCCCGCCGGCGCCGGCGGCAGCGGCTCGTCCGGCCCCGAGCAAGGCGAGAGCGGTGAGCGTGCAGGTGGCTGCAAGAGTGCGGATGCGGAGGGGGCACATGTTCATGGCGCTGTTCCTTGAAACGGGGATCGATAGGGATACCGCTGGTCAGCGGCCTTCGAGGGCAGCGTTGAAGCCTTCTCGGAGAGTGATGTAGGTCTGGGCGATCGTGTAGCCGGCGGTGTGGCAGGCGTTCCGCGCCGCGACGCCAGTGGGCTCCTTCGCGCAGCCGTGGGCGCGATAGGAAGCGGTGGCGTTCACGATGTCCTGTGCGTTCGCCCTCAGCGTCCCGAAGGAGTTCGAGGGTTCGCGGGTGATCCAAGAGAGCGCGGTTCGAGCGGTCTGCTCGGCCTTGTCGGCTGTCTTGAGGCAGCTGTCGGACAGGGCGTAGCGGTGCAGCGGCCAGCACGTCGAACCCGCGCCCGAGCCCCATACCGGCTCCAGATCGTTGATCAGTTTCACCGACTTGCCATGGATCGCCTCGGCGCCGGGTGTCACCAGTCCGCGGGGCTTGGTGTGCCAGTCCGCCCGGTCGTCGCGCGGCACCGTCCAGCCATCGATCGCGGTAGGACTCGGCGATACCGACGGCGTGTCCATGAGAGACGGCCGCGCGGGGGGATCCGTGGGAGAACCGCTCCTCGCGGTAGGCGAGTCTGATGCCTGGCTGGCCGGCTGCTTCGTGGAACTGCAGCCTGCCAGCGCGAGCCCGGCAAGAGCAGCCACGACGACCCATCGCTGAGCGCGTCGTACCGGACGCCTACGAGAGGCGGTGGACAAGCATCGGTGCCGCGGAGGAATCACTGTGGGGCTCCCAGATCGAGGCCGGCGTGATGGGGGCCGGGTGGGATGTGGAGGGTGGTGGTGTAGTAGTCACCGAAGCGGAGCACGTTGGCCTTGCGGTGGGGGCTGATCGCGGCAAGGCCCTCGGCGCGGATGGTCCAGCCCTCGGTGGTCATGGCGCTTCGCTATGCGACGGACGGGCCAAGATCCGCACGCGCAGCGTCCCTGAAACGGCTTCTACAGGGCGTACGAGCGGGACGGCGGGCCCTCGTGCATCACGAGATCCTCGGCGTCTCCCTGAGTGACGAGCCTCTCCACCGCCGTCGCGAACCGATCGGTCGGACTCGAATCGCAGGACCCCAGCAGATAGGTCGCCAGCTCGTTCCGGTGATCGAGGAGAGGATCCGCGTGTTCGCCGTAGAGCATGGCCACGAGGTCGGGCACGCCCTTCGCGTCCGGAGTCAGGATGTACGCGGCCCTGGCCGCGGTATTCTGCCGCCGGAACTCGTCCGCACCGAGCCTGGCCGTGTCGGTCAGCGCGTACGGCTTGAGGGTCTCCACGAAGTCGGAGACCACGCTGGAGATGTCACTGATCATCAGGTCAGCCTGGGCGAAGCATGCGTAGAGGCCCGAGTCGACGGCCGTGACCATCCGGTGCTCCAAGTCCCCCAGCGACAGCCAGTACTCGGCATCACGCTCCTCCTGGAGGGAGCGAAGACGCGCGAGTGCCTCGGGGCGGGGCGCAGCCGCGTCCCTGGTCTGCTGGGCCTCGTCCGCGCCGGCCTCACGGAACGACGCCAGCAGGTCCGAGATCTCGGCGTCGAGGGTTTCCAGGTACCCGGCGGACTCCGTGCCGGCCGGCCGCTCCCTGCGGTCGCCCCGGGCCCGGTTGGCGCCCTCCAGCATCCTGCACACGCGTTCGTGCGCCTTGCGTGCCCGGGGGTTGACCAGTCCGGTGAACGGGTGCGGACGGTAGAGCACGCGGACGGGCGGGTTGCTGCGAAGGAGCGAGCGCACGATGTTCTCACCCGCCTCGATCAGCGAGGTGTTGCCAGGAGCGCAGTCCCAGCCTTCCCACGTCGGTGCGTAGAGCACGGTCGGAACCTCTCGCACATGCGGATCCGGCATTCGGGGCATGGCGTCCAGCTGAGGGCGCCCGACCTCGACGATGTCCTCGTCACGTACGCCGACATCGGCGAGGGCGTAGCGGTCACGCCCGGCGCGACCGGCCACCCAGACCTGATCATAGACTTTGCTGTAGGGATTGACGCTGGCGAGTTTGTCGCTGTCTCCGTGGCCGAGAAATACGTGCTTGGGCGTCGGAAGTCGGAGCATGTGGATGTTCTTGCCGACGTTGGCTGCGTAGAGGACCACCCGCACACTCGAGAAGTTCAAATTTATCAAATGCGGCGCACTGGGCACACAGAGAACGGGCAAGCGGGTGGGGGCCAGCTTCTGCATGAGCCCGCGCTCGCGCATGATCAGCAATGCTGGGACGTTCAGTGCCTCCACGGACTCGAGCCACATATTGACCTGGTAAATGGAATCCCTGCCGCCACTGAAATACAGGATGACTTTCGGCCGGTACCGGCCGAGCCACTGGTCCACCCGCTTGAGCACCCGACCAGAAGGGGCGACGCGCAGGGCACGGTGGAGATGGGGCACGAGCAGCAGCAGAACGGCCAAAGCTAGGGCGACCGCCATGCCGAGCCCGAGAGCGAGCCAGGTCCGCACCCCGGTGACGGTGTATGCCAGGATCCCGGAGGAACACAGCAGCTCGAAGTAGATGAGGCGACGGCCGGGCCCGTTGACGAGCCACCCTGGTGGCGCATCACCGATACGGAGCCATCCGAGCTCGATGTTCCTCGCGCTGACCGGCAGCCGGCGATGCCGTTGGATCACCGCGGTGATCGCCGAGGTGCCGACGATCGTGCCGAGGAAGACCGGAATCAGGATGGTCAGCTGGATGAACACCGGGTGACCGCCCAGCCCGGTCCGGGCCGCCAGTACCAACAGGAGCGTGCATCTCACCAGCGCCCGCTGGGTCACGCCGCCACGGTACTGGCCGAGCCGGCGCATCATCCTGGGTTCCCTGATGTGCAGGTAGAGGTCGAGGCCGGGTCCCAGTAGTGCGCACGTCGCGAAGAGCGGCAGGTGCGGCAGGACCGCGGACACCAGGCCGACCACGATCGTGGCGCCCAGCAGTACCAAGGCGATCCAACCCCGCAGGCGTTGCACACTCCAGCGCTGCTTCAGAGTGTGAATGCGCAGACCACGCTCACTTGTGACGTGCACAGCAGATCCCTTCGATCGAGAGAAACCCACCGGCTGACACACCGGCGCGAACGGCGCACCCGGTTCGGCAAATTCCATCGGCAGTGGACAAGGATCTCACCGGGATCCGCCTCGAATGTCATTTCTTGAATCCACTATCGAGTTCCGCCGATATCCTTCGTCAACTGGCCGATAGACCTATGTGATTTACGTTCACCGTCACGAACGTCCACCAAATTCAGCCTGTCGGCCCGCTAGATTGAGACCACCGCTCACCTTCCACTGCTGCCGTCGGCTCATTTCACCGTTGAATGTTAGGGGCATCGGAATCCGGGGCGGGGATTCAGTACGAAGAACGACTCGACGAAGGCAACCCCCCATGAAGATCTCCTTCCTGATGCACAGCGCCTACGGCCTCGGCGGCGCGACTCAAGCCACCTTCACGCTGGCCGAGGAGCTCGTCGCCCAAGGGCAGGACGTGGAAATCGCCAGCGTCCTCCAGACCGCGGACGCCCCGTTCCTCGACCTCGACGATCGCGTGCCCGTCGTACCCCTGGTCGACAAGCGCCCGAGCGCCGCGGACCGCTTGGCCGGCGACCCGGACCACGGTGGGCCGTCCTCCTTGCTCCCCACGGGCGTCAAGGGACTGGCCGCCGAGTACGACAGGCTCGTGGAACGCGAGGTACGCACGTACCTACGGGAGACGGAGGCGGACGTCGTGATCGCGACGCACGCCGGGCTGATCGTGCTGCTCGCGCACCTCGGATCGGACCGGTACATACGGATCGGCCAGGAGCACGACGTGTACGAGACCCGTGAGCGCTCGGGCAAGTTCAAGCCGGTGCTCCACGCCGCGTACGCCGAGATCGACGCCCTGGCCACGGTGACGGAGGAGGAGGCCGCACTCCACCGGGCCAAGATCTTCCTGCCGGAGACGCGCATCGCGACCGTACCCAACGGTGTGCCCTCGCCCGGTGTCACGCCGTCATCGCTCGACAGCAAGATCGTCATGGCGGCCGGCCGTCTCGTCGGGGGCAAGCACTACGACGTCATCGTCAAGGCGTTCGCCGAGGCGGTGCGGCACTTCCCCGACTGGCAGCTACGCCTGTACGGCCGGGGGGAGGCGCACGACAGCCTGCGGCAGTTGATCCTCGACCTCGGGATCCACAACAACGCGCGCTTGATGGGCGCCCACAGCTCCCTGGGTACGGAATGGGCCAAGGCCTCGATCGCCGCGTCCGCCTCGGTCGGCGAGGCGTTCGGACTCACCATCGCCGAGGCGATGCACTGCGGCGTGCCGGTGGTGACCACGCCGGGCCCCGGCCCCAGCGAGATCGTCGAGCACGGGACGAACGGCTTCATCACTCCGGTCGGCGATGTCGAGCAGTACGCGCGGTACCTGATGAAGCTCATGCACAGTCACGAGCTGCGCGCTTCCTTCGGGGGCGCCGCCCTGCGCACGGCCCAGCGGTACCTCCCCGAGCACGCCGCGACGTCGCTCCTCAAGCTCATCGGAGAGCTCGAATCGGCGAAGTCCTTGCGGCCCGTGGCCGACTGCTGGGTCGACCACGCCGGCAACACGCTCATCCACACGAAGGGCGGAGGCCTGCCCGGAGAAGAGCACCGGCTGGTCTGCGTGAACACGCAGGACCCCGACAGGGAGTCCGTGGACTTCCCGTTCGAGCGTGTCGGCGAACACCCCGGACAGCGCGCCGTGCTTCCCCGGCGACACCATTTCGCCACCGGTCTCTGGAAGGTCTTCGTGCGCCGCCTCGACGACGGTGCCGTCCGCGCCGTCCGAGTGGATCGCTGCGACACCCGCGCACTCGTCGGCGGACAGGTGAAGGACTTCACGCAGAGCCCGGCCCACTTCCGCCATCCGTTCCGGCACAAGGCCGACGCGTTGGCCTTCGAGAGCCGGACCTTCCCCCAGCACGCCGAGGTCCGCCGGATCGTTGTCGACGGCTCCGCCATCCACGTGATGGCCACCGTGATGGGGGCACATGCGGATCCTTCCCTCACCGCGTTCGCCCGCTCCCGCACGAGCGAGGAACTGAACCTCCGCATCCCTTGCGAACCGGCCCCGGACAATGCGGTGACGTTTTCCGTCCCCGCGGCGCTCTTCGACTCGGCGGACTCCGGGCGTGAGTTGCTGTGGGACCTGCACCTGATCCCCCGGAGCGGTGCGGAGCTCATCCGCATCGGGTCGTTCGACGGAGACGTGCGCGACGCCCGCACCCTGCACTTCCCGAGCCTGGAGCTGCCCTGGGCCGTCGGCGGCCCCTGCCGGCTCCAGCCGTACATCAGCACCGGCAACTGGCTGTCCCTGCGCCACCGGCCCGTCAAGAAGAACTAGGTCGCATCCGATGGCCGCACCCACCCTGCACGACCATGGCAAACCCCTCCAGAAGGACGAAGGAACAGTGCCAAAGACAACCGAGCCGGACTCGCGTGGCGAGCATTCCCTGGTCTGGAGCAAGAGGCGCTCCGTGCTGGCCGTCGGCGCCCACCCCGACGACATCGAGATCGGCTGCGGTGGAACGCTGCTGGCTCACAAGGCAGCCGGGGACCAGGTGGTCATGCTCGTACTGACGGATGGCGCGCAGGGGCCCGGACTGCACGCCGCCACGCGGAAGGCCGAGCAGATGGAAGCGGCCCGCCGCCTCGGCGTCGAGTTGCGCTGGGCGGGCGCCGCCGACGGCGAGCTGGTGGACGGGCACGAGACCATCAGGGTCATCGAGGACGTCATCGGGGAGATCGGCGCGGACGTGGTCTACACCCACTATCCGCGCGACTCCCACCAGGACCACCGGGCCACGGCGAAGGCGGCCATCTCCGCCGCCCGGCACGTCCCCCAGGTGCTGCACTTCGAATCGCCGTCTTCACTCGACTTCGAACCGCGCCTCTTCGTGGACGTGGGTCCCCATGTGGAGGCGAAACTGCACGCCCTGGCGGCCCACGGCTCGCAGACGGCCGGCAGCCGACAGGTCGATCCGGACATCATCCACGCTCAGATGCGCGTCCATGGTTTCGCGGCCAAGGCCCATTTCGCGGAGGCCTTCTACGCCCGGCGGTTCCTCATCGGCTTGGAAGTCGTCGCCGACCCCGCGCTCGGCGCGGACTTCGGCCGGCTTCCCCAGTCATCGACACTTTAAAGCGAATTGAGAATGAAGAAACAACTCGTCATAGCCCCCGAACAGCCCGCCTACCTCCCCTGGTGCGGATACTTCTCCCGCCTCCTGGGCGCCGATCAGCTGCTCCTGGCGGACCACGTCCAGTACTCCAGTCAGAACTGGCAGAATCGGAACTACGTGAGTGACGGACGGGGCGGGAACACGCTCCTGACGATTCCCGTCGGCCGCGGCAACTTCCGGCCGATCAACGAGGTGGTCCTCTCGAACCCCAGGTGGCAGGCCAAGCACTGGGCCAGCCTGCGCATGAACTACGCGCGTGCGCCCTACTGGTCCGAGTGGAAGGACCGGCTGGAGGAGATCTACACCCACCCCTGGGAACGGCTGGTGGACGTGGACGAAGCCCTCATACGGCTCCTCTGCGACGCGTTCGGCATCGACGTCGAGATCGTACGCACCAGCACGCTGGCTCCACAGGGCGCCAAGAGCGACCTGGTCGTGGAAGTGTGCCGGCTCACCGATGCGCGCGTGATGCGCATCGGCACCGGGACCATGACGTACCTGGACACGCAGAAGGTCGCCGAGACGGGTACGCAGATCGAGGTCTGCACCTATACCAACCCCCCGTACGGAAAGCCCGGTTCCTCCGCTCCCAACCGCTCTGCCCTGGACCTCGTGCTCCAGGAGGGTCCCGGCGCCCGGCAGGTGCTGGAGCGGGGAGCCCGGAACGTTCCGCTCTCGGAGTGGCGGCCGTGACCGGCACACGACCGGGCGCGCCCCGTCCCCGAACACCCACCACGAGAAGAGCTATGAGCAGTGTGCGCGGCATGATGGATACCGACACGGGGCAACGGGCGACCCGCAGTTACCTCCCCTCGCCCGGGCCCGTCGACCGACGCCCCGAACGCCTGCGCACCGTAGCCGTCGTACTGGCCGGGGGCACCGGCCGGCGTGTAGGACTCGCTGTGCCCAAGCAACTGCTGAAGGTCGCCGGAAAGGCGGTCATCGAGCACACCCTGCAGATCTTCGAGGACGCTCCCGGAGTCGACGACGTCCTCGTGTTGATGACCGAGGACTTCATCCCGGACGTCGAGAAGATCGTCGCGGACGCCAGCCTGACCAAGGTACGGAGGGTGCTGGCCGGCGGGGCCACCCGCAATGAGACGACCCGGCGCGCCATCGAATTCCTCAGCGAGGACATCGGTGCGGACGAGGACATCGATGTGCTGTTCCACGACGCGGTGAGGCCCCTGCTCTCGCAGCGGGTGATCGCGGACTGCATCGCGGCGCTGGAGAAGTACCGGGCAGTCGATGTGGCCATCCCTTCGGCGGACACCATCGTGGTCAGCAATGAGCGCCCTGGCGAGGGCGAGTTCATCGACGACATCCCCGATCGGTCCTTGCTGCGCCGCGGCCAGACTCCCCAGGGGTTCCGACTGTCCACCATTCGCCGCGCCTACGAGATCGCCGCCACCGACCCGGACTGCGCGGCCAGCGACGACTGTTCCGTCGTTCTGCGCTGCCTCCCGGACGTTCCCATCCACATCGTCAGGGGCGACGAGCACAATGTGAAGATCACTCATCCAGTGGACATCTTCATCGCCGACAAGCTCTTCCAGATCTCCTCGGGCGTGAGTCCCGCCCCGTGCCCGAGCGAGGCCAGCCACCGGGATCTGCTGACCGGCAAGGTGCTGGTGGTCTTCGGTGCCAGCTACGGGATCGGCGCCGACATCGCCGCCGGCGCGGCGGCCTACGGAGCCCAGGTCTTCTCGTACAGCCGGTCCGGGTCCGGCACCCACGTCGAGGTACCCGAGCACGTGGAAAAGGCCCTGGCAGATGCACACGGGCGGGCGGGACGCATCGACTACGTGGTCAACACCGCCGGCGTGTTGCGCATCGGCAAGCTCGCTGAGACGGACGAGCAAGCCATTGAGGAGGCTACACGGGTCAACTACCTCGCCCCCGTGCACATCGCGCGGTACTCACACCGCTATTTGGCTGCTACCCGAGGGCAGTTGCTGCTCTTCACCTCCAGCAGCTACACCCGGGGACGCGCGGGGTACAGCCTCTACTCTTCGGCGAAGGCCGCCGCGGTCAACCTCACTCAGGCCCTGGCCGACGAGTGGGCTGCGGACGGCATCCGCATCAACTGCATCAACCCCGAGCGCACCCGGACCCCGATGCGTCTCAAGGCGTTCGGTGACGAACCCGAACGGTCGCTCCTCACGTCCGAGGCAGTGGCACAGACATCCCTGGATGTGCTGGTGTCACAGCTGACCGGGCAGGTGATCGACGTACGCCAGCAGGATCCGGTGCAGTACGCGGCCCGTGCCGTGGACCGGTACGCCGCGCTCATCACGGCCATGGCCCAGGAGGTGCCGCCCGCTTCCATGCGGCTCGACGCTCAGCGTTCGGCGTGAGGTGTGCGCCGGACGGTCCCACCGCACACCTATGTTCCCGCGGTGGGACCGTCCGGCGGTTCGAGGAACCCCGCTACGTGCGCGAGGATCGCGGCCTGGGTCCTGTTCTCCAGCTTGAGGAGAGACAGGAGTCTCGAGACGTACGTCTTGACCGTGCCCTCGGTCAAATACAGCTCCTGGGCGATCTGAGCATTGGACAGACCGCGTCCGAGCTGGATCAGCAGCTCGTGCTGCTGCTCGGTGAGGCCGTCGAGGCGGCGGCGCTGTTCGCCCGTGAGCCGGGAATCCCTGCTTCCCTGTCGCCAGCCGCTGCCAACGAGCTGGGTCGTCAGGGACTTGGCGAGCACGGTGCCACCGCCCACGGCCACCACACGGACTGCGCCGGTCACCTGCTCGGGCGGCGCGTCCTTGAGCAGATATCCGCTGGCGCCGGCGTTCAGTGCGTCCATGACACCGTCGTAGGCGTCGAAGGTGGTCAGCACCAGGACGGAAGGCGGATTCGGCAGTGCCAGTAGGCGCTTCGTGGCCTCGATCCCGTTCATGCCGGGCATCCGCAGGTCCGTGATGACCAGGTCGGGCGCGAGTGCACGGGCCTGCGCGACGGCCTCCGTACCGTCGCAGGCCTCGCCCACGACCTCGATGTCCTCCGTCGCCGACAGCAGAGTGCGCAGGGCGAATCGTATCAATGGCTCGTCGTCTGCGATGATCACCCGGATCATGCGTCATCCCCTTTTGCTTTCGTCGCTGTCATGCCACCGATGACACTCGACCGATCATCCCGATCCCGTCACCTCACGTCGGGGCCAGCGGGGCAGGTATGGGCCACCCGCCCTTCACGCTCCTCGCGCAGGGCCGCGAAGCTGCGCTAGCTCGGTCGGCCGCCCAGGCCCAGGATCACCGGGAAGACCAAGAAGAGAACGTCCGGGAGGGACCCCTCCCCCGGCTTGAAGGCGCAGCAAGCGACTCCGTCCCACCGGCTCCATGAGGGCGGCGTGCCAGCGCTCGAATGGCGTCGGGGGCGCAGGGGAAAACACAGGGTTCCTTGACCGATTGAAGAGGTTTGACTGAAATCTACCACGATACTATCCATTGACCTTAAATGCGAAGCATTGATCCTGCCCCCCCCGACGATCACAAGTCGTTGGACACCGTCGGCGCACCTACCAGCGTCAGTGGGACGGGGTCATCGTAGGGACACGAACCTGGCGGTGCTGGGAACACCGTGCTCGTCGAGCAGGAACAGCATGTAGTAACCGGGGGGCGCGGCGCTTGCGGAAGGCGGTGCCTGTAGTTCCAGCACGCGGCCTTGGTGTTTGACGATGCGCAGGTCCAGGTGGCGCTGGCTGGTGTTGACGGAGTGCGTCGCGGTCGTGGGTGCGAGCAGGACGGCTCTCTTGACCCGGTCCGGGGTGGAGGTGGACACCTTGAAGCGGGAGTCGTACGTGAGCGGCTGGTCGGGGACCTTGTCGAGTGCGGGGCGGCCGCTGCCCTGGTGGAGGTAGGCGGGCTCGAAGATCTCGATGCTGCCGTTCATGTCGTCGCTGATGTCCGGGTCGTTGGCGAGCTGCTGGAGTTCATCACCGGTGACCAGAATCCGGCCGTCGGGCAGTACCACCGCGTTGGAGTGGTAGCCGCGCGGCAGGCGCTGCACGGGCCCGAGTCTCCACTGGCCCAGCGCGTCGCGGGTTTCGGTCTGCCGGTACTTGAGGTCGGCCTTGGGGTTGTAGGGGCCGTTGCCGTAGTCCCGGATCGAATAGCCGCCGTTCACGGTGAGCAGACTCGCGTCCGGTAGGAGCAGGGTGTTGTCCTGGGTTCGGCCGAAGGCCCGCGGCTGTTGCTTCTCCCACGTGCCGTCCGCGAAGCGGTAGGTGTTCGGGTCGTCCCGGTCGCCTCCCAGTACGAGTACGGAGTCCGGGCCACGGAACCCGGCGGGCAGGGGCACTGCGGAGCCGTAGCCGCGGTGGATGCCGTCGGGGCGCGCGGGCAGGTCCGTACGGGTCTGCGCGATCGGGTCGAAGGCGAACTGGGTGGTGGCGTTGCGCCCGAGCCCGTAGACCTTGCCGTCGCGGAGGGTGAACAGGTGGGGGTAGTCGCTGTCCGCTCCGAAGGGGGCGTCCATCCGCAGGCTCTCGGTGGGCGTGTTCCGTGGAATCACGTGCTTGTCGAAGGGCACGGGGTGGCCGGTGGCGGGGAAGCGTTCGATGAGCGAGGTCGCGGTGCCCCAGCCCCGTTCGGAGTGCCCGGACATGATCAGCAGTCGGCCGTCGGGGCCGGTGACGACCGATGGGTACCACCGGCCGACCGCCATGTCCTTGTTCACCGCCCAGGTCTCCGTCCACGGGTCGAAGACGAGGGACAGTCTGGCGCCCGCGCCTCCCCCGAAGCCGAGGTTGCCGCCGAAGACGCCGAGCATCCCGTTGGGCAGGAAGGCGTGCCCCGAACAGAAGAACGGTGCTGGGCGCCGCTCGCGGGTGCCGTCGGGGACCACGACCTGCGGAGGTGTGACCTTCTTGAACGCGGAGGAGCCGGTGCCCTTGGCCGGGTCCCACACGAAGGCACGTCCTGCATTGTCCTTGCCGGTCGTCCCGGTCGGCGCGGGCTCCTGGGTCGGGTTGGTCTCCATCCGCTCGAAGGAGAACATCAGCACCTTGCCCGTGGGCAGCATGGCGATGTGCGCGGCGAAGTCGGGCGACGGGAAGTAGTCGGCGAACTGCCCGTACGCCTTGGGGTGGAACTTGGAGTTGGCCAGTGCCTGGGAGTTCGTCAGGTCTTTCAGGCTTTCCAGCCGGGCAAGCTGCGAATACCCGTCCAGGGCCTGCAGGTCCGCCCGGACCCGCTCGTGTTCCAGGGCGTGCTCCTGCCCCAGGGCCCTGGCCTCGTCCGGCTGGGCGGACCCGTCATGGGCGGCGGCCGGACAGGTCACCGCCAAGACGGCTGCCGCCGCCAGCACGGACGCGGCTGCACGAGCCGCCACCCGTCGCACGGACCGTCTCTTACGTGGCATGGATCCTCGCAGGTGCACTGGGATGGGTGTCGCCCCTGAGTACACTTCTATGACGGTATGTGAGGCGGCGCATCTTCCCGGCAACGGTGTCGATCGGCCGTCTGCGACAGAAGTCACCACTGACCTGGCCCCATGGCGATCCGGGATTGGGCCGCCTAGCCGTCACCCCGAGCCTTGGCTCTCCGAGCGTGTCATCTCGCGGGTGATCTGCTGCGGGGTGGGGTCGCCGAGCTGGCCGGCGACCCGGCCGTTCATGAGGAACACCACGCGGTCGGCGTGGGAGGCCACGGCTGGGTCGTGGGTCGCCGGGACCACGGTCTGCCCACAGTGGTTCGCGAAACTGCGCAACAGGGCGAGGACGGCGCGTCCGCTCATGCGGTCTCGGGTCAGCTGAACAGCCTGCTCCAGGTCTGCGGGCCGGGGTAGCCGTCCGCGTCCGCGCCCGTCCAGCCTTGGGCACGTTGGAAGGCGGCGACGTTGTGGCGGTCCGGCTCGCCCCAGTCGCGGCTCGGGCCGACCGCGTAGTAGCGGCCGAAGCCTTTCCGCACCAGCTGCCGTCCCAGGTCCAGGACGTGGTCGTTGACCCGGCCGGGGCGGAAGTGGCCCGTCCCGGGAAACGCGGGCTTGCGGCTACCGCCTCCGGGAGTGCGGTCCTGCTCCTGGTCCTTCGGCGTCGAGGGGATGTCCCTGCCCTTGCCGTGGATCAGGTTGTCCCAAGTCGTCTTGCCGGGAATGCCATCGGCGTCGGCGCCCGTCCAGCCCTGGGCACGCTGGAAGGCAGCGGTCGCGTCCCGGTCCGCGGCCGACCAGCGCGGGCCAGGCCCGGACGTGTAGAAGCGACCGGCTCCTCGTACGGTGAGCATCTTCCCCAGACGGGTCACGTGCTCGTTGCGCGCTCCGGGGCCGAACGAACCAGCGCCGGGGAAAGCGTCCTGTTCTCCTTGGCGGCCCTCACCGTTCCCACCGGTGATCCCGTCGTACCGGTACGCCACGTAGGAGCCTGAATGGTTCCAGTAGGCGTACGGCGTGTCGCGCTTCAGCGTGTGGGGACGTGTCTGTTCGTACGCCACGTACCTCGTGCGGGAGCTGTCGGTCCAGCCACCGAAGATCACCACGTGGGAACCGCTGGCGGGGCTGTCCGGGTTGTTGCGTACGAGGATGTCGCCGGGGCTCAACTGGCTCTTGGAGAGCCGGGTGGCGAAGTCGGGCAAGGTCCATGTGGTCTGGCTGCTGCCGAGGTTCCAGGCCATGGAGACGAACCCCGAGCAGTCCTGCCGGTAGCCGTCCGACCAGTACTTGCCCATGTGGTAAGGCACCTTCTGGTCCACCCATCCGCGCGCACGGCGGATCACCTCCGCGCGGGTTATGGAGCGGCGGGCCGAGGTGGCCGAGCTCTCTTCTGGGGCGCCTTGCAGGCCTGCCACCCGGCCCTGCGGCGTGTGGGGGTCTGCGCCCTTGGAGTCCTGCCGGGAGTTGACTGCCGTCGGGGTGCTCGCACTGTCCGCGGCTGAGGCCGGACCGACTCCGGACAGCCCCACTCCGGCGGCGGCTACGAGGACTGCGGCGGTGCGGGTGCCCAGGACGAGGGGAACGGATTCGCAGCCTTCCCTGCGCTGCCTGCGCTCGGTCCGCTGGGTGCGGCAGCCCGTGCACGGGCAGTCCGGGTGAGGGGAAAGATCGATGAACCGTGGCGTGTTGCGCATGGAGTCTCCTGTCGCGGAGTGGTGGGGTCGCAGGTTGGTGACGGGGGCCGGACGACGGGAGCGGCGACGCGCTCGGGGCCTGCTGGTGGGTCCGGTCCGGCAGGCCCCGAGCGGGCCCGGTGGTCCACGGGGCCCAGGCACCGTCACGTCAGTGGATTTCGCCCGTCATCCTCTGCACGTTCTTGCGGTACATGTAGAGCGCGAAGCCCGCGAGCGAGGCCAGGAAGGCCTGGTCCGCGATGATCCCGGTCCCGTTCAGGTCGACTCCAGCGATCGACAGCAGACTGGCGGCGCAGTCGCCGGCGGTGACCGTGAGGAACCAGACGCCCATCATCCGGCTCGCGTACTTCTGCGGGGCCATCTTGGTGGTGACGGATAGCCCCACCGGGGAGAGGCAGAGTTCGGCGATCGTCTGGATCATGTAGATCGAGACGAGCCACATCGGGCTGACCTTGTCGCCGCCCTGCGCCATGCCCATCGGGACGACGAATACGAAGAACGAGCCTCCGACCAGGACCAGGGCCATCGCGAACTTCACCGCGGTCGTCGGCTCTTGGCCCTTGCGCGCCAGCCAGATCCACAGCCAGGCGAAGACCGGGGCCAGCGACATCACGAAGAGCGGGTTCAGCGACTGGAACCACGTCGAGAGGAAGTCGAAACCGTAGACCGTGTTGGCGGTCTTCTTCTCTGCGAAGGCCGCCAGGGTGGAACCGCCCTGGTCGTAGATCATCCAGAAGGCTGCCGCGGCCGCGAAGAACCAGATGTATCCGTTCATTTTCGACTGCTCGGGGGCCGAGAGGTCCTTGTCGCGCTTGATGCGGGCCAGGACGCCGACCGGGATCAGCAGACCGGCGAGGGACAGGGGCACGAGCGCCCAGTCCAGGGTGAAGGCGCCGGTGAAGCCGATGACCGCGTAGAACACCGCAGTGAAGCCGACGGCAACGACGACCTTGATGACGATCGCCTTGCGCTCCCGCGCCGACAGCGGGTTCGGGACCAGACTGCTGGTGGGGCTCAGGTGCTTGGTTCCCAGCAGGAACTGGAGCAGGCCCAGCGCCATGCCGCCGCCGGCGAGGGCGAAGCCCAAGTGCCAGTTGACGCTCTGGCCGACGGTGCCGACGACGAACGGTGCGACGAAGGCACCGAGGTTGATGCCGACGTAGAAGAGGGTGAAGCCACTGTCACGGCGCGGGTCGGCGGGACCGTCGTAGAGGTGGCCGACCATCGTGGAGATGTTGGCCTTCAACAGACCCGAACCGGCCGCGACCAGAGCCAGACCGACGAAGAACATCACCTGACCGGGCACGGCGAGCGCGAAGTGGCCCGCCATGATGACGCCGCCCGCGATGGCGACCGTCTTGCGGGCGCCCCAGACACGGTCGCCGAACCAGCCGCCGGGCACGGCCATCAGGTACACCATGGCCACGTATACGGAGTAGATCGCCGTGGCCGTGGCCGTCGTGAAGGCGAGGCCGCCGCCCTGGCTGCCGGTCGCGGCGTCGATGCCGCCCGACATCAAGTAGACGACGAGGAGCGCACGCATCCCGTAGTAGGAGAAGCGCTCCCACATCTCGGCCATGAACAGAGTGGCCAGGCCACGGGGGTGACCGAGGAAGGTCTTCGGAGGGGTTCGGACCGGGTCCTGAGTCAGGTGTGACGTCATGCTCTTTCCTTGCTGGGTTGGCGGTCGTCCACCGGCTTCCGGAGGCAGCGCCCCGGAAATCCATGCGCATTGGCTCTTACCGCATCCCGGCATATTGCTCCTGTGGCCACTCTGGATCCGCAGAGCCTCAGCCGTAGATCGGTGATCTCGCATCGAAACGTATATCTGAGGAAGAAAAAAGGCCTCGGATCCTGTAGGCCCCTTCAGGAATCCTCACGACCTGCCGAGGCCGCCTTCAGCTTCCTAAATCCTTTACGGGACAGCTCGGGCGCATTCACTCGCGACTGCGCCACTGGTTATCGCGAAATCTCCAGACTGCCCCGGCATTACCTTGCCCACCCACCTGCCCCTGCTCGACAGTGATGCGGAAGCGTCAGGACGGGGCGGAAACGGACGTAGCCGTGTAGCGCGCGACGGCCTGCTTCCTGGAGACGAGCTTGTAGCCTGCGCCCCGGACCGTGACGATGCTCGTCTGGCGGACGGGGGCGTCGATCTTGCGACGCAGAGAGCTGACGTAGACCTCGACCACGTTCGGATGTCGTCCCGAGCTCTTCTCCCAGATCCGATCGATGATCTCGGGCTTGGTGACGACCCGGCCGGGCTTCTCGGCCAGACATGCCAAAACGCTGAACTCCTTGGCCGTCAATTCGACCTCAATCTCGCCCCGCCACACCCTCATGGAGGCGGGGTCCCCGCGCAGATCGCCTACCAGCCACCCGGCCGGCGCATGCTGCCCGCTCCTACGCATCAGAGCCCGCAGCCGAGCGACGAGCACGACGAACGCGAACGGGGTGACGAGGTAGTCGTCGGCGCCGCTCTCCAGGCCCCGGGCGATGTCGTGCTCGCCGTTCTTGGCGCTGAGTATCAGCATGGGGGTGGTCCGGCCCGCCGCACGGATCCGGGAGCACATCTCGTAGCCGGACAGCCCGTGCAGCAGAACATCGAGCACGATGAGGTCGTAGTCGCCGTCCAGTGCACGCCGCAGCCCCGAGCGCCCGTCGAAGGCTGGTTCAATATGGAACCCTTCGGGCTCCAGCCCCGTTCGCAGCGCATGCGCGAGGGGGGCATTGTTTTGGATCAGCAGAACACGGACGGCCCTGGGGCGCCTTTCACCCATTCGCAAGGGGCTGCGGACCGAATTGGCACTCGCCATCCCTGCGAACCGACTGACCTTGCGGGCTGCTGGCACGTGGCTCGGACCGGCGTCTCGGATACATTGGGAGGAAGGCATAGCGGTCAACCCCTTGGGTTCGCGGGCGGCCAGTCCCAGCAGGCACGAAAGATTCTCTTGCAAGCTGGATTCATGTATTGGAGAGGACAGGTTAAAGCGGGTTTGGTGCGCAACTGAACAAGGCCCGGCCGATCGGGGACCTTCGGTGACACTTGTGTCGTCGAAAGTGAATTACCAGGAGTTTCGGTCCGCTTTCGTTGCTCCGTTGTCGACGAAGGTGAATGCCGGGCGTGCCCCCTGCACGCGGGGCGGCGGGCATACGCCGGCCGGGCAGGCCTCGTACTTTCGGCCCCGAATGTGACGCCCGACACCAACTGGTCTAGTCCTTTCTGGTAGGGTTTGCCGCTCTTCTGATGGAACAGGCCGAATCGATCAAGGATCTCTGTGACCGCCCTCGCCTCTCCGGACCCCTTCGAGCGCTGCTACGCCAACCTCAAGACCCCTGTCGGACGCACGTGGCTGCTGCGTGCCGACCTGCTGATCGTGGGCCTGGTGGCGGTCGGATCGACGAGCAGCGCCCTTGATCCCGAAACCGGACTGATCCGCAGCGCCGTCCCGGGAATCGTGGTCGCCCTCGTCGTTTCCGCCGGCTTCCTGTGGCGTCGCCAGGCGCCTCTCCTGGTCGCCTTCCTCGCCGCGGGCGGCTTGATCGTCGACGGCTCCCGCCTCCCGGTCTTCCTGGCCCTCTACTGCCTGGCCCAGGGACAGCGTCGCGACCGGACCGTCGTGATCGGCCTCGCCTGGGCCCTCTTCACCTGTCTCAAGACGCTGTTGCCCGGGTCGGTCGGCTCCTCCCTCCCGGACCGGTTCCTGTGCGCAGCCATCTACACGGCCTTCCCGCTGGTCTTCGGCATGGGGTCGCGGGCCTACGAACGCAGCCTCGCGGCCCTGCGCGAGGAACGGGAACGGCGGGCCGACCGGACGCGGTCGGAGGAGCGGCTCCGGCTGGCGCGGGAGATGCACGACGTACTCGGCCACCGAATCTCGATCATGGCCATGCAGGCTGGTGCGATCGAGGCCGCCGGGGGCTCCCGGCCCGAAAGTCAACAGCTCGCCCGGGGCGTGGGTGACAGCGCTAGGGCAGCCATGCGGGACCTTCGCCAGGTACTGAGCGCGCTGCGCGACGACGAGGGCACGGTGATCACAGGGCGGCGGCTGAAAGACCTCGACACTCTGGTCGAGGAAGCACGCTCGGCCGGCCTCCGGGTCGAATGCCCGACGGTATCGACGGGGCACGTTCCTTCAGAAGTCGCGCTGACCGTCTACCGGACGGTCCAGGAGGCCCTCACCAACATCGCCAAACACGCTCCAGGGGCCCGCGCCACCGTCCGCGTGTGGTCACAGGGCGCGTCCTTGTCGGTCTCGGTGACCAACTCATCAGCCCCCGCCGGTGTTCCGGCCTGGCCCCTGGAAATCGGCGGGGGCTTCGGAATGACCGGACTGCGCGAGCGCGTATCCCTGCTGAGCGGCGGGTTCGCCGCCGGCCCCACCCCTGAGGGAGGCTGGAGAGTACACGTGATGCTGCCGCTCGAGGCCGCGCCCTGCCCCGTACCGGCACCGGCCGGACTCGCCCTGCCCGAAAGTGGATGTGCGCCGTGAAGAACTGCCCCATGGGCCCGCGGTCCTGGTACTGACCACCTTCGACACCGATGACGGGGTCACCCAGGCCCTCGCTGGCCGAGGCGGTGCGGCGCGAGGACGGGTGGGGTGCGCCTGGCGCGTCGCGGACGAGGCGGCAGCTGGTCCTGGCCGACCGCGGCCTGTTCGGAGCCCACCTGGATGCGTCGCGCGACCTTGCGCACGCCGACGTATCGGTCCCCTGTGGCGCTCACCACCGTTCCGCACCCTGAAGACGGTCACAGCGTGCGATGGACCATGGACATATGCGCTATACAGTCCGGCCAGTAGGACGGATTCAGAAATGTTCGAGTGCTCGCAGACCCCCGTCAGGACCGGGCACGCCCCATCACGAGACGGTCGCTTCTTGATGACTGCACCACACAACTGCGAGCGGGAAAAGACGCCGCGTCCCCATTACCAACTGCTGGCGGACGACGTCGTCCGCCGCGTCGGGCAGCCCGGCACCGACCCTCGGATACCCGACGCGGGGGAGATAGCCAAGCGCTACCGGATCCCGTACCCCACCGCCCAGTTCGTGCGGCGTGCCGCGCGCACGCGACTGCGCACCCCCGGAGCCCGATACGCTCCCCCGCGGGTCGGGGTGACGCATGCCTGGGAGTTGATCGCCGACCTCATTCGCGGGCGAATCCTGGACCGGGGCTTGCGCGGCCGCCTGCCCAACCGACCCACGCTCGCCACCGAGTACCGGGTCAGCGTGGACACGGTCTCCAAGGCCGTTCAAGCATTGGAGCGCGAGGGGCTGGTCGTCTGCAACCGCCACCAGGGCACGTACGTCATCGACCCTTCCGGAAACTGAACCCCAACGCGCATGAGGGCAGAAGGTCCTCTCGGTAGCTCGGTGGTGCGAATCCGACCGAGCGATACCGGGAGGCCCTCCGGCCCTCATGCGCGTTGGGGGTTCGACTGCTGAGGCGTCCCCTTGGTCGTCAGGCCGCGCGCTGAGGCCGAGCCAGGGTGAGGGATCTGACTTCTCGGCTGCACAGGGCCAGTGCGGTTGCCGCAACCACGAGGGACGCCCCGGTCAGCAGGGTGACCTCCCTGCCGAGCAGGCCGGCCACCGGGCCGACGGCCATCTCGCCAATCGGCAGCGCGATGAAGGACCCGAGTGCGTCGTAGGAGTAGACGCGCGCGAGACGGTCTGCCGGGATGTTCTCCTGGAGGGCCACGTCCCAGGCCACCCCGAACTGTTCGAGGGCGACTCCGTTCAGGAACATCGCCGCACTCAGCAACAGCGCTCCCGGAGCCTCGGCAAGCACGATGAGAGGAAGAGCCTCGAAGGCCACGACGGCCACACCGATGCGCATCGCGTGGCGGTGGTGGGTGCGGGCCGCGAGGAAGCCACCTGCCACCGCTCCCGCCATCTGCGCTGCGAGGACCACTCCCCAGGCACTGCGGCCGAAGGTGTCGTCCGCGATCGTGGGCCCGAGGACCTGGATGCCACCGGCGACGACCGCGTTCACCACCATGAACTGGAGCACCACCACCCACACCCAGGTGCGCGCGGTGAACTCCCGCCACCCCTGTCGCAGTTCCTGAATCGGGCGGGTGGGTGCGGCCGCGCCGCTCTCGGCGTCCGCCCTCTTGATCCCGAGGAAGCACAGGGATGCGGCGAGGAAGGCTGCGGCGTTGCAGACGAGCCCCCATCCGGGGTCGAGGAGGGCGACCACGATCCCGCCGAGAGCAGCGCCGATGATCATGCCGACGTTGGTGCCCATCCTCATCAGGGCGTTTGCCGGGCGGAGGATCTCGGCCGGGACCGTCTGCGAGGTCATGGCCGCAGATGCCGGGAAGGACAGGGCGGCGAGGGCTCCGTTCAGAACACCGAGCACGATCAGCAGGGGTATCGAGGTGGCCCCGAACAGCACGCTGAGTGCGATCGCACCTTGGACGCAAGCAGCGGCCGCTGCGGAACCCTGCAGGATCAGGGTGCGGGAGACACGGTCGGCGACGACTCCGCCGAGGAGGAGGAGCACGACGTTGGCGAGTGACCGCGCGCCCACCACGATGCCGAGGTCGGTCGTGGACCCGGTGAGGTCGAGCACGGCGAAGGCGAGCACGATCGGCGCCATCGAGTTGGCGAAGTACATGAGCAGCCGGCCCGAGGCGAGCAGCCGGAAGTCGCGGTGCCGCAGCGCGGAGAGAATCGGCTTCTCGGCAATGAAGAGGCTCACGAGGTCGGGCTCCCGGTCAGGGTGAAGTGAACACGGCGGGTGGAGATCCCGAGGTCTTGCACCGCGTAAGGGGTGAAGTAGTAGGCCTGCGGTGTGGCCTGCGGCGCCATTTCGATTTCGAACTCGGCGCGGGCGGTTCCTCCCGCCGAGGCCTCCTCCCGGCACAGCGCGGGCCGGACCCGGGCGTTGAGGTACGTGGGCAGCACGATCCCCATGTTCACCGTGCCCGCTCTGTGCGGCAGCGCCTCGAGCGTGACGTGGAGGCGGTCTCCGGGAGATGTCCGACCGGCGGACCTCACCCGCAGTTCGGGTGCGTCCACGTGGGAGTTGGCCACGTCGCCGCAGCGTGCGCACACCGCCTGGACCGTGTCGGTGACGACCGGCAACCGGCCCCGGCGCGTGTAGCTTCGCAGTGGCCGGCCGCAGGCGCACGGCCGGTCGAGCTCGATGGGTTCCCCGGCGACGCTGCGCTCCCCGAAGTACGTGGGGAACCCCAGGACGGGGTCGTCGTGGTGCTTGGCGAGGCGCTGGGCTAGGGCCAGGTCGAGCGATTTCGTCTCGGCCCCGACCTCGGACAAGGCGCAGGCTCCGTCCCGGGGTGAGAGCAGGACGGTCCGCACCGCGGCAGCGCCGAGTACGGTGTCCGCGAGCTGCCGGAGCCTGGGCCGCAGGGGGTGTTCGTCGGTCAACAGGCCGCTGTCGAGCAGGCCGGACAGCCGGGCACCCAGGGTGTGCAGGGGGACACGCGACTCTCCGTCCTCCGGCCGCTCCCCCGGTTCCTCGCCCGCGGTCGCGTTCTGTTCGGTGAGCCCGGAGGACTGCAGCCCGATCTGTACGAACGCCGGGTAGGGGTTGATGTCCTTGAGCCGCTCGTTGATCGCGCCGGCCGCACTGCCCCGGAGAGCGGTGCCGGTGAGCCATGCGAGATTCTCCGGACGCTGTGCGTCGCAGGCCGTCAGGGTTGCGACGACGGTCTGGGCAGGACCGTCCAGCGCGTCGAGCAGGATCACGTATTTCGCGTCGTACATCGCGTGGTCGGACAGCGGGCCGCTGAAGCAGTTGCCCAGGACCAGTTCCGCGGCGCGGATGCGCCGTACCGGGATGAGCTTGTCCTCGGGCTTGGGGCAACCCAGCCCGTACGCGCACTTCGGCCCGTCAGCGCCGGGCTGCCGCTCGCCGACCGGGCTCAGCCCGCACAACGTGAACTGTCCGAGGTTGAGCTGGTCGTCCTTGCCGTTGCCGTGGAACAGCACCCGGCTCCAGACACGGCCCAGCGCGATGCTCTGGACGTCACGGTGGCGGACGTCCTCGGCGCCGAGCCACACGGTGCCCGGCACCGGGGCGAGCGCGTCCAGCTCGGAGAACATCCCCACGTCCGCGTGCGGTACGACGTTGGCGTACTGCTTGGCGACCATCCAGCTGAGGGTGTGCACGTCGCGGCCCGTGAGCAGGAACAGCGGGCGGCCCTGCGCGTGGGCCTGCTCGATCACTTCCTGAACGGCGTCCGCGCGCAGGTCCCCGTACGTGCCGATGAGCAGCACGGAACCGGAGTCCGGCAGATCGGACGCGCTCGGCACCCAGTCGCGGGCCAGGGGGCGTGCGAGGCGCTGCAACGGTTCGGGCAGCGGCCCGCCGAGGACGATGCCCGTGGCGCTGGGTGCCGGGACCCGCCGACTTCCGTAGACCTGCTCCGCCAAGTCGATCGCGTCGCGCAGTCCGGTACGGCCCCCGCTCCATACCGGGACCGGCTCGCCCTCCCCGTCATCGGCCAGGAGGCGGGTGACGGCCTCCTCGTAGTCCGGCAGTGTCCCGCACGCGAGGAACAGCGCGCCGCGCTTCGGGCCGCTCACGCCTCCTCCACCTCCAGCTCGAAGTGGTCGAGCACCGCGTACATGCGTTGCTCGACCTCGTCCGCGGTGGCGCCTTCGACGTGGACGTAGCCGGTGGCGGCGTGTGATGCTCTCGGCGGATCGAGCAGGTCGCCTCGGGTTGCGGTGAGGTGGACGCCGATGACGCCGGGCAGCCGGCGCAGTTCGTCCCCGGTGCTGATGCGCACGAGCCTTCCGGGCCGGATGGGCAGGAGCAGGTCGCCGACGGCGCGGTTCTTGGTGTATTCGGGTACCGGAACCCGGTCGAGGTAGGTGTCGAGGACGACGCCGAGGAAGTCGAAGCCGTAGGCCAGGCCGTGGTTCATGGGCACTTCGCAGCCGCTGAGCCGGGCCGCCACCTCGCTCATGAAGAACTCTCCCCCCTCCGTGAGGAAGAACTCGCCGTGCAGGTACCCGTGGGGGATGCCAAGACCGTCGGTCAGCTGCTGGGCCAGTGCCCTCGCGTCGACTGGAAGCCGCTCCCCCGGTGCGTAGGTGATGTTGGCGTTGATCGCCCCGTCGAGGACCTCCAGGATCGGACGGGGGTTCTTGGACAGGTACGCGTCCACGACCTGTCCCCGTGCCACGACCGCGCACAGCTGGAACTCGCGTCCGTCGATGAACTCCTCGACCATCCACTCCAGGGCGGGATCGAGGGGTGGTACGGCGGCCAGACCCTCCGTTGATCCGATCCGGTACGTGGCGATGCAGGAGTCGGAGTCGACCGGCTTGAGCACGACCGGCCAGCCGTGATCGGCGGCGAACGCCTCGACGTCCCGCAGGGTGTCCACGGGCCGGTAGGCCGGATGGGGGATGCCCAGCTCTGCGTAACGGTCCTTCATGGACATTTTGTTGCGCACCCAGCCGACCTGTTCTCGGCCCAGGTGTGGCAGGCCGACGAGCGCGGCGAAGCGCTGGGCGTCCGCCTGGAGCGCCTCGTTCGGGTTGCAGAAGAACTGCGGGCGGATACCGGCGTCCGCGGTCCAGCGCAGGTACCGGGCCGCCTCGTCCTCCAGCGGGGCGGCGGTCTCCAGGGTGAACGTGGGAACGTGCGAAGTGCGTTGGACGTAGTGCGGGGACAGCTCGACGGAATCGAACCGGAGCAGCACAACGGTGACGTCGTCGCGGCTCAGCGCGCTGTCGGTGAACGTGGCCCGGCGGCTCTCCACCAACAGGACGACGGGGCGGGTGGTCTGGAAGGTCATTCGGGGCCTCGCTGGATTGCGGTCTGTTGTGTAGGGAAGGGCCGATGCCGGTTGGGGTTTCGTCAGCCGATGACTCGGGTCGCGCCGTCTGGGCGCCCGGGCCGCGTGCGCCTCAGATCGCGGACGATGTTGACGCGCTTGAGCCACCGGTCGGAGCCGTCGAATTCGGCGCGGAACGGCCTGCGCCCGTGCACGACGTTGCGGTTGTCGACGAAACAGACGTCACCGGTTCGCAGGAAGAGGTCGGCGAGATTGGCGTCCAGGTGGGCCACGACCCAGGCCAGGGCTTCGGCCGCCTCCGGGTCCTCGTCCCCGGCCCGGAAGTAGTCGCGGTCGATGCGCAGGACGGGGCGGTCGGGGTGGCCTTCCAGGACCGGTACGGGAGCCATCCGGGGCGTATCGTCGCCGAATTCGTGCGAGGCGTCGGGGACGGGAACGAAACGCGGCTGTGCGAGCACTTTCGCGATGTTCCCGGGCACGCTCCCGACATCGACGTGCGAGACGGTGGTCGGGACCCGGGCGGTGTTGCGCACCGCGAGGAGGCCGACCCAGTCGGCCCGGTGGGGTGAGAAGGCGTCCTCGGTGTGCCAGGCCAGCTCGAGCTCGCTGGACGCGGACACCAGGCTGTGCTCGTAGCCGCGGCTCGGCAGGACGTCCGTGACCAGTCGGCCGGCCTGCTGAGAGGCCCAGCCGATGACGTCGCCGAGGAGGGCGGAGTAGAGGACGAGCAGGCAGCCGTAGGCCTGGCTCGGCTGCGTGTCGGCCCGGCTCCAGTGGCCCGGGGTGGTACCCAGGGCTCCCTGGTCGACGAGATTGCCCCGGATCACGGTCGTGTGGGCGGCCTCGTCCCGGCGCGCGGTGTTGAGGTGTCGGCGTACGGTCAGGGGTAGGTCGTGGGCGATGACGGGCGCCTCGTCGAGGAAGCGGGCGTCGTCGGCCGCTTTGAACTCCTTCGCACATCGCCGGGCCAGGTCGTGGGCGGCGTTCGCGTCCTCCTCGGACAGTTCGAGTAGGTGGTGGCGCGAGTCCCGGGGACTGGCGGCCTGGTGCACTGCGGGCATGAAAGACCTTCTGATTCGGGGGAGGGTGATGCGGGTGGGTGCGGATCAGCTGCCAATTTCGAGGTCCGCCGCCCGGTGTCCGTCCAGGTGACCGAGGCAGGTCTCACGGAGGTCCTCGGGGTGCGCCTCGTACCAACCGCCGGGCACGGGGGCGGTGGTGGGCCAGAGCGCGCGCTGCCCCCGGCCGTTCGCGAGGACGGTGAACGTACCGTAGGCGTCCTCGAAGGGGTCCTCGGGCCAGGGCTCGCCCAGCACTTCCAGGCTGCCGTCGCTGCCTCGCTTCGCGGCGCTCGCGGCACGCCACATGCGGCTGCCGGGCGCCGCGAAGGGGTCGGGGACGAAGCGTTCGCCCGTGGCGGCGGGCCTGTTCGCGTATCCGAGCGCGATGCCGGCGCCGGCGAGGTACAGCGCGCCGGTGGATCCCGGCGCCACGGGCCGTAGGGCCTCGTCCAGTACGTACACCCTGTGGTGGGGATCGGTACGGGTCTGCCCTCCGGGCTGCCGCACGGTGACGAGACGCGCTTCGGCCGGCCCTCCCCGTACGGTCAGGGCCAGCCCGTAGGCACGGGCGAACGCGGTGGTGTCGACGCTCGCGCGGTCGAGGGACGTGGACACCGTGAGGGCCCGTACGCGGGCGGATCCACGGCCCCGCGCTCCGGCGGCCCGGCACAGGCCAGCGGCGTCCGCGTCGCAGGCCAGCACTTCCTCGGCGGCCCGCTCGTGCAGCCAGTCGAGGAGGGCCGACAGGTCGTTGGACCACCCTGTGTCCGGGACGAGTACCGTGCCGCCCGAGGCGAGGACGCCCAGGAGTCCGAGTGCGGCGTCGGCATCGGGGTAGCGCCTGACCAGCCAGGCGCTACGGGCGCTCGGCAGCCCCTCGGATCGTCGGGCGGCCTCCGCGGCGACCGGCAGGGGACCGATGAGTGCCTGGCCGGCTCCGGGGGCGCCGGCGGGGGCGAGCAGGATGGGGTGTTCCGCGGTGAGCGGCCCGGTGCGGTCGGCGTCGAGGAGCGGGGCGGCGGATCCCGGAATCACGTCGGTGTGCTCCGACAGCCGTGCGATACCTGGCGTGGGTGGCAGGGACTCCGCGGCGTGGGCGTCCAGGAGCAGGGCGACGGGCCGCGTCTTCGCGAGCCGGTCCGCGTTCTGCGGCGCACCGGCGTCCGGGTCGAGCGGCAGGCACACGGCGCCGGCCTTGGCGACGGCCAGCAGGGCGACGGCGAAGCCGACGGGCGAGGCGATGGCGATGGCTACGGCCGTTCCCGGCCCGGCCTTGTGGCCGACGAGAGTCCGGGCGAGCCGGTCGGAGCGCGAGTCCAGCTCCGCGTAGGTCGCCTCCTGCCCCTCGCTGACGAGTGCTGGGGCGTTCGGAGCGTGCCCAGTCTGGTGTGCGAAGAGCTCGGGGACGGTCGCCGGTGCCACGGTGCGATGCCCCCCGTCCGCATCCCGGCGCATGCGGTGCGACGCATGGTCGGACGCGAGGGGAAGACGGCTGATCGCGCTGCCCGAGTCGTCCAGTGCGGAGGCGAGCAGAGCGACCAGGCTCGCGGTCAGCGAAGCCGCCGTCGCCCCGTCGACAGCGCCGCGGCGGAATACCGAACGGACCGTGATGCCGAGCGGCGCGCCGGTCGCGCTCTGTCGCTCCGTCAGCAGCAACGCGAGTTCCGCGTCGAGGTGAGGTGGGAGGGTACGTTCCGTCTGTACGTCCGGCCCTGACGGCGCAAGAGCAACGCCGGCCTCTTGGGCCAACGCGAGGATCACGCCGCCCGGCTGAATCCGCGGCGTGGCTCTCACGCGGTAGGCGGTCAGGTCGGCTTCCCGGACACGTCGGAGCAGCGTGGTGAACGCAGGGTCGCCCGAGGTGTCCGTACGCAACGCCAGCATGCGCGTATGCGGGGCGGCACGGCGCGGCGGGCCGTCATCGCGGGCGGGCACCATGGTGGCGAGGACGATGTCGGTTCCCGCGCCCATCCGGGTGAGCACGGCGGCCAGAGCCGTGTGCACCAGCATGAACAGGGTGGTTCCGTGCTCGGCGGCGAACGCGGTGAGCCGACGGTGCAAGTCCACGTCGATCTGCGTCTCCCACGTGCCGTGCCCGGGGGCTTGCTCCTGCGGGACGACGACGGGCACCGGGGTGGGCCGGGGGGACTCCCCTGCCGCGGCCCCTGCGCGCGGTGCTGCGGCCACCGCCGTGAGCGGATGGTGCGCAGCCGAGTCGATGGCGGTGGCACCGGGACCGTCGAGAAGGGCGGCGAGCAGTGCGGGAGTCGGTGCCTCGTACAGGGCCCGGCTGCTCGGGTCTGCCCCGAGCGTGGCGCGCAGCCGGGCAACGAGCCGGGCCGCCGCCAGGGAGTGGCCACCGATGGCGAAGAAGTCCGAATCGGCGTAGACCTCCCGCTTCGGCAGTCCCAGAACCTCGGCGAACAGATCGCGGAGGATCTCCTCCACCGGCGTCCCCGGCCGTGTCCCAGCGGCGGCGGCCGCGAAGACGGGTGCCGGCAGGGCTCGCCGGTCAACCTTTCCGTTCGGGGTGAGCGGAAGCTCCCCGAGTGTTACGAGCGCGGCCGGGACCATGTAGTGCGGCAGCTGTTCCTGGAGGTAGCCGTGGAGCACGCCGCCCAGGTCGACGGTGTGGTCGAAGGCCCTGGGTGTGTTGGCGCAGTCCTCCGCCGTGGGGGCCTCGTCGGTGTCCATCGCGTATCCACCGGTCAGAGGTCCGTCCGGGATGTCGGCGGAGGACACGAAGAGGACGTCGAGGGCCTCGTCGGACTGAGCCGACCACGTGGTGAACGCCCGGTATCCCAAGCCCTCTCCCGCCGCGCACAGTACCTCGGGGTCGGGTGCGGCGCCGGTCCTGACGGGCTGCTCCGCGGTCCCGGCGCTCGTGCCGGCGCGGTCGAGCTCCCGCATGGCCGCGTACTCGGCCTGGATGCGGCCGTTGGGCACCGCGGTGACGCGCAGGGTGGTGGGCCGCTCCGCCCGCAAGTACTCCGCCAGCCGGTCGACACCGTCCAGCTGCCGGGCCCAGTCGAGTCGCGGGGCGGTTCTCAGATCGCAGACCGGTTCCCGAGTACTGAGGACGGCGTCGTACCGGTATCGGGTCAGCTCGTTGTGGTGGACGCCGCGCTTGACCCGTACGTCCACCGATCGGATGGCAGGCAGGTCCGCCGTCAAGCCGCTGAAAAGGGCGGGAGAGAGGAGCAGTTCGGTCTCCTGGGCGACACGCTGGCCAATGGCCCGGCGCGTTCCCTCACGGTCGAGGTCGCTGCCCTGTGCGAGCTCCACTCCGGTCTGCATGCAGCGCAGCAGGTCCAGGTTGCGCAGGTCTCCGAGGAAGAGGGAACCGCCGGGCGCCAGCAGGGTCAGTGCGCCTTCGAGGACGGTCCTCAGGTAGTCGAGGTGCGGGAAGTATTGGACGACCGAGTTGACCACTACGGTGTCGAAGTACCCGGCGGGCAGTCCGTCGATGTCGTCCGCCGACCGGCAGCTCAGGGTGACCTTGTCGCGGAGCTCGGGGTCCGCCACCGTCTGGGAGTACAGCGCGTCGATCACGGATGCGGAGAAATCCGTGCCCCAGTACTCCTCGCAGTCCGGGGCGAGCCGGTGGAGGAGCAGGCCGGTGCCCACGCCGATCTCGAGTACCCGGCGGGGCCGGAGTCCGCGGACGGCCTCGACCGTCGACGCACGCCACTCCTCCATCTGCTCCAGGGGGATCGGCTCCGCGTCGTAGCTGCTGTTCCAGCCTGTGAAGTTCGATCCGAGGGCGGCGGATTCCGCGTCGTCATAGAGCGTTTCGTAGATCTCCCGCCACTCGGTGAGCTGCTCGGAGGGCTCGCGCTCGGCTGCGGATGCCGCGGGCACGACGTGGGCGACCAACCGCCGGTCGTCCCCCGCCTCGTGCAGGGAGACCACTGCTTGGGCCACGGAGGGATGCGACGTCAGCACCGATTCGATCTCGCCGAGTTCGATGCGGAATCCACGGAGTTTGATCTGATCGTCAACGCGGCGGCGGAACTCGATCGCGCCGTCGGGGCGCACGAAGACCCAGTCTCCGGTGCGGTAGAGCTTGCTGCCGTCGGCCGCGAAGGGGTCGTCGACGAATCGCTCCCGCGTGAGGTCCGGGCGTCCGAGATAGCCCAGAGCCAGGCAGGGCCCGCCGAGGTGGAGCTCTCCGGTGCCACCCGGTGGCACCCGGTGTCCGGCCGCGTCGAGCACGTAGGCCACCGTCGTGCCGATCGGGCGGCCGATCGGCACGGTCCGGGTGCCTACGGACGGTTCGGTGACCTCGTGCCAGGTGGCGAAGGTGGTGGTCTCGGTGGGCCCGTACACGTGCAGGAGCGTGCGGGGAGGCCGCGCCGCGAACACTTCCCGGACCCGGCGCGGGTCGCACGCCTCTCCGCCGAAGAGCAGGACGCGCAGCGGGGCGAATGCCGCAGGCCGCTCCCGGGCTATCTGGTTGAACAGGGCGGTCGTCAGGAAGAGGACGCTCACTGCGTGCTCGCGCACCTCACGCTCGAAGGCGGCCGGGGACACGACGGTGTCCTTCGACAAGCCGAGTACCCGGGCGCCCGAGGTCAACGCGGCCCAAATCTCGAAAGTGACCGCATCGAATGCGGGGTTGGCGGCCTGACCCACCACGTCCCGGGGCGTCAGGTGTACGTAGTCGGTCGACGTCACCAGGTCGATGACGGCACGGTGCGGGACGACGACCCCCTTGGGCGTGCCGGTGGTTCCCGAGGTGTAACAGACGTAAGCGGCGTCATCGGGCGCCGACCGTACCTCCGGGACACCGTCGGACTGCGCGGCGATCAACTTCGCGAGGGTGTCAACGGCCACGGTCACAGCCGACAGGCCCGCACAGTCCGGGGCGAAGGCCTCGGTGGTCACCACGACCCTTGCGTCACAGTCGCGCACGATCAGCCGACGGCGCTCCAAGGGGTGCGCCGGATCCATGGGAACGTAGGCGGCTCCGGCTCTCACGATCGCGAGGAAGGCGATCACCAGGTCGGACCCGGGAAGCAGGCACGTTGCCACCCGGTCTCCGGGACCGACGCCTTGCCCGATGAGGTACGCCGCCAGCCGGTTGGCCCGGCAGCCCAGCTCGGCGTAGGTGAGGGTGACGCCTTCCTCCGGATACGAAAGCGAGACCGCCTCCGGGCGGGTCAGTACGTGCCGTTCGACCAATTCCGAGAGAGCCGAATCATCTCCATGCACACCGTTCGACATCGGACCTGCATTTGTGCCGATCATTCTCACCTCAACGAGCACGAATAGGTTTTAACCGCTTTGCCTGGCCGCCGGCGCGCAAAGCGACGCCTGCTATGGGGTCACCGCTTGGGTAAAGTCAGACAATCTCGCGCTTTCGCTCGATCTCTCCTCGCTGGGCGCAACGGATCGGCCCGGCGCATTCGTGATCCCTCTGCGCAGCCTCACCGCTCGTACATACACCGGCGGGAGTTCGGACACGGCTTTGATCCGCCAAGGCAAGGCACACCAGCCAGACGGAAGCCATGACCACATGTGCACGCTGGGGTATGCCATGCCAGCTTCCCGGGCTGAGTGACATGAGTACG
Organism: Streptomyces sp. NPDC059443; assembly: GCF_042750105.1. NCBI lineage: Bacteria > Bacillati > Actinomycetota > Actinomycetes > Kitasatosporales > Streptomycetaceae > Streptomyces > Streptomyces sp. NPDC059443. The sequence goes on along the minus strand of NZ_JBHYVM010000013.1, from coordinate 95,158 downwards.
TCCACAAGCAGCAAACCGATGTTCCCGACCGCCGAAACCCCCAGCAGACCTCTCCCCCGACCCTGCCGGGCCGCTCCAGTGGCCACGGCCATCGCAACGAGCAGGGTCAACTCCGCCATCGTGCTCAGGGCGAGATGGAACAGTGCCTGCGCGGAGGCGCCTGCCTCCCCGCTTCCTGCTCTTTCGCAGGCCGGGTCAAGGGACGGGGCACACGCCATCGGCGCCAACGTGGAATTCAGACAGGTAGCTGTGCCAAAGGCCACCAGAACGGCCCACAGAATCCGCTGGCGCGGCGCTGATCGCGGGGTACTGATCAGCCGGTGTGTACTGCCCAGCATCACCAATGCACCTGAGACAGCGTCACAGAGTATGAACAGCCATCGTGATGGGCGCCCCTGCGCAGCCAGTTCCGAGACGTAGGACACTGTCGGCCGGATTCCGGTCGCTACCAGGAACTCGAGCGGCCAGGCACTGTACGCCACGGCGCCAACGATGAGGAGGAGGGAGCCCGTGCGGCGGCGCCCCAACGGAGAGAGGCACTCCAGCCGCTGTGTGGCAGATATTTGGGACAACACCTTGGTGGTTCCTATGACTGGTCGTGGATTGCCCGGTCAAACAGTTCGAATGCGGCGTTTCCGATGAACGGGCTGTAGGAAATCTGGTCGGTAGGCCCGCCGCGTTGGAGTCCGCCGATCACACCGATGACCTCTCCCTTGGTGCCGTCGAAGTTGCGCAGCCACGGGCCGCCTGAGACGCCGCTGGCGTACCCGTCGCACGTGACCTGCAGTTGGTCATGTCCTGGCAGCCGGGTCGTGGGCACGGTGCAGCGGACGGCGCGGTCTTCGGGGTCCTTGCTGCTCCAGGGGTAGCCGATGAGCGTGATTTCGTCGTTCTCGTAGTCCGGGGTTCGCGCCAGCCGGTGGGCTCCGGTAACGGAGGCCGCACTCCGGCCGGCCCTGTCCGGCTTCACTCGTACGAACATCACGTCGTAGTCGGTGCCCCCGTCACCGTCCCGGTCGTTGGCCGCGTAGTACCGGGAGTCGACCCAGGTTCTGTCCACCTGCCAGGTCCCGTAGGGCTGCTCGGCCGCACTCTTCGTGCGGTTGTAGCCGGGCACGAACAGAGAGCGGCCCGCCTGGATTGCGCAGTGTGCGGCGGTGATGATCAGGTTTCCTTGGGGGCTTTCGATCACCGTGCCCGTGCAGCTGTGGTCGGTGAGGTCCTCATCGGCATCGACGAACGTGCCTACCGCCGGTGTTCCGTCGAAGTGCTCTGCGACGGCGTCCGGCCCGCCCGGTGCTCCTGGTGCGGTCTGGGTGGCGGCGGGTCTAAACGGCTGTGCCATGTCGTCGGCGTAGGGGTGGTGCTCGGCCACGACGGCCAGGAGTACGACCAGACCGGCCGCGGCGGACATGGCAAGTCCGCCGCGGAAGGTCTTCGGCATCAGGGTGCCTGCGCCAGCACGCGCTCCTTGCCCAGGCCCTTGATGCTGGTGTCCTGGAACATCGACAGCTTTCCGCTGGTCCACCGGACGATCAGGTCGTCACGCAGGTCCCGCTTGTCGCCCGGCTCGCGGTGGTGGTTGCCCACCGTGATGAGCGCGTCCCCCCAGCCCTTGCTCGCATCCTTCTGGATGAAGACGCCCGGCGGGAGTTCGCGGCCCGGGGTGTAGTCATGGACGCTGACCTTGCCGCTCTTCCACTGGACCAGCAGGTCGCTGATGGCCGTGTTTCCGGTTGCGTCGAGGTGGCCCGCCGAGATGCTGGCGATGGTTCGGTTCCACTGCTTGTTGGGCTTGAGCAGCTGAGTCTGGCTGCCGAACCCCTGCTCGCTCAACGAGTACCGGGTGACTTCGCCGTCGGTCCACAGGACAACGACGTCGTCCCGCTTTCCATCACTCTGGAATTTCCCCGAGGTGACGGAGACGACCTTCTTCTTCCATACGTCCTCGTCGCCCTTGGGCGGGGCGATCTTTATCTCTTCCTTCAGCTTGTGGTGCGGCGTGACGTTCTTGAAGAGCGAGATGTCTCCGCCCTTCCAGCGCACCAGGAGGTCATTGTTGCCGGATCCGGTGAAGTTTCCGGCAGTCATAGAGGTGGCGTTCTTGAATCGCTGCTCGGCCTTGGGGTCGATCAGCTGATGCTCTTTGTCGAAGTCGCCGTCAGGGTCTCCCTGGTAGAGGGTTACCTCGCCGTCCCTCCAACACGTCACCATGTCGTCAGCCCGCTTACCCTCCGGCTTGTCGGTGTAGAAGAAGCCCGAGGAGATTACCCGCGAGTAGATCCACGGGGCCTTTTCCACCGGCCCCAGCTTGGGGTCATGAGGCGTTTTCACGTGGCCGCAGGGGTATCGATCGATGGGGGCACCAGAATCGACCGGACCGGGGTCCGCAACAGCGGCCGATGCCCCTGCCGTTACGAGGAAGGCGCCTGCTGCGCTTACCGCTACAGCAAGAGTGATCGTCCGAGCAATACTCACAATACGAGCCAATCTGCGCGATGGGGAATCCTCGGCAAATATGGCAGATATTCAGCGAATGCCCACGAATGGCTGAAGAGGCCTTCAGCTGGATCACGTCCAACAACCCATCGAATGGGCGCGGACCCCCTTCCGGGGACTCGACACCTCTTGCGCCGCAGTCATACCGACTGCCTGTTCGTCGGTCGAGGCTCATGATGGCCATGTAGACGCACTTGATGGCGGCCTGCCCGTTCGGGAAGTGCCCGCGGGCCCGGACGGCCTTGCGGATCCGCGCGTTCACGGACTCGATCGCGTTCGCCGTGCAGACGATCCGCTGCATCTCGGTGTCGGCCTGGAGACGCAGGTCCCTCGGATGCTCTCGCGGTCGGTGGGGCGGTCCAGCGCCTCAGGCGCCGACCAAGTCGGCATACAAGATGACGTTGTTGGTGCGGTGGCCGTCCTTGATCTCGCCGCCACAGGTCAGCAGGCGCAGTTCGGGGCGCTCGGTTTCCCCGTAAACCTTGGCGGTCGGGAAGTTCTTCTTGTCGACGTCCTCGATCTCTCGGATCTTGAACCGGGCCGTCCTGCCGTCCTCACGCGGAACCTCGATGACGTCGCCGAGTTTGATCTTGTTGACGTCCTTCATCAGGGCCGGACCGTGCTTGGTGTCGTAGTGGGCGACCAGGACAGAGACGCCCTTCTCCCCGGGGGTCACGCGGGCGGTCCACCAGCCAGGGGCGTTCGCCTCTTTGTCCGGGTCCGGTACGCCCAGCTCGCCGGACAACTCGATCTTCAGGTCGACCATCACTTTCGCATCGACACCGGCCGATTCGATTCTCAGTCCGGTCGGGCGGGACTGCGGCAGCGCGGCGGCGAAGTCGCGGGCCTGGGTGGAGGCGGCACTGCCCACTTCGGGGTCCGACGGCAGGTCGGAGCCGCATGCGGCCAGGGTGCCGAAGGCGACCACGGCAGCGGCAGCGGTCACAAGCGGGCGCAGGCGGATGTGGCGGCGCGGGGCGACAGGAAGCATGGGGCGGATGGCTCCGGGTGAGTGCGGGTTGGTGCGGACCGGCGGCCGCGTGGAGGAGGATCCACCCAGCCGCTGGTCGTACTGGCTAGGAGTGAAGAGTCAGGAGTCCGAGCGGGAGCGGCGCAGGGTCGCGAAGCCGAGGCCGGCGGCCGCGATGGCGGCCAGACCGGCGCTGCCCGCAATCATCTCGTTGCCCTGAGCGTCCACGCCCTCGGCGCCGGCCTTGACGCCGCCCTTAGGAACGGGGGCCTTCTTCCGCCCCTCTGCGCCCTTGCCCTTGCACCTGTTTTCGTCCTTCGGAGCCTCCGGCTTGACGCTGCCTGTGGGCTTGCCGGGCACACCAGGCGTGCCCGACTCATTGGGCTTGCCCGGAGTCTCGGACTTGACAGCGCTCACCTGGCCGCTGGCCGAGAAAATGAAGGTCTGCTCACCAACGCGCTTCCTTGTCAGCCGGTCCCCCGCCATGGCCGTCGGTGAACCGGCAGAGGGCCGATCTGCGCTCGCGGCAGCAGCGAAGGAAGGTGTTGCCGGAAGGGAAGCGAGTACTACGGCACCCGCAGCGACGACTGCGGCACGAAATGCGATACGCACGCGAATGCATCCTCATTCTGAGTGGAGATTGCGATGAACCGTTTTCGATTCGATCGCGCAAGTTCCCCTGCGGTCAACCGGCATGTAATTCCATATCCCGGAGCCCGGGGGGCGGAATCGAGAATATGAGGCATGCCGAACTCCACCCAGAAAGCTGTGGCCCACTTAAGGTATGGATGCCGTACTGGCGGGCCGGCCCTCTACCCGCGAGCGCCAGCTGAACGACGGAATGATGGAGGAACCGTAAGAGGCGTCGATGGTCGCCTCCCGCACGTCGCCCGTGTCGTAGACCGCGAATTGGTCGACGCCCAGGTCGCGCAGGACACGCAGCCTCTCGATGTGGGCCTCGACCGGGCCCAGGGGGCAGAAGCGGTCGACGACGCCACACGTCCTCGGTAGGGGTCATCCCCGCATGCGCGGGGAGCAGACTGACCTGGCACTTTACGGCGGCCGCAGGCCAGTTTTCATCACTTCCGCCGATTCGGACATAGCTAGAATTCCTCTCGGAGCGCGAGGTCCCGATCCCCGGAAGCAGTCTGGAGAACGTGCCCGCACCTCACGGCGGATTCACGGCGCGCCGGGTACGGATGGCCGAGAACTGGCAGGACGACGGTCTGGACGTCGCCATGCTCGAAATGAGTCCCGGCGTCGACGGCCGCAGCGTCTCCGGGGCGACCGGTGTCCAGCCCGTCTCGCTCAACAGTGAACCGGGCGGGGTATCCCGTTGCCGGGCGATGTGCGGGCGAACCACGCCCGCGTCTCGTCCGCTGTCAGGACGCGGGTCAGCTCGGCCGTGCCCGGGAGATCCGGGCCGCCGCCGACGAGGACGTGGGCAAGCAGCGTGTGCAATTGGAAGTTGTCCCCGATGCCGCCGATGTTCACCTCGAATCCGGTCCCGGTCGGCTTGTGCAACACCACGAGGGGCTCGTCGTCCAGGACTGCCAACGCGTAGGTCAGGCATTTGAGGTCGTGCCGCTCCAGGGCCGCCAGGTCTCGGCAGGCGGGGAGGATCTCGGACGCATGCCGACGGCGCGCCTCGGTGCTGCGACACAGCACGGCCAACGAGGGTGGCTGCCACTCTTCGACCGAGCACCAGGCCAGCGCCAGCCGCGCGGCCTGGTGCCGGTCACCGCCGAGGCGCGCCAGCAGTCCGTCATCAATGATCTTCTCGTCCGGCTCCGGTAGCTCGTCCTCGGCCGCGCCGGTGGAGGTCCAGCTGCGTGCGAACTTCAGGGCGTCGAGCAGGTCCTGATGGACGCCGCCGAGGATCGGCTCGGCGCAGGCCGCCGGATCGGCACCGCGCTCGACGCAGAATCCGGCCGCCATCGCCAGCATCGGCCGCGGGCCGGTGGGCGGGAAGGCCGGAAGCAGCGCTGCCAACCGGGGCCCTGCCAGAACGCATTCGGCATCCGGTGCCGACTGCACGGCGTTCATCATGGCGGTGAAGGCACGTCCGGTGCGGTCGCCGTCCCGAGCGGCAACCGCTCCTTCCAGCTCGGACACGGCGGCGGTGAGGCTCGTAGCCTTCCGCTTCCTCTTGAAGATCACCGGCATACCTTAGGCCCGAGGTCTGTCCGGGGTCATCAGGCCCAGACCGTTCGAATCCCTCGGACCGTCCTCAGTCGGTGTCCGTAACCGCGAGGACCGAGATCCGGCGGCGGTCCGGGGAGAGGGCGACGATCCCGTAGTCGTAGATCTCGTTGTGGAACCACTCCGTATCGCACTCGAAGCGGAACCAGGTGCTCTGCACTGCGTGGCGTTCCACCTCCTCGGCGGTCGCGTCGAGCGGGGCGCCGCTGAGCCCGGCCAGGGACCACCACGCCGCCCGCCGGCCGTAGGCCCCGTGCGCCCCGGGGGCGTACACGCCGCCCTCCGACGCGGTGCTGAAGAGCATCCGCCAGATCTCCGCGAGGCTCTGGCGCGAGATCTCGAACCGGCCTTCGGCGCCGAGCCCTTCGACGCAGGGCATGGGCAGGTCGGGCACGAGGGCGGGCACCAGGTCGGGGTCCATCGGCTCTTCCGGGGCGAAGACCCAGGCCCCGCTGCAGCCGAAGTCCCCGGCGGTCGGCGCCGCGACGATCGCCTCGTGCACTTCGACGGTCGCCCGGTCGGGCAGTGGCAAGCGCGCCTGCGGCCGGGGCGTCGCAGGTTCCAGCCGGTCCGCGCCGGTGGACCCGGTCCACACCCCGCCGGCGCCGCTGCCGTCGGCCTTGCGGGTGGGAAAGGGGGCGTCCGTCTCGAAGGGGCGCAGGTGCTGCGGCAGCCAGGTCAGGGCGCTCCAGCCGTACCGCCCGCTCAGGCGCAGGGACGATACGTCGGCGCCGCGCAGCAGCAACTCGTGGAACAGGCAGGACCGCAGCTCGTCGAGGCCGTCCCGCCGCCCGTGCGTGTACAGCAACTCGACCAGGTCGGCCGGTCGCTGTCCCTCGGCGAGGAGCGAGGCGATGAACCGTTCGTTCATCCGCTGGTTCACGGAGGTGCCGTGCTGTTCCATCAGCCGGATCAGCTGCTCCAGGCTCGGCCGCCCGGGCGTCAGGGCGAGCATCCGGATCACCCGGGAGAGGCCGTCCCCGTAGGCGCGCGCCTGCTCGGAGGCAGCGCGGAAGCTGTCCCACAGCTGTCCCCCGACCGTCCCCACGCGCCCCAGGTCCCCCTCCCGCAGACCCGTCGCCGCCTCTTCTCCCATGTGCCACACCAGCTCACGCGCATCACCATTCACGATGCGCAACCCTAGAGCCGAACCCCGGCACCAAGTCGGCAGAGCTCCCGGAATACGGTCCGGGAGCATGCCCGCGCTGTTCGTCACGACGCGCATCGTGCCGCTGACCGCGGTCATCGCCGCAGGAGGCTGCCGTTGGCATGAGTACTGGAGCGCAGCCGCGGCTGAACCTGATCCTTACGGGACGAGCCTTGGTCGGCTCCGCCGCCGTCCACCGTGCCGCTTCCCGGGCGGCCTGAGTGGAACTGCGCGTCGACCACCGCTGGCTGCTGGAGCGTCAGGAGGCTCTGTTCAAGGATGTCGAGGTGGCCGACCACTCCGCCCTGGTCGCCGCAGTCGCCCGGCACGGGGTGGACGCGCCGTACGAACAGTGGCGCGAGCTCATCACGGACATCCGCACGCTCCGCACCACCGTCTTCGACGTAGCCGACCGCCTGCGCTCATGGCAGCAGGCATAGATTTCGCCCCCGAGAGGCGGCTGCCGAGGTCCGGCAGGCGGTGTGCGGCGCCGACCCGCGTTGGAGTGGCGCCGTACAAGCGCTCTGGACGGCTCAGTGGCCGCCCGTGCGCGGGTGCACGGGGCGTGACAGTGGCTGACGCCAGTCGCCCAGCCTCGTGAGGAGGAACCGGCGGGCTAGCGACCGTACGTCACTCCGAACTGGCGCGACTCCTGATCGGCCCCGACACCTCCAGGACATCGGCGCGCTCCTGCAGCGCCTCGATGCAGTCCCAGAGGGCCAGCCGCGTCGGGCCGATGTGGCCACGCATCACCCTGACGGCCTGCACAGTGCGACCAGAGGCGATCAGTTCGTCCAGCTCTGCGCGCACCTCGGGCGACAGCCTGCTCCACAATGCATCATCCACGCTCATATTGAACCTGCTGGACAGCCGCGCACCCCTATCGCCCTCAGATTCCAAACACCTTTCTCCGGACAAAACGCTCTTTAAGTCCCCTGCCACGTATGAAGATTTCGTGGACAGCCCAACCACAAACGCAATCTGATCATCCTCCCGGCCGAGCCCGTCACCGCCCCCGAGGTGACGGCTCACGATGGAGGAGGTCCGCGTCCCCTATGAGGCTGCCCCGCAAACGCCGCACGTACCGCACCAGTAGTACGGACGCCACCGCCGGTCCGGAGCAGACGGAAGGTCCGGACCTGGCAGAAGGCCTGGACCGGGCAGAAGGGCCAGAGCCCGCCCGGCGCTCCACGGGCCGTGCGGAGAGCCCCAGGAGAGCCGGCCGGAAGACCCGTCGCCTCCGCGTCGTCGACTTGCCCAGGCGCGGCCGCCGGGGCTGGCGGCGCTGGATGCCCTCCTGGAAGCTGGTCTCCGGCCTGTTCCTGCTCTTCAGCAGCACCCTCGTCGGCCTCTTCGCGGTCGTCTACTCACGGGTCCAGATCCCGGACCCGCACGACTCCGCGCGCCGGCAGGCCACCGTGTACTACTGGGCGGACGGCAGCCGGATGGTGAGCGTCGGCGATGTGAACCGGCAGGACGTGACGCTCTCCCAGGTGCCCGAATCCGTCCAGCACGCCGTCATCGCCGCGGAGAACGAGGACTTCTACACCGACTCGGGCGTCTCGGTGACGGGCATCGGCCGCGCCGCCGTCAACATCGTCAAGGGCAAGGAGACCCAGGGCGGCTCGACGCTCACGCAGCAGTACGTGAAGAACACCTATCTGAGCCAGGACCAGACCGTCCAGCGAAAGGTCAAAGAACTCTTCCTCTCCCTGAAGGTCAGCAACCAGCGGCCCAAGGCCGAGATCTTCGAGGGGTACCTCAATACCTCCTGGTTCGGCCGCGACGCGTACGGCGTGCAGGCGGCCTCGTACGCGTACTACGGCATCCCCGCCAAGGACCTGAACCCCAGTCAGGGGGCCCTGCTGGCCGCCGTCCTCAAGGGCGCGGAGAGCTTCGACCCGTCCCTCAGCGCCGGCAACCGTCAGCGCGCCGAGGACCGCTGGAGCTGGATTCTGGACCGTCAGGTCAAGACGGGTTCGATGAGCGCCGAGGAACGCGCGAAGTACACGGACTTCCCCGAGCCCAAACCTCCCGTCAAGCCGACCAGCCAGGCCGGGCAGACCGGCTACCTCGTCGACATCGCCAACAAGTACCTCAAGAGCCGCAGCGGGATCACGGACAAGGACCTGGCCCGTGGCGGCTACAGCATCCACACCACCTTCGAGAAGGACAAGGAGTCCGCGCTGACCAAGGCCGTCGAGCGGGTGCGCGCGGAGCGGCTGGACCCGAAAAAGCGTGCGGAGGACGAGTACGTGCAGGTCGGCGCCGCCTCGATCCGCCCCGAGGACGGTGCGATCGTCGCGGTCTACGGCGGCTCCGACGCGATCGAGCACTTCACCAACAACGCGGACACCTCCGGCGTGCCCGCGGCCTCGGCGTTCAAGCCCTTCGTGTACGCCGCCGCTCTGGAGCAGGAGCTCGGGGGCGCGAGGCCCCCGGTCGAAACCCCTGTCCCGGAGCCCGTGAACCCCAGGGCGTCGGTGACGCCCCCGGCATCCGAGCACCTGCGCTCGGCCCTGGTGGACTCCGAGCACATACCGTTCGTGGAAGCCGGCAAGAAGATCGGGCTGGAGAAGGTCAAGGACCTCGCCGTCGCGTCGGGACTGCGTGAGGAGAGCATGGCCAAGCTGGAGCCGACCTTCTCCATCGGTACGTCCACCCCCAGCGCCGTCCGGCTGGCCAGCGCCTATACGACCTTCATCAACAAGGGCCAGGCCACCGAGCCCTACTCGGTGACCAAGGTCGAGCGGAGCGGCACCGCGGTGGACGGCTTCGGCCGACCCAAGCCGCGGCGGGCCATGAGCCCCGACACGGCCGCGATCGTGGGCGCTGCGCTGCGCCACGTGGGCTGGAACGCCGTGGGACCTCCGACGGACCAGCGGACGTACGTTCCGTACTGGGCGGGCAAGACCGGTCCGAACGACCGCATGAATTCCGCCTGGTTCATCGGCACGACGCCGGAACTGAGCACCTCGGTCGCGATGTTCCGCACGAAGCCCGACGTCACGCAGCTGCTGCCCATGCAGGGCGTGGGCGGCCCCGACTCCGAGCGGGGCAGCACCCTCCCGCCCCTGATCTGGAAGGCGTACAACGAGGCGGTAGTGCCCGCGCCCCCGGTAACGGCGCCGCCGGGCACCGCGTCCCCGGTGCCCGGCGGATAGGGATCCGCGGGCGGCGCCGTCCCTTGAGGGACTTCACGAACGCCAGCGCGTCCAGCACCGCACCCGCTCGCCGACCGGGCTGGACGCGAACTCGAACGTCCTCAGCAGGTCCCGGCGCTCGTGTTCGCCGCGCGCGCCGTCTCCATCGGCGAGCACCGCGTGGAGGATCTGTTCGACCTCGTGCAGCACCGGCTCGCTCACGGTCCGCCCGGCCTCCGCGGCCAGAGCGCGCGCCGTGCGCGCGAGCTCACCGATCACCACGTGCTGGTCATACGACAGCTTCCGCAGCCGCCCGGCGCCCAGCGTCCGGTGCGCGGTACGGAGCGCCCTCGCCGAGCTGGACCGGGCCGTGCGCCTCCTTCGGTCGCCTTAGGTCGCCGTCGGGCCCAGCAGGTCGGCTGTCCACGCCGCGACCGCGGCGGCGAGCGGTCTGTCTCCGGCCTTGCGGGCCTTGGCCACGTACGCGTCCCGGGCCGCAGTGAACTCCGACAGCCGCAGTTCGGACAGCTCGATCGCCACCGACTCCGCATCCGAAGTGGACGGGAAGCCACCGCGTCATTCCCCGACCCAACCCAAAGATCGAATACTGGGTCGATCACCGAGGCTCCTGCTCTCTCCCCTTGGCCAGCCAGCTGTCCGAGAAGACGTCGGAATCGTGGGTCACTGTGCCGTCAGCGGCCTCTACGGTGTTTCGCAGGTCGCCCCAGGTTGCGAAGACCTTGACGCCGTTGCTGGCCACCTGGATGTAGTCCCCCGCGTAGCAGCCGGTCTGGGCCTCGGGCAGGAATTGCCAGGGGACCGTCGACAGCGGTTGCTCGCGGTTGCGGACCACGGGCCCGGTCTGTGGTCCGGCGAGGGTGAGGTCGGCTTTGTCGGTGCGGATCAGGTCGGGCCCGCCGGCCGGGTCCGGAACCCGCTCGTACCAGATGGTGTGCAGGCCGTGGGCGTCGGACGTCAGGGCGGGCTGGAACCGGTCGGCCATGTGGGTCGCCGAGAGCGGACCACTGATGACCTTCGGCGCAGCCCAGGAGACGCCGCCGTCTCTGGAGTAGCTGAGGTAGATCCTGGTGGCGTTGCCGAAGCCGCCACCCAAGCCTCCTGGCCGGTCAGGCCATACGACGTAGAGCACACCGTCAGGCCCGAGTGTGGGATCTGACGCGGACGCGTTGCGCGCTGCAAGATCTGGCGCGGTCGCGATCACCTGTTGGCCGCCGCAGTCCGCGTCCACCCGTTCACCGACTCCGTGGATCGGGGCGATCACGGTCCGGTGCAGGACGCCGGCTGTCTTGACGTCGACGGTGACCATCTCTTCCCGGCCGCTGGTCACCGTGGGATCCGCATCGGGGTCGTGCGTGCATGCGGCCTTGTCGATGTCGTGGAAGAACACGTAGAGCTTGTTCCCCTTCGTGACCGGTGCGGCGGCGGGTGCGGACGGTTCACACAGATCCGGCTCGGTGAGCGTCGTGTGGCGCCAGTGTGTCGCGTCGGTGGAGTCGGCCAGGACGACGGGCCCCTGGATCGCTCCGGGAGAGCCCTGGTACTGGTGGTAGGTGAGGTAGAAGTGCGTGCGGCCGTCGCCGTCGCGGGCGATGGTGAGCCGCCCACGGTCGGGTTGGAATTGAAAGCCTGGCGCCGAGGCGACCGCCGGAAGCGAGACGAGATGGAACGTGTCGCTGCCCGCCGGCATCTCGTACAGAGCGATCTTGACGACATCCGAGACGTCCTTTGCGAGGACGGTGAGCCAGATATTGCCCGCCGGGTCGATCGCGAGGCGCGGGTCGGCAAACGGCTGCACGTCCGGCGATCGCGGCGGATTACCCATGTCGACCCACGTGCGGCCACCGTTGTGGGATACCGAGTACCCGATGTCGAATCCATCGGCGTTCTCCTCGTTGAATGCCGAGACCACCTTGTTCCGATCGGCAACCACCGCAGGCTCGCTCTGGTCGAACGGCTTCCCCGAATCGCTGCTCCGGCAGTTGACCAGTACGTTTCCCGTCGAGCTCGGTTCGGCCCTGCACCCGGCCGCAGCCGGGGCCGGCGAAGATGACATCGCGTGGCTACGGCCGGCCCGATCTGCGTGCCCTGGAGATCCTGGAGGCCCCCCAACGGCAGCCGAGACGCCGTTCGGTCGGTCGCGTGGGCCGGGCGTGACTCCGTACGCGCTGGAGGCGGGTACCGCCAGCAGGGCAAGGCTTGCTGTGACGAGGGCCGTGAGGGCCCTACGGCCGGTGGATCGGGGTGTGGTCAACTGCGTGGCTCCTTCCTGGAGCAGCGCCGTGGCATACAGGCGATTTGCGGCTTACGCGATCTTTCCCCACCGGAAAGCGTCGGCAGGCCCGGCGCGCCACGCCCGACGGACAGCCGTCACCCGCCCAGTCCCCACCTTGACGGCTCGCCAGTTCATCCGGCCGGCCGCACTGAACCGGTGCATCCGGTAAAGGGATTACTTCGTCTGCGGTCTGCACGCGGAACCACCGAGCGCCTGCGCGTGACACGGGCACGACCCCTGCGCGTTCATCACCCCGTGTCCCACCGCATGGCCAGACCCGACCGTCAGCCCGAAAGCCACAGCCGACCTCTCGGCAGCGTGCAACGTCTCCAGGCCGGTGCCGCTCGGACCACCGCCAATCGACTTCAATCCAAACAGCAAGCAGACTCGCCGCCAGCTCTGCGCCAGGGCAATGAGGTTCAGACACGGCTCCTAAGGCCCCGGGCCGGGCCGAATACACCGCAGGGGGTAGGCCGGCTACCCCCGTGGTGGGCCGAAGATCAACCCGGGGTGGGTCGAGAAGGCTCCGCCGCCAGGGCTACGTTTCGCGCTGTCCCGTGCGACGTGGACCAGACGACGGAGGAACGATGAAGCTCACCACGAAGGCCGCCCTGACCCTTGCCGGGGTCCCGGCCGCGCTGCTGCTGCTCGCGGGGCCGGCCTCTGCCGGCTCCGGTTTCGATGTCACCGGCACCGGCGGTGACATCGGCGGCGCCTGGGCGCACGGATATTACGGGAAGGCGGCCGACGGCCGGGTCCACCTGAGCGGCGAGCTCAAGGACACGGCGGGCGACGGCAAGGGCGCGGCGCTCAAGATCCACGCGGTGTACTCGGACGGCGGCACCCGCGACGAAGAAGTCTGGAACACCAGCGGCAACCAGGCGGTCGTGGGCATCGGCGAGTACACCTTCGCGGGGAACGTGCGTCGTATCGAGCTCAAAGAATGCCTGTTGTACCGCGGAGGCGACGGCAACATCTACGTGGGCACCTGCGCCGCGGGCACGGAAGTCCTGTACTTCTGACGCTCGTCCGAACAGCGAGGCCATCCAGGACGGCACCAACAAGAGGAACCCGCCTCCCAGATGGGGGGTCCGGGACGCCTGCCCCGAACTCGACGCAGCCGTCGAGCACGTCCGGACCTTCGCCGGACGCCTGCGCGTCTCCCCCGGTGAGGAACTCGATCTGCGCGTCGATCGTGCTGTGCTCGAACAAGTCGGCGGCGTCCAGCTCACGGCCGGTCAGCTCGGACAGCCGCTCCATGAGGACGATGAGCAGCAGCGAGTCGCCGCCCGCGTCGAAGAAGTTGACGTCGTACGGGACGTCACCGGCTTCGAGCACCTCGCTCCACACGGCGCGCTGCGCACAGTGCCGGCGATGAGCTGGACTGGGTCAGCCCGCCAGGCGGGCGAGGGCCAGCGCGTGAGCACGGTCGAGGGAGTCAGCAGCGGCGCAAGGGATGTCCGGCTGCACACCGGTACCCTCCCAGTTCGCGCCGGAGACGGGGTTGATGGCGCGGCCGAAGGGGATGGTGGCTTCCAGGTGCGGGTGTACGGTCCAGCCCTGGCAGGGATGTGCGCCACCGCGGGTGCGCTCGCCGACGACCACGGCGCGGCCGAGTTGCTGGAGGTCGTACGCCAGCTCCTCAGCGGCGGAGAAGGTGCTGTCGCTGGACAGCACGTACAGCGGCTTGCTGCCGCCGAAGCGCGCGCCGGGAACGTGCGGCAGGCTCCAGGACTGCTCGCTGCGCTCGCCGCCACGCCAGTGCATGGTGTTGAGGTGGGTGCGCTCGTCGAGCAGGTAGCTGCAGACGAAGGCGACCGTGTCCGGGTCGCCGCCCCGGTTGGTGCGGAGGTCGATGATCAGCGCCTGGGCGCGGGAGGCCAGGGTGAGCGCGGCGCCCAGCGGTTCGGCGGCCCACTCCAGCGGAAAGAGCATCGGTGCCAGCTCCACCACGGCGACCCCTCCGTCGAGCAACTGCACTCGGAGCGCACCGCCCAGCGAGGTGTCGAAGTCCCGGCGCATGGCCTCCAGGGTGGCCGCCCCCTGCTTCGGGGGGACCGGGTCGGCGTGGTGCTTCAGTCTCAGGTGCCGGTCGCCGTTGACGGACTGCAGGTCCGCGGTGACCAGCCGGGCCAGCTCCTCGGCGCCGTCGACGCCGTCGACGCCATCGACGTCGTAGGCGCCCTCGGCGAGGCGTCGTTGCAGCAGGCCGGCGAGCTGCTCGGCTATCTCGGGGAAAACGTAGTGCTCGGTCAGCAGCCGGGCCGTCTCGTCGATGACAGGGGCCGGCGAAAGCTTCGTTGAAGTGGTCATGGCAGGGAGTAGAGCACCGTCCTTGCGAAAGCGTCAAAGAGTTTAGACACTTTTGGTATGCGTGATCAGCCTTCCCATCTGCCGCCTCCTGAGGACGTCCTGGAGATCGGTACGCCTGAGCAGTTCGCGGCGCTCGCCCATCCGTTGCGTCAGCGGTTGCTCTTCGCCCTGGGCCACCGACCTGCCACCACCAGCCAGCTTGCGGCGCAGCTCGAAGCGAAGAAGGGCAACGTGGCCCACCACCTCAAAGTGCTCCGCGAAGCCGGGCTGGTCCACATCGCCGAGACCCGCCAGGTCCGCGGCGGCACCGAGCAGTACTACCAGCGCACGGCCCGCCACATGGTCGTCGCCGAACCCCAAGCGGCGGGCACCGCGGCGATGCTCGCCGCGTTCACCCAGGAGCTGGACCGCTCACCCGCCGAGACCCACCTGACACTGCGCCACCTGCGTCTCAGCCCCGCGAAAGCAAGAGAACTCGGCGAGGCCCTCGCCCAACTGGTCGACGAGGCCGAGGAAGACGCAGAGGACCAGCCCCTGCACGGCGTGTTGGTGGCGCTCTATCAGCAGGCCCTACCAATCAGCACCACCAGTTCCGCCTAGGCCGTCTCTTTCGGATCTTGTCGGCCTTGGCCGCGTCGTCCGGTGCCGTGCCTCGGCGCGCTGCCGGGGCTCCCGCGTACTGGACGTACCCGGGTGCCCCGGCAGTGCGCCGAGGTGCGGTGCCGGGCGGCGCGGACCCCGACAAGATCCGAAAGAGACGGCCTAGCGGCACCATCCTCACGAGACGGCACAGCCAGCTCACTCGAGACGAGCCGTACCCATTGACAACCAACCCAGTCGCCCCAGAACAGCGCACTGCACGCGACTGTCTTCGATGTCGAAGGCGTACAGCACGATCCGCTCGAACTCGGTGAGATCGCCGCCCTGCCCGAGGCCGTCGTCGGCGGCTTCGTCGATCGCCTTCGACAGCCGCACCGAGCGCTCCTGGTCCGCCTCCCCTCCCAGGGCGAGGCCGCGCGGCGCCGTACGCCGTACGCCGTACGCCGTCCAGAGCGGGCGCCGCGGACGGCGTCGCTCCAGCGCGCCGGACCGCCAACCCCAGGCCAGGACCACGGCGCCGGCCAGGAGCGACAGCGCCATGCCCGCGTCCGTGTATCCGGACCACAACACCCACCCGGCGCAGCCCTTCAGGAGTACGCCCGCGAGCGTCCCGTACCCGACACGGGCAGGGCGATGTCGGTGCCGGGCGCTATTTTCTGGCCATGACGATTTCCGTACGACTGCTCGATTCGGTTCCCCTCTCCGGCGGGGACGGACTGACCAACGGCTTCGCCCTGGAGTCGCGGAGCGACGGCCGGCGCCGAGCGCTGCTGCGCAGCGGCGACGTGCTGGAGGTGTACGACCTGGACGCACTGTGGGAGGGAGAGCGGGCGCCGGTCGCCGCCTTCCCGGTTCCCTGGCCGGGCTGGACCCGTGGGGAGCACTCGGCGAGCCCGGACTGCTCCTTCGCCGTCTTCTCGGGCCAGCGGTCCGTACGGGCCGTCGGCGCGGACGGCGCGACGCTCTGGGTGTACGGACACGGGTGCTGGGACCAGGAGGTCGGGCACGCCCACTCCGGCGACGAGCAGCAGATCTGCCGGGACTACGAGTCCGGTTCGTGCCGGGTCTCGGACGACGGGCGGCTGGTGTGGGCGCACGTCGTCGCGGAGGGGGAATACGAGGAGTGCTGGGTCGTCCTCGACGCCCGGGACGGGACCGAGCTGGCCCGCGTACCCCTGGACAGCGTGACCTCCGGCTCGAACCACCTCTCCCACCCCGACGGGGTCCACATGGGACTGGGCATCGGCATGGGCCAGGACGGAATCCTGCTGCACTGGGCGCGCTGGGACGGGCATACGGTCACCAGCTGGGACCTGAACGAGACGATGGACCGGATCCTCGCCGACGTCCACCCGGAGCACGGCGGATACCTGACGCTCGAACACTACGGCTACGACATCAGGCTGCACGCGCTGGACGGCACGGTCCTGGCCACCGGACAGCCCTTGGCGGACGACGCGGACGAGGACCTGCCGGCCTGGGACTATTCCTGCGGCTTCGTCGACGGCGACACCGTCATAGCCACCACCACCGAGTACGACGAGAACCCCGAACTCGCCCGGCACTGGCTTCTGGACGCCCACACCCTGCGGGTCCACGGTCACGTGGCCTACCCTCAGCCCGTCGACGGCTTGGCCCGCCCCCTGGGCGACGGCACCTGGCTCACCTACGACGGGAAGACCGCGGTCCTGCACCGCTGGGGCATTACCGGCGAGTAGGGCGTTGCGGGCCCATCCGTAACGGCAAGGGAGAGCGCGGCCGTACCGCCTAACCGGTGCTTGATCACGACCGCGTTCATACCGGTCAGCCCACGCCCCGGCGGGCCGATCCGCGGCGAGCCCGCCCAGGCGGGGGACATCTTCACCGGAGACACCTCACGAAGCCAGACGTCAAGTTGACGCTGCCCAGCGGGGCTGGGCTTCGCGAAATAGATTGTGGACATGGCAAGATGCGAGGCATGACCATCCGAAAGGCGCATGCCTCGTAGGCCCCCTGGCCGACTCCGACACGAGTCGTCTCATCACAGCCGACAGTCCCGGTCACGCGCGGCGGCAGCATCCTTCCAGGGCGCCGCGGTGTTCAGTCCTGGGACCGCAAACGGCCAGGTACGCCGTAGCGCGCTGATCCCAGCAGAGTCGTATGAGGTCTGGAGACCCCTGGCCTCCTTGCTCCCCCCACATGCGGCTGGCCTCTGCGAACCAGCAGTGAGCTACGTGAACTGCACTCGGCTGTTGCGGACGAGCCCGCACAACCCCTGGGTACGCCTACGAAGCCTGCTTGCCGAACGCGGGCTGATCATCTCCACCACCGTCCTCGTCTACCTCTTCCCTGACGGGGCCGACACGGAGACCGGTGTCGTTCTGTCCGACGGAGGTCACGTCTACGAGTTCGACATTGGCTACAACCGGAGGAGGGCGGGCTCCGTACGCAACGCCGTCATCGAGCAGTGGCATGACATCACCAGCCGCTGGCAGGCGCACCCTCTCGGCGCCGAGATCGCAGACGCCTTCATTTGGCGACCACCAGCACGCCGTACGCATCTCCCCCTCGCCAAAGAGACGCCTCGTGTCAGCTGATCACCACTTCACGCTGCCAGCGACGCCTTCACCACGGTGGATGGGAAGGCCTCTTGTTCGTCGAATAGTTCGCGGTGTTGGAGGCAGTGGTGGAGCTGTCCGATCAGGCTGTTGAAGACGTTGCGCAGGGCGGAGGCGTGCCAGTCTCCGCGTTCGTCGCGGCGGTGGCGGTAGCGGGCCATGGCTCCGGGTGAGGCGCGAAGGGCCGAGTAGGCCCAGAGGTAGCCGGCATGATTGAGCCGGTCGTTCTCGATGCGGCGACGGGTGATGCTGGACTTCTTGCCGAAGGCCCGGATGACGGGCGAAGACCCCGCGTATGCCTTCAGGCCGCTGGCATCGGCGAACCCCACCCTGCGGATCACCCCTCGGAGCTGGTGAGGTTCTCGACCTTCCGTGCCGCCGCCTCCGCCCGCATCCGGGCCCCTCACAGCCGCTCGACCGACCTCCAGCAGATGGGCGGCCGCGGCCGCGCTCGCCGCACGTGCCGTCACCAGCCGCTCCCTCGCCGCCTGTACGTCTTCCTCAGCCGCCACCACAGCGGCGGCCATGCGGTCCCACACTTACTGTGCGGCAACCTGCGCAGCCTCCAGGCGCTCTGCCTCCGCCTAGACCGTCTCTTTCGGATCTTGCCTGGCCCGCGCCGCCCGGGCCGCCTTCACCCGCTCGCGGTGCGCGTGCCCCGCCCGATTGTCCGCGTCCGACTTTGGGGCAGGACGCGCTCCGCCGTGGAGCCGGCCGTCGGGGCTTCCTGCGCCGGTCGCGGAGGCGCCGTACCCGGCAGCGGTAGAAGACCAGCGAAACCCGACACGTCTGGGGCCTTCGCCAGCTGGCCTCCCGCCCACTGCGCGGCGACGTCGGCATCGGCGAGGACCGCGTGGAGGATCTGTTCGACCTCGTGCAGCACCGGCTCGCTCACGGTCCGCCCGGCCTCGGCGGCCAGAGCGCGCGCCGTGCGCGCGAGCTCACCGATCACGACGTGCTGATCATGCGACGGCTTCCGCAGCCGCCCGGCGTCCAGCGTCCAGTGCGCGGTACGGAGCGCCCTCGCCGAGCTGCGCCAGGGCGTGTGCCTACTTCGGCGGGGCAGCAGACGATTCACGGGCCTGGCGCGCCCATCACATGTCGCCATGGACATGTTGGATCTGGCCGACTGCTGGTGCAGAACGCTCTGCCCATACAGATCCGGCGCCCGCCGGGGCATCATGACCCCGCGGCACCCAGGTGCCGTGCCGGTCCGGCGCCACATCGGCCGAGCCTCACTCGTGCTACCTATCGACGGCTGCTTCCCGAAGCTGCCGACGCCACCTACGATCAAGGGAAAGGCTAGGTACGCGGTGACCAACTCACCTCTGCACACCCGGATATGGCGCGCACTCCTCGGCTTGGGAATGCTTGTCGCAGTGCTGGGGGCCGTGAGCACGGCTCCGGCTGCGGCACACGACAACCGAACGGGGCGAACCAGCGTCCAGGCCACCACATTGCAGGCCAGAGGTATCGCGCCGGCCAGTGCTGCGGATGGCTGTCCGGTAACCCGCTACGGTCACACCGGCTATGGGATCTGCGGCTCCAGCGTCCTGGACGTCACCTGGGCGGACGGACACACCGAGTCCTTCGTCATCGGCACCGACAATGCGGTCTGGCACATCGTTTCCTGGTACAGCAACTGGGCGAGCATCGGTGGCCAGGCGAGCGATACCGACTCGGCCTTCTACAACTCGTCCAACCAGCCGACGGTCAGGGTGTACGTCTCCTGGGCACCCCACAAGTACTGGTGCAGCTCCATCGTGGGCTCCTCCTGGAGCTCCTGGTACGCCTGCTAAGCGGCTCGGGTGACGTTTGTTGCTGACTGCCGGATCCGATCGCGTTGTCGGTTCATCGCCTAGTCGACGGCCATGCCCATGGCGTCGGTGCTGGTCTGGGCGCGCTGCGGGCAGTCCTGTTACTTCGCCTGGCGCAGACCAGCTCGGTGTCTTTCAACTCCGCGCCTCGCGGCGGCAGGTGGAACAGCTTCTCCCCGACCACTGATAGCCGCGGTGTCCATCGTGGACTCGGCGTCGATGTCGGCCAGGTGGGCGGGGGCGTCGGTGACCGTGTCGTCGAAGCAGACGGCCAGCACCGAATCTATACCGGCGCGTGTTCGCGCCACGTGGTGAGGGGCTGCGCGACCAGAGACAGCGAGGAGACCAGCACGGCGAGCAGACCGTCGCCGGGCATCAGGGCGGCCCGGAAAAAGATTGGCGCAGGCCGATGAGTTTTCCGGTGGGCCGCGGTCTTAGATCGTGAAAGGTACGCCGCAAGGCGGCCACGAGACTCCGAACTCCGAGGAACCCCAGATGCGCACTCTCATCAGCTCCGCCTTCATCTCCCTCGACGGCGTCGTGGAGGCTCCGGGCGTCGAGCCCGGGTACCGCAACTCGGGCTGGACCTTCAAGGACATCGAGTTCCTGCCCGAGGCGTTCGAGATCAAGGGGCGGGAGCAGAAGGAAGCCTCCGCGATGCTGCTGGGCCGGACCAGCTACGAGGCGTTCAGCCCGGTGTGGCCCGCCATGGAGGACTTCGCCGACTACAAGGAGATGCCGAAGTACGTCGTCTCCACCACCCTCGCCGAGGACGACCTGGTGTCGAACTGGGGCGAGACCACGATCCTGCGCTCGCTCGACGAGATCGCCGCGCTCAAGCAGACCGAAGGCGGCCCGATCATCATGCACGGCAGCGCCTCCCTGAACCGGGCCCTCTCCGACGCCGGCCTGGTCGACCGCTACCACCTGCTCGTCTTCCCCCTCCTCCTCGGCGCGGGCAAGCGTCTCTTCAGCACCACCGACAAGGACGCGCAGAAGCTGAAGCTCATCGAGCACGAGGCCTACGCCAACGGCATCCAGCGACAGGTCTTCGACGTCACCCACTGACGGAACCCCGTACCGGCCGCACCCACAGCTGCCCCAGCCGGCCACGGCCGCGTGCTTCGGTGGCTGAGCCCAACACGGGCTCATTGGCTTCCGAGCCGGCCATTCCGGAGGCCGCGTCGAAGCGGGCCGGCCGCTCAACGACCGCGGCGGCGAGTACCAGCTGCACCCCTGCCTCACCGGCGGCGTCACCTCCAGCTCGGTCATGCCCGTGCCTCAGATCAAGGCCTCGGATCCGGCCACATTCACCGCACAGCGACGCGCACGGTTCACCGCGCAGGTCGCCAACCTCGCCCGCTCCGCCTGACCGATCCCTCCACACCTTGATCAGAGTCGTGGAGGGCGGTCACGGCCCACAAGCGGAGCTCGGGCGCTGGCCACCCTCCCCGCTCGCTCTGCGAGCGGGGTCTTCTTGTCCTAGCGGTCGGTGCGGGGCTTGCCGCCGCGGGTGATGCGCCTGGTCATCAGGGTGATGAGTGACCAGGGCAAGAGAGCTTCAGAGCGCTGCGGAAGGCATTCGTAGTCCCTGACGTTGCGGCGGGCTCGTATCAGCCAGCCGATCGTCCTCTTGACCATAGTGATCGATGACGCGTTCCAGCACGGTGCGAATTCGCTGGTGAAGCGGCTTGTCTGCCGCTCCACGGTTGATCCACGGCGGACGTGGCCGGGGCGGCGGGCGTGGCGTCGGGATTTGTGCGGGTTGTCGGGTGATGATGGCTCAGTGCGACTTGATCACGTGTCCTATGCGGTGGCCCGCGACAGCTTCGTCTCGACCGTCCAGTGGATCGGATCGGCCCTCGGAGCCGGGTTCGTCGACGGGGGCGTGCACCCGCGATTCGGCACCCGCAATTTCATCCTCCCGCTGAGCGGCGGCACCTACGTCGAGGTCGTCACCACACTCGACCACCCCGCCGCCGACCGCGCACCCTTCGGCCAGGCGGTCGCGCGCCGCGCCGCCGAGGGCGGCGGCTGGCTCGGTTGGGTGGTCTCCGTCGACGACATCGCCCCGGTCGAGGCCCGCCTCGGCCGTACCTCGGCCGAGGGCCACCGCGTCCGCCCCGACGGGTTCGACCTGAGGTGGAAGCAGATCGGCCTGCTGGAACTGCTGGAGGACCCGCAACTGCCCTACTTCCTCCAGTGGTCGGTCCCCATCGAGGAGCGCCCGAGCGCCGACCCGCGCACCTCCACCACCATCCACGGGGTCTCCATCGCCGGCGACGCCGCCTCCATCGCCGAATTCCTCGGCGAACCGGCCGACCACCCCCTCGAGCAGATCGACGTCACCTGGGTCGAGGATGAGGAACCGGGCCTGGTCTCGGTCGAGTTCGCCACCGCCCACGGCCCGGTCACGATCTGACGAGGGCTCGGCTGCCCCGCGGGAGCAGCCGGCTGGGGTCTCCTTGCTGACGAGCTCGTGCATGGTTGGCCGTGGCACGTCGAAGGGTGCGGTTCGGCCCCGTGATCACTGCGGCTGACGGGCGCCGCGGGTGGCGGTCTGCTGGTGTGAGAGCGGTGCGGCGACGGCTTGGATCGTGTCGCTCATGTACTCGCGTCGACCGTGGTGACAGGCCAGTGCTCGCCAGTTCTTGAGGTGGGCGATGCCGTGCTCGACGCGGATACGGCGTGAGGAGTGGGCCTTGCGCTGGCGTTCTTCATGGATCTCCTCGTACCCGCCCGGCGGGCTCTTCTTGAACTTGCCGGCCTGCTCGGCGGCGCGGCGCACCTCGGGGTCCTCGGGGTCGAGGAACACGTCCAACTGGGCCTCGTACAGTGCCTTGTCGTCCTCTACGGAGGCTGCGGCCGCGACCTCGTCGGCGCCGTAGAGCATGACGCCGAGGTAGCGCAGGCACCCGACGCAGGTTTCGGAGCAGACGGCGGGCAGGCCGACTTCGATGCGCGGGTAGCAGAACGGACCCTCCCGCCGGGCCGCGCGGGCGCGTCAGGCGGACGCAGGGCTCTGAGCCCCGGCGCAGGGCGCGAAATGCTCAGCGTCGTACGTACCGCCAATCGGGGAAGACCCCTCCTCTGAGTTGGGGCTCGGGTATGGACGGAACGGCCGACGGGCAGGGAGGTGCTTGCCGAAGCGGCGGCCGCGCCTAACGAGCACTTTATGCGACATATCACATACGCTGAGTGACGTGCTTGTGATGCGGCGCCGCCTGTGGTCGTCAGCGCTCCCGGCGGTCCTCGCCGTAGTGCTGGCCGCTCTCGTGCACGTCCTGGCGTGCGCCCATGGTCCCGAGCCGGGACGGGCTGCCGCCTCCGACTCACTGCCCGTCGCCGCTGCGGCAGTGGTCGCGGATGGACGACCGCTCCCCGTGTCCGACACGGCGGGAATCGGCGCGGAGCGGGGAATGCGGTTCGCCGACTGCGCGGAGGCCGACGAGCCCGGTGTGCCGTCCAGGCAGGTCAGCGCCCCGCCGGCACCCGACGCCGCGGCATCGGTCTACACGGCCCCCAGGCAACCGGTCACGGCTGCCTGGCGCGCGGGCCCGTCGAGGGGCTCGTTGGAACATCACGAGGAACAGCAGCGTGTGCGGTCGGTACTGGGGGTGTGGCGGACCTGATCGGGACGCACCGCACGCAGTGACGCAGTGGCCGAAGGACCGGCCCCGTTACGGCTTTGCGGTGTTCACGCGTCCTGAACCGTCCTCACGATCACGCGGTCCACCCCGGCGGTGGGGCCGTGGGAGGCCTACGCGATGAACTCTTCGCACGATGCTGTTCCCTCTTCTCCTGCCCGGCTGCTCGCACCGGCGGCCACGGCCGCCCACACCCCGGCCGGCCTCGTCGGTGACACCCCGGTGCTGTGGATCGGCGAGCCGTTCACCGACCCGGGCCGAGGCTTCTGGGCGAAGTTGGAAGGCCACAATCCCGGCGGGATCAAGGACCGGACCGCGCTGTACATGGTGGCCCGGGCCCGCGAACGCGGCGAGCTCGCGCCCGGGGCGCCGATCGTCGAGTCGACCTCCGGCACGCTGGGGCTGGGCCTGGCCCTGGCCGGGGTGACATTCGGGCATCCGGTGGCGGTGGTCAGCGACCCGGGCATGGAGCCCCTGATGCGGGGCCTGCTGAACGCCTACGGTGCCGAGGTGCACCTGGTGGACCGGCCACACCCGGTTGGGGGCTGGCAGCAGGCGCGCCGGGAGAAGGTGGACGAACTGCTGATCGCCCGCCCCAGCGCGTGGTGCCCGGACCAGTACGACAACCCCGACAACGTCGCTGCCTACGCGCCCCTCGCTCACGAACTGGTCGCCCAGCTCGGCCGCATCGATACGCTCGTGGTGAGCGTGGGAACCGGCGGCCACTCGGCCGGTATCGGCCGGATCCTGCGCGGCTTCTTCCCCGATCTGCGGATTGTCGGCGTGGACACCTGCGGCTCCACGATCTTCGGGCAGCCCGCCGCACCGCGCCTGATGCGGGGGCTGGGGTCCAGCATCTACCCGCGCAACGTCGACTACGCCCTGTTCGACGAAGTGCACTGGGTCGCCGCTAGCGAGTCGGTCCGATCCGTCCGCGCCCTGGCGAAAGCCCGCTACGCGAGCGGCGGCTGGAGCGTGGGCGCCGTCGCACTGGTAGCCCGCCACCTGGCCGCCACATCCCCGCCGGAGAGCCGGATCGCCGCGGTCTTCCCCGACGGACCGCAGCGCTACATCGGCACCGTCTTCGACGACGCCTGGTGCCACGCCCACCAACTCCTCAGCGGTAAGACGGTCGATGTCCCAGACGAGCTGACACATCCGGGCGAGTGGGTCGTCGACCGCTGGAGCCGCTGCACCACGATCACCGACCCCCTCGCCCGTGCCGGCGTCACCTCGGCCGCGGACGAGGACGCCGCTGTCGTCGAGGTGACGCGATGAGGACGCTGCTGGCGACCACGCGCAGCTTCCCGCAACCAGTACGACTGCTGATGATCAACCAGTTCGCCATCAACCTGGCCTTCTACATGCTCATGCCCTACCTCGCCGCCCACCTGGCCGGCGAACTCGGGCTCGCCGCCTGGGCCGTCGGCCTGGTGCTCGGGGTGCGGAACTTCTCCCAGCAGGGCATGTTCCTCATCGGCGGCACCATCGCCGACCGCCACGGCTACAAGACGCCGATCATGGCCGGATGCCTGCTGCGCACCGCGGGATTCGCCCTGCTCGGCTGGGTCGACAACCTGCCCGCCCTCATCGCCGCCTCGGCGGCCACCGGCTTCGCCGGCGCCCTGTTCAACCCGGCCGTGCGCGCCTACCTCGCCGCCGAGGCCGGTGAGCGGCGGGTGGACGCCTTCGCCGCGTTCAACGTCTACTACCAGGCCGGCATGCTGCTCGGCCCGCTGGTCGGCCTGGCCCTGCTGGCAACCGACTTCCGCCTGGTGTGCACCGTCGCGGCCGCCGTCTTCGCCGCGCTCACCGTGCTCCAGGCCCAGGCGCTGCCCGCCCGCCGCGCCGCCGACTCCGACTCCGACGGCGGCAGGGGCGAGGGGCTGGGCGGGGTGCTGGCGCAGTGGCGGCAGGTGGTGGCCAACCGGCCGTTCCTGCTGTTCTCGCTCGCGATGATCGGCTCCTACGTGCTGACCTTCCAGGTGTACCTGGCGCTACCGATGGCCGCCGACACCGTGCTGGGGGTTGACGGGGCGAAGGCCACGAGCGGGCTGTTCGTACTGTCGGCCGCGGTCGCGGTGGCCGGGCAGCTGAAGCTGACCGGCTGGGCGAAGCGGCGGTGGAGCCGTGAGGAGGCGATGGTGCGCGGGCTGGCCGCGATGGGGATGGCCTTCGCTCCCCTCGTACTCGCACCCTCCGGTGCGGGAGCGTGGCCAACCGGTCTTCAGCTGGCAGCCCTCGCGGCGGCGGTGGTCTTGCTGGCCGGCGGCAGCGCGGTGGTCTACCCGCTGGAGATGGACACCGTCGTCGCCCTGGCCGGCGACCGGATGGTGGCCACCCACTACGGTTTTTACAGCACCGTCTCCGGCCTGGGCATCACTCTGGGGAACCTGGCCACCGGTGGGCTGTGGGACTACGCCACAGCCCACGACATCCGATGGCTGACCTGGGCGGCCCTGACCGTGACCGGGCTCGGCTGCGCGGGCGCGGTCTACGCGCTCGCCCGCACCGGGCGGCTCGGCTCCGCACCTGCGGCCCCGGCATCAGCGCCCGCGTAAGGGGTGCGGGGCACTGCTGTCCCGAGGAGGCATCGCCCCGGGACAGCAGGCGGGGGTCAGGGGCTCAGGCCGGGTGGGGCGTGTCCTGTCCGACCGGGCTGGTGCGGAGCGCCGCAGGGCGGGCGAGCAGGCAGGCCAAGGCGCCCAGGACGAATCCGTATACGGAAACGAGGCCGTGGCCGTTGGACTGGGTGAACCACATGACCAGGCCGAACACGGGCACGCCGGCTGCGAGCAGGACTTCCGTGTACTGCGTCTTGTCCAGACCCGTGCGCACGGTGCGCGGGTTCCGTAGGACGCGGAGGAGGAGCGCGGCGGCGAGGGTGGCGCCGAGGAAGTAGGTGGCTCCCGAGCTGCCGGCGAAGTTGCGTGGGTCGGTGCTGTGGTGGCCGCCCGCACCGAAGAGGGTGTCGATGTGTTCGGGCAGCAGGATCCCGGTGAGGAAGAGCCCGAGGGTGAGCGGGGTGCCCCAGAACCAGTCGGCCAGGGCCGCGATGACGCCGAGCGTGACGATGTTCCAGGCCCCGCCGGACAGGCCGCCGTTCTGCATGAACACCGAGGTCAGGACCCGCCACCAGCCCGATCGGGCCGGATCGACGCCGGCATGGCCGAGTTCGCCGCATCCGGCTACGACGGCCTGTCGATGCGCAAGGTCGCCCAGCGCCTCGACGCGCAGGCCGGAAGCCTCTACTACCACGTGCCGAACAAGAGCGCCCTGATCCAGCTGACGGCGGACCGCGTCGCCGGCCGCGCCTACGAGGCCGGCACCGCCGCGCTGTCCCTGATGGAACGGCTCCTGGAAACCCTCCACGACGCCGGCATCCCCGCCGGCCACGCAGCAGTCGGCGCCGACACCCTCCTCAGTCACACCACCGGCTTCGTCCTGCAAGAGCAGAGCCAATCCCCCTCGGTGGACGTCAGCGCGGAAGAGGCCGCGGCACTGCACACAGGGTTCCCCCTCACCGTGGCCGCCGCCACCGCCTACACCGAGGACGAAAGGTTCATCCGCAGCGTGCGGCTCGTATGCGCAGGCCTCGCCACCCACACCCAACCAACCCCGTAAAGATCGGTCAGAGCCGTTTTCAAGAATCGCCATCACCAGCGGCGGCGTACCACGGCCGGCCCACGCCGCACACACCAGGAACCTCGCCCGAGCAAACCGAAAGGTCCGCCGAAAAGCTGACGGACCCTCACGGAAGATCGAGGCCAGAGCTGGCCTTCCGCACTCTCAGGTCAAAGCGGTCCCCAGCAGCTCGACGCGATGCGAAGTCGTTCGGGCGCTCACGCCGAGTATGCCGAAGATGAGATCACGGCCCATCGTCGCGCCCACCAGCGTATTGACCGGACCGAACGAGGCCGCCATCGGTGTGACCGCGGCTCCGGCCGTGACCTTTGCCTCTTGGCGCGACGCGATGAAGGCCGGGACGTCGGCGGGCCGGATCAGCGGGCCGCTCGACCCCACTCGGAGGCCGCAGCCTCCGGTGATCATCGACACTCCGCGCTCAAGACAGGCTTGAGCGCACAGTTCCGGAAGCGATGCAGGACGGTCGGCGGCGACTACGAGGAACCCGCCTTCGCGCAGGTGCGGCACCAACGCCTCGCTGGTCGTGATGGTTTCCATGACAGCGGTCGGCTCCGCTTCGGGGAGGCGCTCACTCACCCACTCGCGGGCCACATCGACCTTTGCCCGTCCGACGTCACAACGCCGGTAGAGGTATTGGCGGTTCAAGTTCTCCAGCGCGACCCGGTCGCCGTCCACGAGCGTGAGTCCGCCCACGCCCGCACCCACGATCTCGGCCAGCACCGCGCCGCCGATGCCGCCGACGCCGAGAACGGTCACGTGCGCCGCGCGCAGCCGATCCTGTGCCGCGCCGGCATCCAGACCCAGGGCCGCGAAGTACTCGACCTGGTTCCGCCAAGCGGACGAGTGCCACGAGCGGTCGAACGGTGCGACTACGAAGCGAAGCCGAAGAAGCGTACGCACGATGGCGTCCACTTGCCTTCCGCTCGGCGCTGGCAGGCCGGCCGGGTCGTCGGAGACCGCTTTGAGCCATTCGAACATCGCTTCAGGGCAACGTCGGACCAGCAGTACCTCGTCGGAGAAAACGCGCAGCTCGTCGCCGTCGCGGGACCAGGTCGCCGCAGGCGAGAGAACGTAGCGGTCGCTTCCGTCAGCCATCCCTGGCCTCCCTTCGTAGCGAGATCACGGTTTGACGAAGATCACGGAGAATCGGCGCTCCAGCTGAACCGGGGGAAGCGCACAGCGTCCATCGATGGCCAGGGCCGGCCTGCCAGTGCCTCGCGCTGCAGCCAGTGGCCTCGGAGTCGCAAGAGCGGCAGGACCGGACACTGCTCGCGGACCGCTCGGCGCAGCTCTTCGCACGCGGCATCGTCATCCGGGTCTTCGGACAGCCGACGCAGCAGCGGCGCGAGCACCGGGTCACGGCGTGCCGGGTCGAGCAGGTCCAGAGCACAGATCGGATCCTCGAAGAACGGGCCCCGCAACGCGAGGAGCAAGTCGAAGGACTGTGCCGAGCCCGAGACGAAGTCTGCGGGTGCCAGCTCGACCTCGACACCGAGGTTCTCGGTCAGCTGAGCCGCGACCTCTTCGGCCACGACCAGGTTGGGGTAGTAGTCCCAGTACCCCAGGCGCAGCCGTTCACCGGCGCCGACGGTGCTGGGCGGTGCCTCGACATGGTCGTCGGGCGCCGCCGCCTCCACACCGTTCCAGCACCGTGCGACAAGGCGGTCATAGCGGATCGCGCCGAGGAGCCGGCGACGAAACTCCGCGTCGCCCACCGCCGACGGGCTGTCGGGGGTGATCTCCAGACGCATCTCGATCGCGGTCGGTGCCGTGTGGAACACCCGGCTGTCCGCGAACTCCGGGACTCGGTCGAGCGGAAACGCCGTCGCGCACGTCACGTCGACCTCACCCCGCCGGAACCTCGCCGGGGCCTCGTGCGGATCGCGGCGGACGAGCACCCGCACAGGTGGCGTGCCGGCCTTGACGGGTTCGAGCCAGTACTCGTCATCGGCGGTGCGCACGGCACGCTCGTACGCACCGGAGGACAGTTGCCCGCACGACGAGATCGGAGCGAGATCGACGCTCCGGAGCAGGCTCGGCAGGTGCGGCGCCTGGCGGCGGAGCTCGATGACGAGCGCGTCCTTCGAGGTGCGGACCGCGCGGATGTCGAGCAGGAACCGTTGGAGCGACGGAACCGTGAGCGCGGTCCGGATCGCCCGGGCGTGATCGCGCGCACGCACCGGGCTCCCATCGGAGAAGGACGCGCCCTGCCGGACGCGGTAGTGCTGGCTGAGCCCGTCGTCCGCGACCCAGACGAGATCGAGCCGGCTGCGTTGGCTCGCCGCGGCGAACCAACGGCTCAGGTAGTCGCCTCCCGTGGGCCCGTGCCATCGAATCGGGTCATCGTCCACCTCGACGGTGACGGGGCGCATTTCGTTCACGTGGCCACGAGGGGGCTGTCGACCGCCCGAGGTGTCCGTTCGGGGGCGTCCGGCGAGGCGTCGATCTGCGCACACAATCCGGCCACCGCCGTCGCGACCTCGCGCAGCCGACCGGGGGCGACGTTCGCGAGGAGAGCTTCGCGCTCTTCCCGCTCGCGCGGCATGAGGGTCTTGAACACCTTGGCCTGCGCCGGCGTCAGGCGGAGAGTCGACACCTCTGCCTCACTTGCGCGATATACGACCACGACGGTCGGACGGCTCAGCTCCGGCGTCCAGGTGATTTCGCGAGGGTCCGAAATCATCTTGACGACGTCGACATCGAAGTCCGCGATCAGGAAATGCGGCTTGTCCTCTACGGTGGCGGGCCGCCGGTATACGTTGACGAGCTCTTCCTCGACCTCGTCTCCCCGGAACTCCGCAAGCATCGAGTCGTACGCGTACAGCGCCCTGGCGGCTTGCGCGTGCACGCCGTCCATTTGCGCCAGGATCTCAGCGACCGCTTCCTGAATGGGCATTGCAGCCCGTTCGAGCAGTGCGTCGATGAATTCCACGTACGTGAGTCCCGCGCCTTGCTTGAGGAATCGCAGCAGGTGGTAATAACGGCGTGTGAAGTACCGGGAAAGACGCAAAACGTCCTGATAGTACTCGTAGTCTCGATTTCCGCTGCGAATGAAGCTGAATCCGGTGAAGGTCGCCACATCGTCCCTGATGAGCGCGCGGACATCCGGCGGGAGGAAGGTCCCCATGGCGTCGAGTTCGCTCTCCAGCGGTTCGAGTTCCGCTCGGTACTCATCTGTGATCTCGGCACCGGGAAGCGGCTGGAGCACGCTGAGGTCACTATTGACGGCACCGTAGGCGATCGCGTCGAAGACGACCTCCAGCGACTTCTCGAGATCTTCGGCGGTCTCGTCCGGGTACCCTACGATCGTGTTCGTCTCGAACTGGATGCCGACTTCCTGGGCGGACCGGAAGAACTCGTAGGTCCGCTTCGTCGAGGGCATCTTCAGCATGGCCTTGAGGATCTTCTCCGACCCCGCGTCCGTGCCGCAGAAGATGTTGAAGCACCCCGCGTCGGCCATGCGCCGCAGGAGGGACGGGTTGACGTTGTCCGGCCGGACCGCGCAGCCCCACTCGAACATGTCGTTGTGCTCGGAGAAATAGGACACGAACTCGTCGAGATACGGGCGCTTGTTGGCGAAGTTGTCGTGCAGGAAGTTGAACTGGGTCACCCCGTAGGTGCGATGCAGGAAGCGAAGCTCGTCGAGGATGACCGCAGGATCCTTGATCCGGAAGTCTCGGTCCCAGAACGTCGACGTCATGCAGAACTTGCACGAATAGGTACACCCGGATCCGATGTGCACGTCGAAGATGTGCGGGGTCGACAGCCGGATGTAGTCACCCATCGGGACGGCGTCGTATGCGGGCATCGGCACGAGGTTCAGGTTCGTGGTCGGCTGAGGCCCGCTGGACACGGACTTGCCGTTCACACACGACCAGAAGCCGAGCACCTTGGCGGGATCGGCCCCGTCGGCAAGGGCATCGGCGAGAGCGGTGATCGCGAGCTCTCCCTCGCCGCGGCACACGAAGTCGACGCAGTCGGCGAAGCGCGGGAGGGCGTCGGGGAAGACGCCGAACGTCCCGGGTCCACCGAGCACCACCGTGACATCGGGCCGGAGCCGCTTGACCTGACGCCCGATGAGAAGGCATGCCGGGAGGGTGTCCGCGAGACAGGTGAGGCCGAGAATGTCGGGATCGGCGGCGAGCAGACGGGCGCAGGTCCGGTCGAGCCAGTCGGCGTCACCGGGCTCGAAGACACCGATCCGGTGCTCGTACTCCAGGTCGACGACGACGGTGGGGTGACCATGCGCCATCAGGGGTGAGGCAATGCAGAGCAGTCCGAGAGGAACGAAGAACGGAGAATTGACATCGGCATTGATCAAGGGCCGGCCCAGCGTCACGCGAACACTCTGCGTGGACGATCGAACCGACACCTGGCCCTCCCCCGCAAACGAGAGGGCCAGTCGTTTCGGAGTCGACATCAGATGCGATCAGCAGCGCCGCGCAACAATGGCACCCAAAGTAGCCGATGACAGGCTGATCAGCTCGACATCATCGGCGAGGTCAACCCCTTCCCCGTCGGAGAAGAGCACCATCTCCGGCTCCGCCTCGGCCATCGCGATCACCGGACGTTCCTGCACTTCCTGCGTCATCGTTGTCCTCTCTTCACCTCGAATGGAACCAACAGCTTCATCTCATACAGTCCTTGACGCCCTGTCAATGGGGCCTGCACACATCGTCCGATGCAACAACTGATCCCTGACCCATCGGTCGATGTGCGACGGTGGATCTTGCCAGGAATGAGGAATTGCCCTCTGGCCTGCGATGACGTGAGTTCTCCGGGCTTCCAGCACGCTGGATCAAGAGGGCATTTCCGAGATTCGATCTCCTGCCGCGATGTCTGCTGACCGACGGATGCCGGGCCTTTCCCGCCCCTTGTAGGGCTTGATCGAGTCTGGGTAGGCTGCTGCCGGTCCGGAACAGTGCCAAGCGGAGAGGTCGCCGTTTGATCTGCTCACCTTCAGCGGACAAGGGCTGCACATGGATGGTTTCCCGCCATGTGGCGCAAAAGGTCGAGGCACCGGAATCCGCAGGTCGCGGAGGCCGATTCGGCGATCACTCCATTCAGCGAGCCCAGTCATTCAGGGCATTCAGCAGGATCCTCCTGCTTTTGATGTGTCATCCGATATGTGACATTCGGGACGGAGCTAGGATTGTGACGTCTTCGCAGGCCAAAGTTCCTGATCTGGAATCCACGGCGGTCCCGTTCTTTCCGATTCCCCGGGCGCCTGGTTGTCCGCTGGATCCGGCACCTGAGCTCGCCGAGCTGCAGGAACGGGCGCCGCTGGTCCGAGTTCGGCTTTGGGACGGCAGCACTCCGTGGCTGGTGACGAGGCATGCGGAGCAGTGCGCGCTGCTGTCGGACCGCCGGGTCAGCGCGGACTGGATGCAGCCGGGCTACCCGTTCCACACTCAGTTTCTGCAGGACCACCATGAAGAAGGCCAGTTCCTGACCGCCATGGAAGGCCCCGAGCACCTCCGGCTGCGTCGGATGATCGCCCGGCCGTTCACCCCGCGCATGGTCGAGCGACTACGGCCAACGGTCCAGCAAGTCGTCGACGACCACATCGATGCTCTGCTGGCCGGGCCGAAGCCGGCGGATTTCGTGTCGGAGTTCGCCCTGCCGATTCCGTCCATTGTCATCTGCCACGTGCTCGGCGTCCCCTACGAGGACCACGACTTCTTCCATCGCGCCATCAGGGCAGTGACCAGCAGCGACGTCCCGGACGATGTCGTGAGCAAGTCCGAGCGCGAGCTGTATCACTACCTGGCCCGGCTGATCGGCCGCAAGCTCGATGACCCCGATGACGGCCTGCTGTCCCAGCTGGCCACCGAACGGCTGGCCACCGGCCAGCTGAACCGGCACGAACTGGTGATGCTGGTCCTGTTCCTGCTGATCTCGGGGCACGAGACCACAGCCAGCATGATCGCGCTGGGCACGCTGGCCTTGCTGCTCCATCCCGACCAAATCGCCGTGCTGAAGGACGCCGACGACCCCGGGGTCGCTGCGGCCGTCGACGAGCTGTTGCGGTACCTGACCACCGTCCAGCCCGGCCGTCGCCGCGTGGCCGTGGAGGACATCGAGATCGCCGGGCAGCTGGTCCGCGCCGGCGAGGGCCTGATCCTCCCGGAGGAGATCGGCAACCGCGACGAAAGCGCGTTCCCCGGTGCCGGGGTGCTGGACCTGCGCCGCGATGCCAGCCAGCATCTCGCGTTCGGGTTCGGGGTGCACAAGTGCACCGGCCAACCGCTGGCCCGCCTGGAGCTCCAGGTCGTGTTCGCCGCCTTGTTCCGGCGCATTCCGACACTGGCCTTGGCCGTCGACCTCGGCGACCTCCCGTTCATGGACGACGGGCTCGGGTACGGCCTCAAGGAAATGCCCGTGAGCTGGTAAGTGAACGAGGTCGAGCCGGTGACAGGAGGCGCAGTGGAGTTGTTTCGGGTCGGGCACATCCGGCCGGAGCCGGAGCAGGAGCCGAGTCCGCCGGTGGTGGACGAGGGCGTCCCGACCTCACGCCCACGCCGGCTCCAAGATGTGCGCAACCGTTTCCAGGAGATGCGCGCTACCGGTTCCAGTATGTGGCACCTCCACCGAAGATGGTCGCGGCGCCGGCAACGGTTCCCGGAGGGTCGGCCCCATGTCCTGCGCGAAGTGCGGACGGGGGGTTCCGGTCGACGGCCGAGGCCCAACACCAATGATCACCGGAGTCACCAGGGGGAGCCCGCAGCATGACCGGCACCACGGAGGCCCTTGGCGGATCGGCTGCAGTCGACGATGCAGCACGAAGCGTCACGCGCCCGTTCTACGTATACGCCGTGCTCGCCAACGCGCTTTTCCAGCGTGGCGTATTCGTCATCTTCCTTTATCAGCGAGGCTTCTCCGCCGGGCAAGTGGCCCTCCTTCAGACACTGCTCTACCTGGTCGGCGGACTTGCGGAGTTGCCGACGGGAATCATCGCCGACCGAATCGGCAGGCGTGCCAGCATCGTGATCGGCCAGGTGCTGGTGGCCGGATGCCTGCTCGGACAGGTGGCGTCCTCCAACTACTGGGTGTTCCTGGCGCTGTTCATCGGCCAGGGCGTGGGCATGGCATGTGTATCCGGTTCGGACACCGCCCTGCTGTACGACCTGCTCGTGCGTCGTGGTGCGACGGCCGGCTACGTCAAGATCAAGTCCCGGTTCACCATGCTCGGGACGGTCACCTCGGGAATCGCCATCGTCATCGGCGGCCAACTGCAGCAGTTTTCCTGGGGAATCGTCTACGTCGGTTCGGCGTCTTGCCTCGTCCTGGCCGTGGTGGTGCTGATGTCACGGGTGCCCGAGATCCGCGGCGCGGACGCGGTGGACGAACAGGACGGAGCCGAGAAGGAGCACGGCGACACCACGGCATGGCGGGCGATGCTTCGGGTCGCCACACCGGCGCTCGTGACGCTTGTCGTGGTGTCCGGATTGATGCATGCGACTTTGACGCCGTACATCATCTTTACGCAGAAGACCCTCTCCGATCAGGGAGCAAGCACCGCATTGGTCAGCGTGGTCATATCGGCGGGATTCTTCGTCGGCGGACTCACTCCCTTGCTGTCGGACCGCGCGAACCGGCGCATCGGGTACCGAGTCATCGCCCCGGTGTCTCTCCTGACGCTCGCCGTGGCGCTCGGCCTGAGCGGCCTCGGCCTTGTCTGGGTCACCATCGCCGCGTTCCTGGTCCTGGTCGGAATTCCCGAGATCACCGCCGTGCTCGTGGACAACGTGTTCAACGAGGCAGTGCCGTCGCGCCACCGGGCGAGCCTGCTGTCGATGATCGCACTCGTGGAGTCGGTGCTCATCGGCACCGGCTATCTCGTCCTCGGCACGCTCATGGACGGGTTGGGCTCCAGTCTGGGCATGGCCGCCTACGCCGCGGTCCCCCTGCTGGCATGTCTCCTGTGGCTCCCGGTGCTCTTCCGGGGGACGCGGGTGACCACCGAGATCGAGAAGCCCTCCGACCAAAAGGCATCCTGAAACAGACCATCTCGAACAACGCCCCTGATCGATGAGGAGCCGAAGTGGAATTGATGCAGATCGGGCACAAACGACCGGTGCTGGATCTAACCCCGCCGGTCGTGCACGAGGATGCCCTTTCGGTTGCGTTGGTCTGCATGCCCTGGGCCGTGGTTGACATGCCCTCACTGGCGCTGAGCACGATCGCTCCGTTGTTCGAGCAGCGCGGAGAGGTTGAGAAGCTCGACGTCGTCTATGCCAATATCCGGTGGCTCGACTTCTTGGTCCGGGAGGCGGGCCTCGAACGTGAGCACTACGAACTGATCGTCGATGCCGAAGTGTTCGGGGTCGGCGAATGGGTCTTCTCCAGCTACTTTCGCCCCGGTATCGACCCACGCCACACGAGTTTCCATGACCTCGTGAGCGACAGTGAGCACGTTGATGCCTATTGTGCGATGTTCCGCGCGGCGCCCGCCTTCATCGACGAGTTGGCCCGAGATCTCGTAACGTCAGGTGTCGAT
Source organism: Streptomyces sp. NPDC059443 (assembly GCF_042750105.1). NCBI lineage: Bacteria > Bacillati > Actinomycetota > Actinomycetes > Kitasatosporales > Streptomycetaceae > Streptomyces > Streptomyces sp. NPDC059443. The sequence goes on along the minus strand of NZ_JBHYVM010000013.1, from coordinate 59,785 downwards.
GTCCTGGGGTTGACGACGACGTTCGATCAGAACATTGCCTCGTTCGCGCTCGCGCACCGCGTCAAGGAGTTGCAGCCAAGCATCGTTACGATTCTCGGCGGGGCGAACTGCGACGGCGTTCAAGGTACGACAGTCCACCGTGCTCGCACGGAGTTCGACTACGTGATCCGGGGCGAGGCGGAGCGCTCGATCGCGCCACTCATCGCCCACATCGCAGGATGTCGTAGCGGTGACGAGAAAAGGCATGCCGAACTGCTGCGTGCCGTGCCCGGCCTGTGCTGGCGATCCGACATCGACGGATCCTCTGTGAGCAACCCCATCGGACCGACACCCGTCTCCATGAACGTGGTGCCGGAGCCCGTCTACGATCACTATTTTCGCGATTTGGGGAAATCTCCGGCCGCTCAACTCATCGATGTCAAGATTCCTCTGGAAGCCAGCCGAGGATGCTGGTGGGGTGCGAAGCACCATTGCACATTTTGCGGCTTGAACGGGTCGGCCATGGCCCATCGCGCAAAGCCCGCCGAGCGCGTACAAGCGGAGGCCAGCCGGGCCATCCGTCGGCACAACGTGCTTGACCTGGTGTTTGCTGACAACATCTTGGCGCCCGAACATGTCATTCAACTGACCACCGATATGGCGCTGCCCGCTGAATGGGACGTACGGTTGTTCGCCGAGGTGAAGTCGAACCTCAATTTCAGTCAACTCGAGTCCCTTGCGCGCGCCGGTTTCACGCAACTACAACCGGGTGTCGAGAGCCTCTGCACACCCATCCTGCGCATCATGCGCAAGGGGGTGACCGGGTGGCAGAACGTGCGATTCCTACGAGACTGTGCCACCTGCAGGATCTATCCGTCGTGGAACATCCTCATAGGCTTCCCCGGGGAGCAGGACCTCGACTACGCGGCGTTGATCGACTCGCTCCCGTCCCTCCATCATCTGACGCCGCCCGCCGGGGCGTTCCCGATCAAACTGGAACGCTTCAGCCCCTACTTCGACGATCCAGAACTCGGTCTCCGGGCTCTCGGTCCCTCGCGCAACCTGATGAGCGCTTACGAGGGGGTAGAGGACGCCCTCGATGACCTCGTCTACGTGTTCGAGTCCGAGCCCGCTGGGATATCACCTGAGACGGATGGGATGTTGCGCGAAGCGGTCGCGAACTGGAAGGCCACCGCATCGATTTCTCGGCTGGTCGCTCTGCCGGCGCCGGACGACTCGCTCGTCGTCGTCGACGACCGGCCCGCCTGGCCCTCCCGTGAGTTGGTGCTTCAACCGGGCCTCGAGGCCGAGGCCTACCGTGCACTGGCCAAGGGCAAAACGCTTCCTGCACTCGCTTCCACGATGCGCTCGCTCGGGATCGCAGTGCGAGAAGGTCAGCTCGAAGAGCTCGTCGGGACGTGGACAGAGCTCGGAATCATTTTTCATGAGGATTCCACCTATTTGGCGCTCGCGACGGGATTGCGTTGGTGACGAAGCAGACAGCAGAGCGGCGGTCGAACCGACGAAGGCTCTTCGCGTCGGTGAATCTCCACTCGATGCAGAGCAGGGAGAATCTCGTCACCCTGACCCGGTCGGGTTACGCCGGGGTTCGACTGGTCGGTCACTTCGCCATGTCGGAGATGGGCGATCGCGAACTCGTCTCCTTGATCGCGCTGCTCCGCGACGCGCGCGGCGTTGGTTTGCGGGTTTCGTGGAGCGGCGACTGTGGCGCCCTTGAGGTCGGGTGCCTTCGCCACCTCGACCCGCCGCGGCAGTCGGACGGCACCTTCGCGTGGTCGGCGCAGCAGGGAGAATCCCTTGTCGTTCGGCGCGGTCCGACGTTCCTAGCCGTTGAGGACACACGCTACGGGGAGCGTCGCCGCATCGATATCGACCGCTCGGAACCGGCGGCAGCCGTTCTTGATGAAAGCAGTTGGGGGCACACGATCACCCCCGTAGAGGCGGCCAGTCTGCACGCTCTTGAATTGCACGACCTCGTCTTTCGTTCCGGCGACCACTGTGTGGGTATTGCCGTAAGGCAAGGAGTCTGGTGTGTCTGAAGGCAACATCCTCTTCCGCAAGACACTCGATGAGCGGACTGTGTCGCGAGGGTCGACGGATCCAGCCGCCACCATCGTTCCGATGCGCATGGGGTCGGCCGGAGTGGGACTGCTCGTCAACGATCACCGCGAAGCCACCCGCATCTTGTCCGACGTCGAAACCTACGGCAGTGCGGGCGAACTCATGGCGAGCGTTTTCGACGAGCCGGCCGAGTCAGATCCGGATTCGATGTCCGAGATGGTCTTCTCGGTCAACCAAACCGATGGGGAAGAGCATCGTCGCGTACGGCGCGCACTTCGGAAGGTCATCGATACTCGCGTGCGCGATGTCTCGGACCAACTGATTCAGGACGTCCAACACTCGATCGAGAGCGCTCTCGCCCTGGGAAGGCTCGACGCGGTCGCGTCGATCGGCGTGCCCATCGCCGACAGCGTAATGTCGCGATTGCTTGGACTTGACGAAAACCTCGTCTCGGCCCTGAGGACCGCGGTTTACCAGGGATACCCGGTGCGCGAACTCGACGCCACGCTCGTCGACTGGGTGCGCGACAGGCGTGCTCACCCCGCCGATGACCTCGTGTCGGACCTGATGGCGGAGCTCCCTTCTCTCGACGATCGACAGGTGGCGGCGAACACTCGACTGCTCGCGCTGTCGGGTGTCGAGGTGTTGGCGGCACTGATTACGAATGGGATCCTCTGCCTGGCGCAAGATTCGAGGACTCAGAGTCTCGTGCGCGATGACGAGACGCTGCTGCCCGGCCTCGTCCATGAGGTGCAGCGATACGCGAGCCCGATTGCGCGGGGGATCTATCGGATGACGAAGAAGCCATCCGTGATAGGCGAGTACGCGGTTCCCGCAGGCACTTTGCTCATCATCGGGGTGGACGTGTGCAACAGGGACACTTCAGTGCTTCCGGATGCTCACAGATTTGATCCCACTCGCAGTCGAGATTTCGAATATCTGACGTTTGGCCACGGGCGGCATTCATGCCTGGGCATTCCAGTCACACGTCTTATTGCGGCGCAGGCCCTGCGCGCGTTTCTCTCGGGAACAACCAGTTTCGGCCTGACCGTGGAATCGTCAGAGCTGCGTTTCCACGATACTGCGGTCATGAACGGTCTCGTCGAACTCCCGATTTGGGTTGAGTGCGCGAACCACTGAAGTTGATTGGGTGATGTCGGGGCCGTTCGCCTGACAGCTCCTGGCCGGTTCCGGTAGCCCTGGACCGTGAGATACGCGCAGGGTGGCGGGTTGACCGACGCCGGGAGGGCCGCGCGGGAGCGGATCCGGCTGCAGGCCGTGGAACGCTTCGGGGGCGGGGAGAAGAATCGGGAGATCGCGGCCGCGCTGCGGGTGTCGGAGCGGTCGGTGGAGCGGTGGCGCCGGCAGTGGCGGGAGGCGGGAGCGTCCGGGGTCCACTCGAAAGGATCGCCGGGGCGCCCAAGGCTGAGTGAATCGCAAGTGGTCCGGCTCGAGCAGGAGTTGGAGCGCGGGCCGCTCGCCCACGGCTGGCCGGACCAGCGATGGACGCTGGCCCGGGTGAAGACGCTGATCGGCCGGAAGTTCCACGTCTCGTACACGGTCGAGGGCACGTGGCGGCTGCTGAAGCGGCACGGGTGGTCGTGGCAGCAGCCGGCCCGCCGGGCGATCGAGCGCGACGATGCGGCTGTCGAACTGTGGAAGAAGGAGGTCTGGCCTCAGGTAAAAGCGTCGCGGTGGCCCGTGGAGCCTGGATCGTCTTCGAGGACGAAGCCCGGCAGTCCATGAGACCGCCGCGTGCCAGGACCTGGGGCAGGCTCGGCCACACGCCCGTCGTCAGCGTCCGTGCCCGAGGGTCCGGCCGGGTCTCGATGGCTGGGATGACCTGTTTCAAACAGGGCGAGCGGTCGCGGACTGTTCTACAGCTTCCACGTCTACTGCCCTCTTACGCGCCCGACCTCAACCCGCAGGAGGGCATCTGGGCCCTGGTCAAACGGACCATCGGCAACCTCGCCGCCGCAAACCTCGACCAGATGGCCAGAACTGTGAAACGAAGCCTCAAGCAGATCCAGTACAGGCCGCACCTGGTCGACGGATGCCTCGCCGGAACCGGCCTGACCATGGATAACTGACCATCGGTTGGCCGTCGATTCAGTGCTGAGCCATCGGCTTGGTCCGACGCTGGTAGGACAAGGCGCATACGCCGAGGGAAAATCCCATAGAGAAGAAGTTAGCGAAGCCGATAATGAAGACCCACGGGGACATACCGGCCAAGTTTGCCGTGGAGAGTCCACCGGTCGCAATCACCACCAGGCCGAGGCTTCCGTAGGGCGTGAGGGCCACCGCCGAGGCCCAACCGGGTGCAAGGGGAAGCCATCGCGGGACCCGCCGTCCGCGCAGCCCGGGTACCCAGCGCGGGAAGATCTGGCCCCATGGTCGGGTGAGGGCTCCGAGGAGCGTGATGCCCAGAAGGATGCCCACGGCGGTGAAATCGATCCCGTGTTCCTCCAGCCATACAAGAACCTGGGGAGCCCCGTTCTTGCTGAACTCCTCGGCGATATTCATGCCCACCGGTTTGCCCGCCGTTCCGCCCCATGACCAGTAGAGCTTCATCGCCACATAGGGAAGACAGCCGATGGCGCCCGCAATCGCTGCCCGCCTGACGGTCAGCGGGGGGACGATGTACGACATGCTGGATTCGGTGTGTCGACGCATGTCATTACTCTGTCGAGGGACAAGTGCTCCGCGCATCCACCCGGGGCACAAGGTCCTCCCTCCTACGGGGGAGATGTGGAACCACCACGCCCCCCAGTGATACCTACTGACTCGGCCAGCCTCTCGGGCTCGGTCAAGCCGCCGCCCTGCGCGTATCTCACAGCCAAGGGCCGTCAGGCGCACGGCCGACATCACCCAATCAAGTTCAGTGGTGTCTTTCGTATCTGCCAGCCGCGGGGTGGGTCCGCGCACCGGTAGGCCTCCGCATCCTCTTCGGCTTCCGGCTTCCGGCTTCCGGCTTCCGGCGGAGCGCTCCTGCGCTAGCCTCGAAGCAGCATCTATCACTTGGAGACAGTGATGCGGATCGTCTTCGACCCGGCCGAGCAGGAGGCCCTGCGGGCCGACGCACGGGAAATGGCTGACTGCGACCCGAAGATCGCCTACGTCCTGGAGCGGCTGGCCGGCGAGGGTGTCGACCTGGACCGCGTCACCGCCTGGGAGGACCTGCGCGAGAACCTCGGGCAGCCCCCGCTCGACGAATCCGCTCCCACCTCGAACGTAGCCTGATGGGGCGGCACGCCCCAAGGCGCGCCCGCATCGTCTTCTACGACGTGGCGCAGGAGCAGATCGAGAGGATGACGCAGGCCGAGCGCCTCCGGCTGGACCCCCCGCTGGTGGCCATCTCCAGGAACCCCGAGATCGGTATCCCCTCGAAGCACGATGCGATCCGCGAACACCGCGAGGCCGGCGTCCGGATCTTGTACGTGCCGACTGCCCTGGGCACCCTGGTCCTGGTCGCGTACGTCGAGGCGGACTGACCGCACGCCACCCATCACGCCAGCTTCCCGAGCAGTCAGCCACCGTAGGGCGCCGGACCCACAAGTCCGGGGCTCTGCCGTGCGCACCCCTTTTTGAACGGGGCTGGGCCCCGCCGGTGGGCAGGGCCTAGACGAGTCATTCCGAAGTGATCAGTGGTCGTAGGCGATCAGGGACCGTGTGATCGGCTGTCCGGTCTTGTGGTTGTGCCAGATTGCTGCGGCCAGCGTGAGGATGCGTTGGGCGACGCGGACGGCGAAGGCCTCAAAGGTCCGGCCGCCGTGTTGTTCCAGGTCGAGCTGGCCTTTGAGGGTGTCGTTCACCGACTCGATCAGTTCGTGATCACCCGCAGGCCGGGGCGGTCTGTGACTGTGTCCGGCTCACGATCCAGCATCGCCGTCAGCACCTCGCGTTCGTCCAGCTTCGGGTTCGCAAGAGACCACAAGATCGGCATCCCCGCTGGCGTGCACACCAGGTACAGCCGCAGGCCCCAGAAGAATCGGGAATGGCTGGCGCAGTATCCGTATCCGGCCCAGCCAGCCAAGTCCGACCGCTTCACGGTGGGTCGTGAACGGCCGCACTCGACCGGGGTGGAGTCGATGATCCAGTGGTTGTCGAACCAGAAGTCGGTGTCCGTGGCAAGGAGCCGTATAGCCCGCTTGACCAGTGGGTGTCCGTGGTCTCGTCGTCGATCTTCACATACAGTGCGATGAGTAGGGCGTCCAGGTCATTCGTCACAGAAGGATCTTGGCCGCCCTGTCCATATCTCCGGCCGCCGGTAGGGCGCTGCCCGATCGCTCGGCTTCACGCTGGAGTAGGCCGACAAGCTGCTGGAGACCGGACGCCCACCGCCATGGCCGCCCAGTGCCGGACCTCCCGGTCCGCGCTGTGGCTAAAAGCGCCCAGGGAAACGCGAAGATCAGCTCTTCCGCCATCTGCACCGCTCTGCTGCCCGCCGCTGTCGAAGGCTGCGACAACCTGGCCGTCTGCGCGTCCCGGTCCCGGACCGATCTTGCCCGAACCCCGCGCCGTGTTCATATCATCGGTGTCATAGTTTGATGTTGTGTGGACAACTCTTGCGCCGCTCATCGGCGTCCTGCTCGGTGGGCTCATGTCGATGCTGGCCCAGCGCTCGGCAGGACGCGCCTTGGAACGCGGCGAAGCACGCCGCAGTGTTCGTGAACTTGCTGAGGCGCGCCGCAACGAGCGTCTCACTCACCTCATCGAATTTCTGTCTGCGGTGCAGGAAGCCGAACGAGTCGCGGTGGATCGGTATCACCACAACCTGACTGACGAGCAGTCGCAGGCCCGGGCAAGGCAGGTCCTTGACAGGGTCTGGGTGACGCAGAAGACGATCCACGTACTGTGCGCGTCCGAGGTCAGCGAAGCGGCACGTAGCCTCGCGTTCGCAGTACAGGAGGTGATCAGGAAGGGCCCCCAAGATCCGGGAGATCCGCAGGATGAGAAGGTCTGGGCGCACATACATCCGAGCCGACAGGCATTCCTTGACCTCGTGCGCCACCAGCTAAGTTGAGCCTCAGAGGGATTCGGCAGCTGCCGTGAGCGGCCCGGGACAAGCACCAGCTCCGACGGCGCGGGTGCGGCCTTCGGCGTCGCCGACGAGGACCCGCACGATCAGGTTCGACTTGGCGTTGTGGTCGAAGAGGGCCTGAGCCTGGTTTGCGGTCCGGGCGAGCAGGACGTGGCCGATGGCGTCTTCGTCCGCAGGTCGACCAGGAGTGGCCCCGGTCAGGGTGGAGCCAGGGCTGTTCGCTGGTGCTGTAGTTCACGGTCCCTTTCGTCGGTATGCGGGCGGGTCAACGTTCCACTACGGGCTTGCCAAGGTTGAGGTGGACGAGGGTGACGTCCAGGCGCCGGTGAGGGCGACCGTTCCGGCACGGGGGCGGCCGACGGCGCGACGGCGATGCTCGGCCCTTGCTCAGGTGCTGGGCAAGGCCTCATTCGAGGGTTCTCCTTCGGTTGCTCCGGGCCGGGGAAGTGGGACGAGGACGACAGTGGCGGCTGCCGTCAGCCGTCGGTTTGGTTCGGTGGTCTCCCGCTTGGTCGCGGCCAGTTGTTGGCGGAGGCCGTCGGACGCCGCCCTCGCTACGGCCATTGGCATCGGCACCGCCACCGCCCTGCGCCGCCACTTCGGCCGCACCGTCCACGTCCCGCCCGACACCTATCGGCGCACCTTCCGCACGTGCGCCTCCACCGCCGTGCTGACCGGCACCAAGGTCCCCTCGGGCTCGGTGACGGGCGCACCCCGCTGGTTGTCCGACGCAACGGCCGCCCCGGAGAGGGCCCCGCGCCCCTGCGCGCGATCCTCCTGCTGCTCGCGCTGTGCCTGCCCGCAGCCGCGGCGGCCGTCGTCGCGAGCACCGCCGACCGGCGGTTCCGGCTACTGGGCGGCCTGATCGCCGCCCAGACGGCCGCCATGCGCACGAGCCACCGGCCGTACCGGGATGCGCACCGGCCCGAGCACGACCGGCCGACCCCGTGCCCGTCGCGTCGCGTCACGGCAGGTGTCCTGGCTGCCCTCGTGATCGCAGCGACCGCGGCGGACGGTGCCGTACGGCAGTACAGACTTGTCAGAGACCGGCATCCGCGACTGCACCCGGAGACTGGAAGCCCACGACGTCCGGGCCGTCGGTGCCGCGTTGGCCAAGCTGCGTGCCGCCCGTCGCTGCGCGGAAGCCGCCAACGCCCAGATCGACGGGATCCTGCGGGCAGGCGGCTACGAGGGCACCCGCCGCCCGCCCGCGACGGGGGCCGCCGTCCTCTGTGACCGTTCGGCTTGACGGCAGCCGCACCAGCGGACCGTGGAAGCGGCCGGCCCCGGTGGTCTGCAGCCCGGGCGCCCCCGCCCCCGGCGGGGGGCCCCGGGGCGGGGTAGCAAGTGGCGGGGCCCGGGTCCGCCGGGTAGAGGGCCAGGGCGATGTTGGGGGGCGGGCGGGGGGTG